>NZ_JBVMUY010000005.1:0-394729 GCF_055632325.1 Nocardiopsis sp. KDC1DS13DA1
GAGGGGGGGGGGGGGGGGGGGGTGTGGTAGGGGCGGGGTGGGAAGAGGGCCGTGCGGCAAAGAGGGGGTCGTGGTGGAGGGTGTGGCGGGCATCGCTGAGGAGGAGGCGGCTGTCGCGCGCCGGTACCGGGGGTTCGCGCGGCACTACGCGGCTGGGTCCTCGCCCGTCTACGAGCGGATCGCGTTGGGGGTGGCCGCCGACCCTGAGATGGTGCGGTTGGTGATGAGGTTGCCGGCGGGGAACAAGCGTCAGCCGAACCTGCTGTTGGCGGCGGTGCGGTATCTGGGTGGGCCGGTGGAGGAGTGGCCGGAGTTTCGGGGCTGGGTGGTGCGGAACTGGGAGCGTGTGGAGCGGGTGGTGTTGGAGCGCTGCACCCAGACCAACGAGGTGCGGCGGTGTGCGACGTTGCTGCCGGTGTTGGCGTCGTTGCCGGGGCCGTTGGCGTTGGTGGAGGTGGGGGCGTCGGCGGGGCTGTGTCTGTATCCCGACCGGTACCGGTACTCCTTCGACGGGGGTGTGCCGGTGGGGCCCGGGGAGGGTGGGGTGGTGCTGGAGTGCGACACGTTCGGTGGGGTGCCGGTTCCGGATCGGGTGCCGGAGGTGGTGTGGCGGGCGGGGATTGACCTGAACCCGTTGGACGCGGGTGATGCGGGGGATGTGGCGTGGTTGGAGTCGTTGGTGTGGCCGGGGCCGGTGGAGGCCGAGCGGAGGGGGCGGTTGCGTGCGGCGGCTCGGGTGGTGGCGGCCGACCCGCCGCTGATGGTGGCGGGGGATCTGGTGGAGTGTGTGCCGCGGGTGGTGGCGATGGCTCCGGAGGGGGCCACGGTGGTGGTGTTCCACAGTGCGGTGTTGGCGTATGTGTCGCCTGCGGGGGTGGCGGCGTTCGAGGAGGTGGTGCGGGGTGTGCGGGGGCACTGGGTGTCGAACGAGGGGTGGCGGGTGTTCGCGGGGTGGGAGCGGGCGCGTCCTGATCGGGAGGCGCGGTTGACGTTGGCGTTGGACGGTCGGGTGGTGGCCTACACGGGTGAGCACGGCCAGTCGGTGACCTGGGTGGGGTGAGTGGCCGGTGGGCGGGGCCCCGTACCGGGCGGGTGCGGGGCCCTTGGCGTGTTCAGGCGGTGGGGTGGGCGTCGAGTTCGGCGATGAGGGCGTCGCGGCGCTGGGCGGGCAGGAAGGCGGCGGTGAAGGAGTTGCGGGCCAGTTGGCGCAGGGCGGCCTCGTCCAGGCCCAGGTGTTCGCGCAGGCCCTCGTAGTTGTCGTGGACGTAGCCGCCGAAGTAGGCGGGGTCGTCGGAGTTGACGGTGACCAGCAGGCCGGCGTCCATGAGGGCGGGCAGCGGGTGGTGGGCGAGTGTGTCCACGGTGCGTAGGCGCACGTTGGAGAAGGGGCACACGGTCAGCGGGGTCTGGGTGGCGGCCAGGTGGGCGATGAGGTCGGTGTCGTCCAGGCAGCGGATGCCGTGGTCGATGCGCTCGACCTTGAGCAGGTTGAGGGCCTGCCAGATGTAGGAGGCGGGGCCTTCCTCTCCGGCGTGGGCGACGCAGCGCAGGCCCATGTCGCGGGCGGCGTCGAAGACGTGGGTGAATTTCTCGGGCGGGTGGCCGACCTCGGCCGAGTCCAGGCCCACGGCGGTGATGCGGTGCAGGTGGGGGCGTGCCTGCTGGAGGGTGGCCAGGGCTTGGGTGGCGGGGCGGTCGCGTAGGAAGCACAGGATGAGGGCGGTGCTGATGCCGTGGCGCTGTTGGCTGGTGTCCAGGGCGGCGGCCAGGCCGTTGATGACGGTGTCGATGCTGACGCCGCGGCTGGTGTGGGCCTGGGGGTCGAAGAAGATCTCGGCGTGGCGGACGCCCTGGGCGGCGGCGCGGGTGAGGTAGGCCTCGGCCAGGTCGGTGAAGTCCTGTTCGGTGCGCAGGACCGCCATGAGTTCGTAGTACAGGTTCAGGAAGGACTGCAGGTCGGTGAAGGAGTAGGCGGCCCGCAGGGCGTCGATGGTGGGGTGGGGCAGGGTGATGTCGTTGCGTTGGGCCAGGGTGAACGCGAGTTCGGGCTCCAGGGTGCCTTCGATGTGGACGTGGAGTTCGGCTTTGGGCAGGGGTGTGGGCACGGGTCGGGTCTTTCGCGTGTTCTGGGGTTGGTGGTGTGGCCATTGTGGCTGATGGGTGGGGGTGGTCGGTGCGTGTTGGGGGGTGTGGGGGGTCACCGTGTCCGGAACCGGTGGTGCGGTGGGCAGGAGTCGGTGGGTGTGGGTGGGCTGACCCGCACGGGAGCGGGCGCCCACGGTTGGTGGGCGCCCGCTCGGTTGTGTGCTACTTGCGGCCGCGGCCGTCGTCCTTGCCGGGGGTCCAGTTCAGGGCGCTGGCCCGTTCCATGAACTCCTCGACGGTGATGTCGCCGCGGGCGAACCGGTCGGCGAGGGTGCGGCGGGCGTCCTCCTCGGGCGGGGCGGTGTGGTGGTTGGTCCAGGGCGGTGGGCCGCCGTGGCGGCGGCGCAGGACGGTGAAGGCCAGGGCGCCCAGGGCCAGGGCGATGAGCAGGCAGAACATGAGTGCTCCCAGGGGTGCGAAGGGCGGCGGGCCGTCTCCCCAGGGTGGGGAGCCCGCCAGGGTGGTGGCCGCGGTGGTGGCGTTGACGGTGTCCATGGGTCCACTGTGTGCGGGGGCGGGGGTCGCGGTCGTCGCCCGTGGGGCGGCTCGTGGTGTACGTGGGTGGGCGTAGGGGGTCTACGCGTGGTGGGGGACGTCGGGGTCGGGGGGCGGGTTCTAGGGTCGGTGGTGTGAGCGAGCTGCGGGTGTTGGTGTGGGACCTGGTGTTGGGTGTGGCCTTGGGCGCGGTGGCGTTGGTGGCCGTGCGTGGCCAGATGGCGGTGCGCCAGTCACCGCGGGCCTGGGAGGGGGGTCCGCCGTGGGCGGGTGGGTCGCCCGGGGGCGTGGACTGGGGTGTGGTGTCGCTGCCCTGGGGTGTGTGGGCGGGTGTGGCCGTGTTGGCGGTGGCGGTGGGTGTGCGCCGGGTGTGGCCGCGGGTGGCGTTGGCGGTTGCCGCGGTGGGGGCGGGGTTGTTCGCGGTTGCTGGGGGGCATGTGTGGGTGCCGGTGGTGGTGATGCCCGCTCTGGTGGTGTTCTCGGTGGCGATCCGGATGGCGCCGGTGCGGTTCGTGGTGTGGGCGGTGCCGTTGGTGGTGGGTGTGGGGTTGGTGTCGCGGGTGGGTGAGCCGTGGTGGGGGTGGGCTGATGGTGGTGCGGTGGCGGCTGTGGTGTTCGCGGTGGGGGCGATGGCCGTTCCGGCGGGGGCGGGGGTGTTCGTTGGGGCGCGCAGGGAGGCGCGGCGGCGGGAGAAGGCTGAGGAGGTGGAGCGGCACCGGTATGAGGAGCGGTTGCGGATCGCGCGGGAGGTGCACGATGTGGTGGGGCACAGCCTGTCGGTGATCAGTATGCAGGCGGGGGTGGCGTTGCACGTGGTGGATCGGCGGCCGGAGCAGGCGACGGTGGCGTTGGAGGCGATCCGGGACAGTAGCCGTGCGGCGTTGGAGGAGTTGCGGGGCACGTTGGCGGTGTTTCGTGGTGAGGGTGGGGCGGAGCGGGCTCCGTTGCCGGGGTTGGGGCGTGTGGAGCCTTTGGTGCAGGAGTGGCGTGCGGCGGGTCGTGAGGTGGAGTTGGTGTGGGAGGGGCGGGGGTGTGAGGTGCCTGCGGCGGTGGAGCATGCGGCGTTTCGGATCGTGCAGGAGGCGTTGACGAACGCGGTGCGTCACGCGGGTCGGGTGCCGGTGCGGGTGGAGGTGCGGTGTGGGGAGGGTGTGTTGGTGGTGGGTGTGCGTGATGGGGGTCGTGGGGTGGGTGGTGTGCGTGAGGGGTCGGGGATCGCGGGGATGCGTGAGCGGGCTCGGGCGGTGGGCGGGCTCCTGGAGGTGGGTTCGGTGGATGGTGGGGGGTTTGAGGTGGTGGCGGTGCTGCCGTTGGGGGGTGAGCGGTGACGGTGCGGGTGGTGGTGGCTGATGATCAGCCGCTGGTGCGGATGGGTTTGCGGGTGCTGTTGGAGGCTGAGGAGGATCTGGAGTTGGTGGGGGAGGCTGGTGATGGGGCTGAGGCGGTGCGGGTGGTGCGCAGGGAGCGGCCCGATGTGGTGTTGATGGATGTGCGGATGCCGGTGATGGACGGGTTGGAGGCGTTGCGGCGGATCAGTGCGCAGGAGGGGTTGGCTGGTACCCGGGTGGTGGTGTTGACGACGTTCGAGTTGGACGAGTACGTGTTCGAGGCGTTGCGGGCGGGTGCGTCGGGGTTCTTGATCAAGGACAGTGATCCGGGCCAGATGTTGGCGGCGGTGCGGGTGGCGGCCCGGGGTGAGGCGTTGTTGTCGCCGTCGGTGACGCGGCGGGTGGTGGCGGCGTTCACCTCGTCGGCGCCGGTGGGGGGTGAGGCGCCGCGGTTGGGGGTGTTGACCGGCCGGGAGCGTGAGGTGGTGGGGTTGGTCGGTGAGGGGTTGAGCAATGAGGAGATCGCGGAGCGGTTGGTGGTGTCTCCGGCGACGGCGCGCACGCATGTGAGCCGGTCGATGGTGAAGTTGGGGGCGCGGGACCGGGCGCAGTTGGTGGTGTTCGCGTTCCGGGCGGGTTTGGTGCGGTGAGGTGGTGTGCCCCGCCATCTGGGTGGTGGCGGGGCGGGCGGGTCAGCGGGCGAGGCGGTCGGTGGCGGCGCGGGCGGCTTGGAGCATGGTGGGTTCGCCCTGGGTGTGGCCGCGTCCGTGTCCGGCGCCGGAGAGGATGGTCAGTTCGGCGTCGGTCCAGCGTTGGGCCAGGCGGTGGGGGATGTCGGTGGGTCCGCTGATGTCGAGGCGGCCGTGGATCATGTGGCCGGGGATGCCGTGGAGGGTGGGGGCGTTCTGGAGCAGGTGGCCGTCGGGGAGGAAGGCGGCGTTGCTCCAGTAGTGGGTGACCAGGCGGGCGAAGGTCATGCGGAAGTGGGGGTCGTCGTAGCGGGGGTTGGGGCGGGCGTCGGGGACGGTGGAGATGTGTACGTCCTCCCATCGGCACCAGGCGCGGGCGGCGTCCTCGCGCACGCGCGGGTCGGGGTCGGCCAGGAGGCGGGCGTAGGCGGTGGCCAGGTCGTGGGGGTCGGCGTGGGGTCCGGCGGCGTGGCGGAAGCGGTCCCATTCCTCGGGGAAGACGCGGCCCATGTCGTGGGTGATCCAGTGGACTTCGGCTGCGGTGGTGGTGGTGACGCAGACCAGGACGATGCCGTGGACGCGGGTGGGGTGGGTTTGGGCGTAGGCCAGGGCGAGGGTGGTGCCCCAGGAGGCGCCCAGGAGGAGCCAGGTGTCGATGCCCAGGTGGGTGCGCAGGGTTTCGATGTCGGTGATGAGGTGGTGGGTGGTGTTGGTGGTCAGGTCGGTGGTGGGGTCGTGGGCGGGTGGGGTGCTGCGGCCGGTTCCGCGTTGGTCCAGGAGGATGACGCGGTGGCGGGTGGTGTCGAAGAAGTGGGTCCAGCCGGGGTGGCAGCCGGAGCCGGGTCCGCCGTGGAGGACGAGGGCGGGGGTGCCGTGGGGGTTGCCGTGGGCCTGCCAGTGGAGGTGGTGGCCCTGGCCGGCGTCGAGCATGCCCTCGGCGTGGGGTGTGGGTGTGGTCATGGTGACTCCTTGTGGTGGGGTGCGTGGAGTCTAGGGGATGGGGCGGGTGGTGTGGGGGGTGGGATGCTGGGGTTTTCGATGACTGTGTGGGGAGTGTGTGGTGGGTGAGTCTGTGGTGGCGGAGGACGAGTTCGTCGTGTTCTGGAGTGAGCGGCGGTTGTGCATGTTGGCCAGTTCGCGTCCGGACGGGAGTATTCACCAGGTGCCGGTGGGGGTGACGTTCGATCCGGTGCGGCGGGTGGCGCGGGTGATCTCCGACGGCGGGAGTTACAAGGCGCGGAATCTGGCGGCGCGTGTGGGGGTGCGGGTGGCGGTGAGCCAGGTGGAGGGGCGCCGGTGGTCGACGTTGGAGGGTGTGGCGCGGGTGTTGCGGGATCCGGGTGCGGTGGCTGAGGCGGAGCGCCGGTATGAGGAGCGGTATCGGCGGCCGCGGGAGAACCCGCATCGGGTGGTGATCGAGATCGCGGTGGATCGGGTGTTGGGGAATGTGCGTCCGGTGTGGGGGTGAGGTGTGGGGGGCCTGGCCCCCCTTTTTTTGTGGTCAGTGGGGTGGCAGGGGGATGCGTTCGAGGTCGGCGGCCAGCACGATGGGTCCGTCGAACTCCTGTGCGGCTTGGGCGACGAAGTGGGGTTCGTCGGTGGTGTCGTAGCGTTCGGACAGGTGGGTGAGGACGAGGGTGCGTACTTGGGCCTGGGCGGCGATGCGTCCGGCCTGGCGGGCGGTGAGGTGTTGGTAGGAGCGGGCGAGGTGGGCCTGGTTGTCGAGGAAGGTGGCCTCGATGACGAGCATGTCGGCGCCGCGGGCGAGTTCGACGGCGTTGGGGCATGCGCCGGTGTCCATGACGAAGGCGAACACCTGTCCGGGGCGGGGGGTGGCGCAGTCGGCGAGGGTGAGGGTGTGTCCGTCGTCGGTGGTCAGGGTGCCCTGGGTTTGGAGTTGGGTGATGCGGGGGCCGTGGATGCCGTGGGCGCGTAGGCGGTCGGGGAGCATGCGCCAGCCGTCGGGTTGGGCGATGCGGTAGCCGTGGCAGGGGATGGAGTGGTTCAGGGGCAGGGTGGTGATGTGGAGGTCTTTGTCTCCGGGGATGTGGGTGGTGTCGGGGGTGAGGGGTTGGCTGATGATGACGCTGGTGTCGTGGAAGGCGGAGGCGTGGCGGAGGCGGCGCCAGTACTGTTCGCCGTCGGCGGGGTAGGCGATGCGGACGGGGTGGGGGACGCGGTCGCGGGACAGGCGTTGGATGATGCCGGGCAGGCCGAGGCAGTGGTCGCCGTGGAAGTGGGTGATGAGTACGCGGGTGATGTCGGTGGCGGCGAGTTTGGCCAGGCGCATCTGGCGTTGGGTGCCTTCGCCGGGGTCGAGGAGGATGCCGTGGTTGTCCCAGCGTAGGAAGTAGCCGTTGTGGTTGCGGTTGCGGGTGGGGACGGCGCTGGAGGTGCCCAGGACCACGAGTTCGCGTGTGGACATGGTCGGATCATGTCAGTTGCGGGGTGGTGGGGCACGTGGTCTGTGGGGGTGTGTGGTTCAGGCGGGGTCGATGGGGGTCAGGACGCGGCGCAGGAGGTCGGCGAGTTGGGTGCGTTCGTCGGGGGTGAGGGGGGCCAGGACGGTGGCTTCGCGGTTGAGTTGGTCGGGGTAGAGGCGGTCGATGAGGTCGCGGCCCTGGGGGGTGAGTTGGACCTGGACTTCGCGGCGGTCGCGTTGGAGGGGGGTGCGGGTGATGAGTCCGGCGGTTTCCAGGCGGGTGAGGCGTTTGGTGGTGGCGGCGCCGGAGGAGAGGGTGGCGCGGGTGAGTTGGCGGGGGCGCAGGCCCTGGGGGGAGCGGCGTAGGGCGGACAGGACCTCGAATTCGGGGCGGGTGAGGTCGCTGTCGGCGAGGTGGTCCTCGGTGATGGTGTTCATCAGGGAGGCCAGGCGGCGGACGCGGCCGATGGTTTCCATGCTGGACAGGTCCAGGTCTGGGCGTTGGTGGGCCCAGGCGTCGCGGAAGCGGGCGACGGCGTCGCTCATGGTGTGTTGTTCCTGACGGCCGGTGGTCGGGGTGCCCCCGGGTGTGGGTGGCGGGTGACCACACTAATATAATTTACTTGTGAATTACTTTGGTTCTGCCCGGTGGGTCCGCCTGTTCGGTCTGGGAGGTGCCCTGCGGCCCCGACGCGTGATGGGCAATGTCGTGGTGACGGCGGTGCGCGCCGGAGTGTGCGTGGCCGTGCCCCTGGTGGTGCTGGTGGGGGTCGGCCGTGTCGACCTGGCCCCCTACGCCGCGCTGGGGTGCTTCACCGCCCTGTACGCGCGCGATGACACCTACGCCCGCCGTCGTCGGGTGCTGGCCCTGGTGGGGGTCACGTTGACGGTGTCGGTGCTGGTGGGGGCCCTGACCCGGGCCCTGGTGGGTCAGGCGTGGGTGTCGGTGCTGGTGGTGGCGGTGGTGGCCGCTGGGGTCAAGTTCGCCTCCGACGCCTGGGACCTGGGTCCGCCGGGCGGGCTGATGTTCGTGTTCGCGGCGGGGGTGAGCTCCTACACCGCGCAGAGCCTGGGCGCGATACCGGTGGAGGTCGCCACGACCGCGGTGTCGGCCGCCCTGTGCTGGGTGGTGGCGTCGGTGGGGGTGTGGGTGCACCCCAGCGCGCCGGAGCGGTTGGTGGTGGCGCGTGCCCTGGTGGCGGTGGCCCACCAGCTGCGGGATCCGTGTCTGGGGCGGCGGCGGGGGGCCGAGGCCGCGGTGCGTCAGGCGTGGGCGGTGGTGGTGGCCGCGCCGCGTTCGCGTGTGGCGGTGCCCGAGCTGGAGGTGTTGACGGCGCGCGCGGACGCGGCGTTGGCGGGGTCGGGGGACCGGGTGGTGGACGCGCGCACGGCCGCGGAGTTCACCGAGTTGGCGCGGCGGTGCCGTCGTGCCCGTGTGCCCGAGGTGTTGGCGGGTGAGGGGGAGCGGGCGGTGCTGGCCGCCCGCGTGGAGCGGGTGCGTGGGGCCCGGCCGGGTGCGGTCGGGTGGGGTGCGCGGCTGGGGCGGGCGTGGCGGTGGCCCTCGGCGGCGCCGGTGTCGGCGGCGCGGGTGATGGTGGCCGCTCTGGTGGCGGGTGCGCTGGCTCCGGTGTTGGGGGTGGAGCACTGGTACTGGGCGGTGGTGTCGGCGGCGTCGGTGTTGCAGGCCACGAACGTGTCCTCGACCTGGCATCGGACGGTGCAGCGTGCCGTGGGCACGATCGCGGGGATCCTGGTGGCGGCGGCGGTGTTCGCGGTGGAGCACACGGTGTGGAGCACGGTGGTGTTGATCGTGGCCTGTCAGATCGGCGCGGAGTTGGTGGTGATGACCAACTACGCGTACGCGATCGTGTTGGTGACGCCGTTGACGTTGGCGTTGTCGAGTCTGGTCCAGCCGGGGGCGACCACGGACGGGATGGTGTTGGAGCGGTTCTGGGCCACGGTGTTGGGGGCCGTGGTGGGGGCTGTGGTGTGTGTGGTGGTGCTCAATCTGCGGGGTCCGGCGCGGGTGGAGGCGGCGTTGGCGTTGTGTGAGCGTGAGTGCGCGCGGGTGGAGTCCGGTGGTGGTGTGGTGGCCCGGTACCGGTTGGCGGGGGCGTTGGTGGATCTGTGGCGGGTGCAGGAGGAGGCCGAGGGTGAGGTGGGGGCGCGCGGTGGTGAGGCCGGGCGGGTGTGGGGTGTGGAGTCGCGGGCGCGGGCGTTGGTGGATGGCGGTCGTGTGGTGGCGCCTGGTGCGTTGGCGGGGTCAGCGCAGGGTGTGGGGGTCGATGCCCAGTAGGTCGGCCAGGGCGTGTTCTCCGCGGGGGGTCACGTGGAGGGCGCGGCCGGTTCCCAGGGGTTGGCACCAGCCGGAGGTGAGGGCGTGGTGGCACAGGGCGGCGCCGGCGGCTCCGGCCAGGTGGGGGCGGCGTTGGGTCCAGTCCAGGCAGGAGCGGGCCAGGGGGCGTCGGCCGGTGCGGGGCAGGTCGATGCCGTGGTCGGTGAACCAGGCCAGTCCGGTGTCGGTGAGGGCGAATCCGGTGTCCTGTCGTAGGAGGCCCTGGTGGGTGAGGGCGTCGGTGATGGTCACGCCCAGGTGTCCGGCCAGGTGGTCGTAGCAGGTGCGTGCGCGGGCCAGGGCGTGGTTGGCGCGGTGGGCGCGCAGGGTGGGTGGTGGGGTGGTGGGTGTGGTGTGCGCGGCCAGGGTTTCGATGAGGTGGGCGGTGTGGGGGTCGGTGAGGCGGACGTAGCGGTGGCGGCCCTGGCGTTGCTGGGTGAGGAGGCCGCCCTCGACCAGGAGGGTGAGGTGTTCGCTGACGGTGGGTGCGGTGACGTGGGTGTGGTGGGCGAGTTCGGTGGCGGTCCAGGCGCGGTTGTCCAGCAGGGCCAGGCAGATGCGGGCGCGGGTGGGGTGGGCCAGGAGGCGGGCCAGTGCTGCCAGGTGGGTGCCGTGGTCGGTCATGGTTCCAGGATGGGGTGGGCGCGCTGGGGCGGGTGCCCGGGCGCGCCCGGTGTGGTGGGGTTCAGCGGTGGCCGACGAGGATGGTGGCGTCGGTGTGGGGGTCGGTGACGGTCTGGGGGGTGAGGCCGCCGCGGGTGAGGGCGGTGCTGGCCTGGGGGATCTGGTGGTCGTTGACCTCGATGAGGAGGTGGCCGGTGGGGGTGAGCCATTGGTGGGCGTGGGCGGCGACGCGGCGGGCGAGGTCGAGGCCGTCGGGGCCGCCGTCGAGGGCGTGGCGGGCCTCGTGGTCGCGGGCTTCGGGTGGCAGGAGGGGGATCTGGTCGGTGGGGACGTAGGGGACGTTGGCGACCAGGACGTCGACGTGTCCGCGTAGGTGGTGGGGTAGGGCGCTGAACAGGTCGCCGTGGTGGACGGTGTGGCCGGGGAGGTTGCGGCGGGCGCAGGCGACGCTGGCGGGGTCGATGTCGGCGGCGTGCAGGGTCAGGCCGGGGTGGGTGCGGGCCAGGTGGGCGCCCAGGGCGCCGGTGCCGCAGCACAGGTCGACGGCGGTGCCGCGGGGTGGTAGGAGGGTGGCGGCGTGGCGGGCCAGGTGTTCGGTGCGGGGGCGGGGGACGAACACGCCGGGGTCGACGGCGATGCGCAGGTCGCAAAAGCGTGCCCAGCCCAGGACGTGTTCGAGGGGGGTTCCGGCGCAGCGTTGGTCGGTCATGGCGGCGAGCCGGTCGGGGGTGTGGGCGGTGGTGGCCAGGAGGAGGGCTTCGTCCTCGGCGAAGACGCAGCCGGCCTGGCGCAGGCGGTGGGTGAGGGCGGACAGGGTGGGGGTGTGGGGCGAGTCCACGGGTGCCTTTCGGGTCGTGGGTCGCCCGTGGTCAGGGGTGGGTTGGTCCGGTCCCTGGTGAGGGCGCCCAGCGGTTGGTTGCGAGGATCGCTTCTCACCTCCCTTGGTGGTCGCGTTGGGCGTCTGCCACCGTACACGAATTTGTGTGTTTTGTCGGTTTTTTGTGTGGTGGGGGTTGCTGTTCGGGGTGGGGCGGGTGGGCGCTTTTCCCTCGGGTCGGCTCAGGGCGCCGCGCCCGGTCGGGGGTCGTGGCGTGGACCTGGAGCCGACCGCGGCGGGGTCGGCGGCGGCGCCCGCCCGGCAGCCCGCGGGGGTCAGCCGCCCGGCGCCGGGCGGCTTGGGGCCGTGCGGGCCCACGGCGCTGTGCACGGCCCCTGCCCCTGCCCGGCGCTCCCGGGCGTCAGCGCGCCGGGTGGTAGGGCGTGGCCTCCACCAGTGTCACCCCGACCACCGCGCCGCGCGGGGAGGTGAAGGTGCGCCGTTCGCCCCGTGCCGCCCCCAGCAGCGAGGAGCCCAGCGGGGACTGCGGCGAGTACACCGTCACCGGGTCCGCCACCGACGCGTCCCGGGCGCCGAGCAGGAACTCCTCGGTCTCCTGCTCGCCGTCGTAGCGGATCGTCAGCACCTTGCCGGGCGCGGCGACGCCGTCGTCGGGTGCGGTCTGCTCCACCACGGCCTCGCGCAGCAGCCGTTCGATCGTCTGTACCCGGGCCAGGCGTACGGCCGGGTCGTGAATGTAGCGGGGCGCGGGGATGATGTCTCCCGCGCCCCCGGTGCCGGATCCAGAATCCGCACCGGTGTCGTCCTCGGGGAGTGCGCTCAGCACCCGGAGCTCCTCCTCGAGCCGCTTGTACGCCTCCCTGGTCATCCAGGGGTCGGTGGTCTTGTGCATGGGTCGTTCCTTGTCTTCACGAACGCGCGCCACGGACCGGTTGTCCGTGGCGCGGATGGGAGCAGGCGAGGGCCGGGGGCGCTGTCCCTCGAACACGAGTGTCCCCACCGGGGGCGGGCGACCCGTTATCGTTGGGCGACAATCAGGGTGTTGGTTCTTGTCGTTTTTCGACAACAGGCGGTGGTGGGGAGGCGGGAGGATGATCAACCTCGACCGGCTCGTCAACGTTCTGGGCGGTTATGGCGCCCACCTGGTCGGCGAGGGCGGTCTGCGCCGTCGCCAGCTGCGCAGTGTGGCCATGCACGACCCCACCGACGACGCACCGCCCCTGGGCGACGTCTTCCTCGCGGTGGGTGTCGGCTCCGCCGGGGCCGCCCTGCGGTTGGCCGGGCAGGCGCGTGCCGTCGTCGTCATCGTGCGCTGCGCCGCGGGTCCCGGCGCGGATGTGCGCGAGGCGTTGTGCGAGCGCGGTATCGCCATGGTCGTGGTCGAGCCCGCCGTCTCCTGGAGCCAGATCTCCGGCATCGTCTACGGGCTGGTGCTGGAGGGGCGCGAGACCGAGTCGGGGCGCGGCCCCAGTGACCTGTTCGCGCTCGCCGACACCGTTGCCGCCGAGGTCGGTGCCCCTGTCACGATCGAGGACCGGGCCTGGCGGCTGATCGCCTACTCGGCCGGGCAGTCCGACACCGACCGGGTACGCCGCGACACCGTCATCGAGCGCCGTGCTCCGGCCGCGGTCCGTGCCCGGCTGGAGGCCGACGGGACGGTTGCCCGGTTGGCCGGTGCCGAGGGGCCCGTGCGTGTGCCGGCGCTGGCGGAGTTGGGGATGGGCGGGCGTACGGCCGTGCCGATCCGGGTGGGTCGTGAACTCCTGGGTTCGTTGTGGGCGATGGGTGACGCTCCCCTGGACGCCCGTCGTGCCCGGGCGCTGAGCGAGGGGGCGCGCACGGTGGGTCTGCACATGCTGCGCGCCCGGGTGAGCAGTGACCTGGAGCGTCAGGTGGAGTCGGAGTCGGTCATCGACCTGTTGGAGGGTTCGGGGGATCCGGTGCAGGCCGTCGGTCGGATCGGGTTGCCCGAGGAGGGGTTGCGGGTCATCGCCCTGCATGTGCGCGACCAGCCGG
The DNA here is from genome assembly GCF_055632325.1 of Nocardiopsis sp. KDC1DS13DA1. Classification (NCBI taxonomy): domain Bacteria; kingdom Bacillati; phylum Actinomycetota; class Actinomycetes; order Streptosporangiales; family Nocardiopsidaceae; genus Nocardiopsis; species Nocardiopsis sp. KDC1DS13DA1. Next base: position 12,893 of record NZ_JBVMUY010000005.1, read on the forward strand.
CCGATGCCGCTCTGCTGCATCTGTTCGAGCAGGTCACCACGGGGTTCGGTTGGTCGCGGCCGGGGCGCAGCACGCTGCTGGGGACCACCGTCTACACGGTGTTGCCCTGCGGTGGGCAGGTCGCTCCGGCGCTGGAGTGGGTGCGTGCCACGGTGCGTGGTCTGCCCGGGCACCCGGGTGTGGCGGCGGGGGTGGGTGGTGCGGCCGCGGTGGGGGATCTGCCCGACAGCCGCCGGGAGGCCGACGAGTGTTTGACCCTGGCGGGGGAGGGGGCCGCTCCGGTGGTCTATGACCAGGCTTGGGACGCCGTGCTGCTGCGTCGGCTGCGCCTGGTGGCCGAGGCGGGGCGGATGCCGGGCCGCAACCCGGTCGCGGTGCTCGTGCGCCATGACCGTGACCACGGCAGCGACTACACCCGCACGCTGCGGGCCTGGCTGTACGCCCACGGTGACCTGGGTGCGGCCGCCGGTCTGTTGGGGGTGCACCCCAACACGGTCCGTTACCGTCTGCGTCGCCTGGGCGGTGTCACCGACCTGCGGTTGGACGATCCGGACGCGCGGGCGGCGCTCACCGTGGCGCTGGCCGCCCTGCCCGAGTAGGACGGGTGGTCGGTGGGTGGTTTCGGGTCGGCTCAGGGGTCGGGTCGGTCCGGTTGGCCGGGGTGGCCGGGCCGCGTGGTGTGCGCTGGTTGCGCCTGGTTCTTGTGCGGGTGGTTGGACTGAGCGCCCGGCCCCCGCGTCCTGGCGGGAACCGTCGAGGGTGGCTGCGCCCGCACCGGCGCGGCCGACTGGGCGGCCGCGCCGGTGCGGGCGGGATCGGGGGTTCCTACCCGGTGGCGAGGATCGGAGGAGGGGGCGCGCGGATGCGGTCAGCGCAGCGGAGGACCCGGAAGAACACCGCCTAGTCCCCGGCCAGCACGGTGAAGGTGAACGCGGTGCTCCTGGGGCGGCGCAGCGCGACGTCGCACTTGACCCGGTGGCGTACCTGGTTCCTGCTGAGGCCGAGCCCGTGGGCGATGAGCCACTCCGGGCGCACCGGTACCGGGTCCTGGAAGGTGACCTGCACCTGGAGCGGCCACGTCCGGTCGATCGGTGGCGAGGGGGTGTCCAGCCGCCAGGCTCCCCTCCAGTCCAGGGTGAAGCGGTTGCGTCGGGCGAGCAGCGGATCCAGCAGTCTGGAGGCCACCAGCTCCGGATCGTTGGCGTGGTAGCCGTCGAGTTCGGTCGGATCCAAGGATCTGACCGGTGCCCGCTCGTGCACGGTGAGCTTGCTCGTGCGGTCGCAGGACACGCAGCGGATCAGGAGCCACACGTCCAGCAGTTTGCCGTTGGCGTTGACGCGGAATCTGCCCTGGCCTGTGGTGGCCGACTCCGAGCGGCAGTGCGGGCACCGCGACGACAGCAGAGGCAGCCGGGTCCGGTGAACGACCCAGGGCAGCACGGTATGGGGTGGTGAAGACATGATCTCTCTGGACCTGACACGAGGCCGATTGCGCGCGGCCTCAGACGCTGTGGGGCCGGGCGCGCGCGGGCAGCCCGGCAGAGCCGGCGGGAGGGCCGGCCTGGGGGTGGGTGAAAGAAGGTGTCAGGTCTACAGAGCAGGCGGGGTCACGCGGTCCGGTCCCTTGTCCTCACGGTGATGGGGGCACGGGCAACCTACGGGATCGGGGGAGGAGGGCTCCAACGGTTTTTTCGGCGGCGGTGGCCCCGGGGCCGGGTGGGGCCGCGTCCGTTCGCCCCCCGGGAGGGGCGGGCCGAGCCCGTGGTGCGCCCCGGGGGGCGCGGTTTCTTCAGGTCGACAGGACGGTGAGCCCGGTGCGGCACCGTGGTGCGGGTTCACCCACGGTGGACTCCTTGTGCGGGGTCGGCGTTGGTCGCCCATGAGGCGAGGAGGCAAAGCGCCTCGTGGGTGGGGCTGTGGTGTGGCGCGGTCCAGATCACGAGCTGTTGCTCGGAGTCGTGGGCCTCGACGAGGGTGTCCCAGTCAAGGGTGAGCTCTCCGACCTGGCGGTGGTGGAGCGTCTTGGTGCCGGTGGTGAGGCTGGCGACATTGCGTTCGGCCCACCACTGGCTGAACTGGGGGTCCTGCACTGAGAGTTCACCGACCAGTGATGTCAGGCCGGGGTCGTCGGGGTGCTTGGCCGCTTCCATGCGCAGCTGGGCGACGGCGGTGCGGGCCACGGACTCCCAGTCGGCGTACAGGGCCCGCATCACGGGGTGGGTGAAGAGTATGCGCACGTAGTTGCGCTGCTTGGCGGGGATCTGGGCGAAGTCGACCATCATGGCCGCTGCCAGCCGGTTCCAGCCGAGGATGTCCATTCTTCTGCCCATGACGATCGCCGGCGTCGTGCTGAGATCGTCCAGGAGTCTGCGCAGTTGCGGCTGGACCTTCTGCGTGCTCGGGCGGCGTGTCCGGGTGGAGGGCTTGCCGGCGAGGTTGAACAGGTAGCGGCGCTGGTCGTCGTCGAGCCTCAGTACGTCGGCGATGGTCTTCAGTACTGGTGCGGACGCGGTGATGCGTCCCTGCTCGATCCGTGTGTAGTAGTCGGTGCTGATCGATGCCAGGTGGGCGACCTCCTCACGCCGAAGACCGGTCACACGGCGCGGCCCGGGGGTGTGGGCAAGCCCGACCTCACCGGGGGTCAACCTGGCGCGACGGGTCCTGAGGAAGGTGCCGAGCTCGTTCAGCGTGGTTTTGCCAGCCATGTCACGAGTGTCTCACCCTCCCTGTTTGTGCATGGGGGGATAGAACACTCCCAGGATGTTTCCTTCCGCTGCCGCTGGAGCTCATGGCGCACCACCATGGGACCGGGGCACCGCGCGCACCGCGCGGGACCACGAGCGTGAGGGGGACCGACCTTGACCGAACAGCCATCGGCAGCGCAGCGGGCCGTCGGCGACATCACTCCGAAGCTGGCCGACCTGACCGACCAGGTGTTGTTCGGGGACGTGTGGGAGCGGCCCGGGCTCTCGCGGCGGGACCGCAGCCTTGTGACCGTCTCCGCGCTCGTCGCGCTCTACCGCGGCGAGCAGCTGAACTTCCACCTGAAGTTCGCGATGGACAACGGACTGGGCGAAGGCGAGCTTGCCGAGGCCCTCACCCATCTGGCGTTCTACGCCGGCTGGCCCAACGCGATGGACGCCGCCGCACGGCTGAGGGCGCTGCGTAGCAGTGACGATCACCAGGAGGAACGATGAGTGGCATGGACATCGACCCGATCTTCCCGCGCGGGCAGAGGAACGAGGCCTACGCCGCGAACTTCATCGGGCAGAGCTACCTGAACATGCTCACCACCGAGGGCGTCGTCGTCGCCAACGTGACCTTCGAGCCCGGGTGCCGCAACAACTGGCACATCCACCACGCCTCCTCCGGGGGCGGGCAGATCCTGCTCGCCACGGCGGGAAGCGGCTGGTTCCAGGCCGAGGGCGAAGATCCCGTGAGCCTGGAACCGGGATCGGTGGTCCAGATCCCCGCCGGAAAGAAGCACTGGCACGGCGCCAAGGCCGACTCCTGGTTCACCCACATCGCCATCGAGGTGCCCGGCCAGGACACCCGCAACGAGTGGCTCGAACCGGTCACCGACGAGCAGTACGGCAAGCTCAGCTGAGAAGGGAAAACGCATGACGATCCTGAACGAGACCTACACCCTGTCCCACGGCGTGACCGTTCCCAAGCTGGGTCTGGGCACGTGGTTCATCGACGACGGCGCCGCGGCGCAGGCGGTCCGCGACGCCGTCGAGATCGGGTACCGCAACATCGACACCGCGCAGGCCTACGGCAACGAGCGCGGCGTGGGTGAGGGTGTTCGCACCGCGGGTGTGGCCCGCGAGGACCTGTTCGTGTCCACCAAGCTGGCCGCGCAGATCAAGGACTACGACCAGGCGGTCGCCGCGATCGACGGGTCGCTGGAGGCACTGGGGCTGGACCACGTCGATCTGATGCTCATCCACAGTCCGCAGCCATGGGACGACTTCCGCGGCGGGGACTACGCCGAAGGCAACCGCGAGGCCTGGCGTGCTCTGGAGGACGCGTACAAGGCCGGCAAGCTCCGTTCGATCGGGGTGTCCAACTTCCTGCGGTCCGACCTGGAGAACATCCTCGGATCCTGCGCCGTGGCACCGCAGGTGAACCAACTGCTCGTCCACGTCGGCAACACCCCCTCCGAGCTCATCGCCTTCTGCCGCAGCAACGACATCCTCGTGCAGGCGTACTCACCGATCGCCCACGGGCAGATGCTCAAGAACGCCGACGTCGTGGCGATGGCCGCAAGGTACGGGGTGACCGTCCCGCAGCTGTGCATCCGCTACACGCTCCAACTGGGCACCGTGTCGCTGCCCAAGACCGCGAACCCCGACCACATGCGCAGCAACGCCCGGGTCGACTTCACCATCTCCGAGGAGGAAATGGAGGCCCTGGGGGGCGTGCGCATGCAGGACTACGGTGAGCACAGCGTGTTCCCCGTCTACAGCGGCAAGTAGCGACCGCAGTCCGCCCAGGACCGGCGCAGAGCCCTGACGAAGGGGTTCATCGCCGGGTTCGAGTGGGTCGGGGAGTCGGACACCGCGCAGAGCACGCCGGACGGCCGGCGGGTCGGTGACCGCGCCCGGGAGTCGAACCCGCTCTGGGCGGTGTCCGACTCCCGATCAGGGGCTGCGGCGTCCCTGTCCGGCCCGGTGCGCGTTCGTGTGCCCTCCAGCTACCCGCCCACCGGGCCGGTGCCGCTGCCCGGTGTCCTCGGTTCGCCCCTTCCGGGCACGTCCGCCGCCCCCGGCCCGCGCAGCGCCCGCACATGGGTGGCGTCCACGGTGGCCAGCGCTGCGGGAGCGGCCCGGCGCACCCGCCCGCGGGCCAGGAGGATCCCTCCGGCCAGCAGTGGGGCGGCGGACGTGCGTTGGGCGGCGGGGGCCAGGGCCAGGTCGATCAGGCCGGTGCGGTCCTCCAGGGTCGCGAACACGATCCGCGCACCGGAGCGGGTGGGCGGGGTCTGCACGCTGACCCGCAGCCCGGCCACGGTGACCGGGGCGCCGTCGGGGAGCCGGTGCAGGTCGGCGGCGTCCACACGGCCGCGGCGTGCGGACAGGTCCGCGAACTGTTCGGCGTGGGCGTCCAGCACGTGCCCGCTGGTCTCATAGCCCAGCACCCGCACCTCCTCGGCCACGGCGTCGATCCGGCTCATCGGCGCGACCGCGGCGGGTGCGCCGTGCGGGTGGGGGACCAGGGTGAGCTGGTCGGGGCAGGCGCGTGGGGTGCGGCGGGCCCGGAGTAGCCGGTGCGCCCGCACCAGGGTGGTGCGGCGGCGGGCGGCCCCGCCGGTGAGGGTGTCCAGGCCGCCGGCGAGGATCACCTCCTCCAGCGCGCGGCCGTCCAGGTCGGTGCGGGCCAGCAGGTCGGCCAGGCCGGTGAACGGGCGGCGGGTGAGCAGCTGGTCCAGGTGGGTGCCGGTGAGGGCGGGCACGTCCGCGAGCGGGGCCCGCACGCCCCACCGGTGGGCGTCCACGCGCTCCACCGCCCAGGCGCGGGCGGAGGCGTTGACGTCCAGGCCCAGGACCACCACGCCCATGCGGCGGGCGTCGTGCAGGAGCAGGCGCCGGGGGTACATGCCCGGGTCGTGTTCCAGGAGCCCGGCGGTGAAGGCGGCCGGGTGGTGGCGTTTGAGGTAGGCGGACTGGTAGGTGGGGACCGCGAAGGCCGCCCCGTGGGCGCGGCAGAACCCGAAGGCGCCGAACGCGGCGACCATCCGCCACACCCGGTCGATGGTGTGGGGGGTGTGGCCGCGTGCGGCGGCGCGGGTGCGGACCTCCTCCCGGACCTGGGTGCGGCCCTGGTCGGTGGCCAGGGTGCGGCGCATGGCTTCGGCGCGGTCCAGCCCGCAGTCGGTGAGGGCGTCCAGGACCTGGAGGAGTTGTTCGTGCCAGAGCAGGGCGCCGCCGGTCGGGGCCAGGATCGGGTCCAGGTCGGGGTGCGGTGCCGGTGGTGGGGTGCCGGAGCGTGCGGCCAGGTAGGCGGCGACCATGTCCACGCCCATGGGGCCGGGTCGGAACAGGCTGATGTCGGCGACCAGGTCGTCGCGTGTGGTGGGGCGCAGGCGGGTGAGAAGTGAGCGTTGGCCGGGGGACTCGATCTGGAAGCAGCCCAGGGTGCGGCCCTGGGCGATCATGTGGGCGGTGGCCGCGTCGGCGTCGGGGAGGGCGTCCAGGTCCGGTTCGGTGCCGGTGGTGCGGGTGATTTCGGCGCTGGTGTGGGCGAGGGCGGACTGCATCCGCACCCCCAGGATGTCGAGTTTGAGCAGGCCCAGTGGTTCGACGGTGTCCTTGGTGGCCTGGACCATCGCGTACCCCGCCCCGGAGGGCTGGGTGGGGATGCGGGCGGTGAGGTCGGTGTCGGTGAGTACGAGCCCGCAGGGGTGCAGGGCCGCGTGTCGGGGCAGTCCGTCCAACCGCTCGGCCAGGGCGAAGAGTGCGTCGACGTGCTCCCCGTGGAGCGGGGCGCCGCCGACGCGGGCCAGTTCGGGTAGTTCAGCGGCCTTGTGGCGGATGTGGGAGGCCCGGACCCGGTGGCCGAACCCGGTGGCGATGGCCTCGACCTCCGCCGCGGGCAGGGACAGGGCTGCTCCGGCGTCGCGGATGGCTGAGCGGGCGCGGTAGGTGTCGAGCATCGCTACCGCCGCGGCGGTGCCGGGGTGGGCGGCGATCACCGCGTCGTAGGCCTGAAGGCGGCGTGCGGACTCCACGTCCACGTCGATGTCGGGGGCTCCGGGGCGTGAGGGGGTGAGGAACCGTTCCATGAGCAGGCCGTGGTCCAGGGGGTTGATGGCGCTGATGCCGAGCAGGTGCACGATCAGGCTCCCGGCCGCGGACCCGCGCACCGAGCAGCGGATGTTCTTGGCTTTGATGGCGTCGACGGCGTCGGCGATGGTGAGCAGGTAGGACCACAGGCCCATCCGGTCCACGACGGCCAGTTCCTCCTCCAGTCGGGCTCGGGCGCGGGGGTCGCGGTCCAGGCCCTGGCGGGTGGCGCCCTGGGCGCAGCGGGAGCGGAGTTCGGCGTGCGGGTGGGGGCGGTGGGGCAGGTGCAGGCGTCCCATGCCCAGGTCGGCGGTCGGGTCCAGGGCGCAGGAGGCGGCCAAGGCGGTGGTGTGGGCGAGCAGGCGCCGGGCGCGTGTGGTGTCGCCGGCGCACACTCCGATCGCGACGTCGGCCATCTGTGTGCCGGTGGCCAGGTGGGCGCGGTCGGTGGGCGGGTCGGGGGTGTAGCCGCCGGGCGCCCACTGGCGGATGCGGTCCAGGGCCCGGGCCAGGGGCGCGCCGCCGGGGTCGGGGTGGCGCACCCGGTTGGTGAGCACGGCCAGGACGCGGTCCTGGTCGGCCAGGTGCACCATCGCCCGGGCGGTGGTGCGCTGGCCGGGGCAGCCGTGGTCGTGTGGGGCCAGGGCGACCTGGGCGCCGGTGGTGCGCCAGGTGCCCAGCAGGGTGCGGGCGTGGGCGCCCCGCCGTTGGGTCAGCGCCGTGCCCACGTCGGAGTCCGGGCCCAGGAGCACGACCAGCCCGTCGGCGTGGGCGGCCACGTCGTGGGGGGTGAGCGCGAGTGGGCCGGGCCGGTGGTGCAGGGTGGTGAGCAGGTGGCACAGCGACGCCCAGCCCGTGGCTCCGCGGGCCAGGAGCACGGCCCGCCCCTGGTCGGGGGTGCCCAGGGCCAGGTCCACCCCCAGCACCGGGTCCAGTCCGGCCTGGCGGCAGGCCTGGACGTGGTCGACGGCGCCGAAGAGGTGGTCGCGGTCGGTGAGGGCCGCGGTGGGGTGGCCGTCGGCGGCCGCGGCGGCCACCAGCGCGGCCGGGTCGGCGGTGCCGTGCCGGAAGGAGTAGGAGGAGGCGACCCGCAGGTGTGCGAACACCGAGTTTCCTCCCCTCCCACAGCAGCGGCAGGGGAAGACACCGCACGTTTGTCGAACACTTGTTCGATCACTGTAGCGCCGGCGAAGCCCTGTTGGGAACCGTTGAGCTGCGCCGATACCCCGGTCCGAGGTCGGATCGCCTGTGGGGCGGGCGGTTCGGCGGTGCCGGTGAGATCGATTTCCCGTCGTCTGGGGCGCGCGGGGTGGTGTCAGGGTTCCGATCAAGGTTCTGCCCGGTATCGGACGCCTGGTGTGCGCGGAGCAGGAACGCGCGGGTCCCCGCAGGGGGTGGGCCATGTGCGCCGGAAAGCGGCAACGGATTGATCAACGGGCCTGCTCGCATCCGTGTCGGGGCCCGTACTTGTCGGGCCCTGTCATCACGCGGGTGCCCTCCTCGCCCCCAGTGCCGATGGCTCGGTCACCAGCCCGGCCAGGATCGCCTCTCCTTCTCCGTCATGACCGCCGACCCGTCCGGCAAGCCCCGGTGCGTCCAGTCCGCGATGTCGTTGTTGCCCAGGAACAGGTTGGCCGCCATGCTCCGCACCTGGTCCGGGGGCGGGCGGAAAGACCACCCCACGTGATCGGCCAGGGGCACGACCAGGACGGTGCGGTCGTCGCTGAAGTCGGTGCGCACGAGCAGCCCCCGGTCGTTCTGGGTGATCACGGGCAGGGGCGCGGCGGGCGGCTGGTAGCGGGGTGGCTGGGCCGCCGTCTCCAGGACATCGCCCATCAAGTCGGGGGAGCCGTCCGGCCAGTCCTCGTAGGACTGGCCGGGTTCGACCTCGGCGGCGCCGCACTCCGCGTGGTACTCCAGGGTGTCTTCGATGCTGGGGCGGTGCATGACCGGGTAGGTCATGCACCGCCTGGCGGGGCGTGACGCGGAATCGGCAGGGGCCGTCGTCGCTGGGGAGGAAGGCCGTGAGCGGGCGCAGGGCGGGATCGCGGGTGGTGCCGCGGCCGGCGATCAGGACCAGGCCGGGAACCCTGGCGCCCCGCCGTCGCACAGCGCGCCAGGGTCGACCGGCGCGAACCCGAATTCCGTCAGCAGCCGCGTGAAGGGGGCTTGGTCTTCTCGTCGTCACCGGTGACGCCCTGGAGTGTCGAATGCGTCCCGTGTGGACGATGTGGCGCCTAGAGCTGTGTGGCGCCGCCGTCGACGAGCAGCTCCGCGCCCGTGGTGAAAGTGCTTTGGTCGCCGACCAGGTAGAGGGCGGTGGCGGCGACCTCGTCGGGACGGCCGACACGGCCGAGCGGAGTCGGTGGGGCGGTCCGATCGCCGCGCGGCAAAGCGGCGCGGAGCTCGTCCCCGCCCGGGGTCTCGACAGGGCCGGGGGTGAGGGTGTTGACGCGGATTCCGCGGTCGGCCAGTTCCGCGGCCCAGGTGCGGGCGAGGCTGCGGATCGCGGCCTTGGTGGCGGCATAGACGCCCAGGCCCGGGGCGGCCCGCAGGGCCGCGCTGGAGGAGAGCAGCACCACCGATGCGCCGGTCCTCAGCAGCGGCAGTGCCTTCTGGACGGTGAAGACCGTGCCCTTGAGATTGGTCGAGGTGGTGCGGTCGTACTCCTTCTCGGTGATCGTGCCGAGCGGGCCGTGGTCCCCGACCCCGGCGTTGGCCACCACCTGATAATCCGCAGGGTGCCCCGGCCTTCAGGCCGGGGGTGAATGCGGTCCGCCGCGTAGCGGCACAGAGGACGACGAACCTCCCTCAGGGGCGGTTCGTCGTCTCGCCAGCGCCGACGGTCCGGCGGATCAGGGCGACCAGGTAGGAGTTCACAGACCGGTCGTCGGCCGCCGCCGCTGCTTTGAGTTGTTCGTTCAACTCGTCGGGGAGTCTCACCGTGATCTTCTGCATGCCATCACTCTACTGGCAAAGTGATGGTAAACTGACGGCATGCCCAGGTTCCGATTGCACCCCACCCGCGCACAGGAAGCCCAGCTGTTCGGGCATTGCGCGCAGGCCCGGCATGCCTGGAACCTGGCGTTGGAGGTCAACTCCTCCTACCGCAAGGGCGGGGCCCGTACCGAACGGCCACCCCGGTTCGCGGGGATGTGCCGGATGCTGTCGCAGGTACGCCAGACCGGTACCACCGGCATGAGCTCGGAGGAAGCCGACTACATCAATTGGGTGGTGTCCGGGAATGTGGACGTCCAGCAGCAGGCGCTGCGGGACTTTGACCAGGCCCTGACGAACTTCTTCAACGGCTCGCACCGGTATCCGACGCCGCGCAAGAAGTACCGCAACGAAGGGTTCCGGATCATCGGGACCGGCCGGGTTCTGGCGTTCACGGCTGACGGCGAACCTCTCTTGAACGCCAAGGGCAAGCAGGTCATGCACCGCAAAGTGCTGGTGCACAAGCTCAACAAGAAGTGGGCCCAGGTCAAGATCCCAGGGTGCGGGTGGGTGAAGTTCCGCAACACCCACCAGGGTCTGCCGGACGCCAAGTCGTACCGGGTGACCTACCGGCACGGCCAGTGGCACATCAGCTTCGCCGTGGTACCCGACCCGATCGAGGCGCCCAGCGACGGGTCCGTGGTCGGCATCGACCGGGGCGTGACCATCACCGCCGCCCTCTCTTCAGGCAAGATGCTCAACTGCCCGCAACTGTCGAAGAAGGAACGAACCAAGCGCCGCAAGCACGAACGCCGTGCCGCACGCGCCGCGAAGGGCAGCCCACAGCGCAAAGCCGAACTGGCGAAGGTCAACCGGTACCGGCGTAAGGAGGCGAACCGGCGCAAGGACTGGGCGGAGAAAACCTCCACCCGTCTGGCCCGCGGCTTCGACACCATACGGTTCGAACGCCTCAACATCAAGAACATGACGGCCTCCGCGCGGGGCACCGCCATCGGGCCCGGGCGCAACGTCGCCCAAAAATCTGGCCTGAACCGGGCCATCCTCGCTCAAGGATGGGGACTCCTTCGCACCCGGACCGGACACAAAGCCCCTGGCCGGGTTGAAGACATCCCGGCCCCCTACACCAGTCTGCAATGCAGCGACTGCAAGTGGATCGACAAGAACTCGCGCAAGAGCCAAGCCGAGTGGTCGTGCACCAACTGCGGATTCACCTGCAATGCCGACCTGAATGCTTCCTACAACGTCGCGGCAGGGCAGGGTGCAAGCCCCGGGTCGAAGACCCGTGCCGGAGGGGCGACCGGGAGAGATCCCGCGAGCGTCCGTGAACCCCAGCAACTCCCGCTTTTCTGAGTCGGTGTTGTTGGAATCCCCCTCGTTCACGAGGGGGAGGATGTCAAAATGTCCAGGCGGCCGCTGCGGTCCGCGATCTGGGCGAAGAGCCGGTCGAGGTCGCCGAGGTCGGAGGTATCGCCCTGGATGGCGATGCCGCGGGCGCCAACCTGTGCGACGGCGGCCTCCAGCGCGGCCGTGCGGCGCCCGGTCAGGTACACGGTCGCGCCCTCGGCGGCGAAACGGCGGGCGATCGCCAGGCCGATGCCGCTGGAGGCGCCGGTGACCAGGGCGGTCCTGTCGTCCAGCTGTCCCATGAGATTCTCCGATTTCTTGATGTAACCTTTTTGGTTACATCGTTGGGCGCGGGATGCGATCCCCTTCGGTCAGGGAGGTCGAGGGTCCGAGGTCAGGCGGCTTTCAGGACGTCCCGCAGCACGTCCTCCAGCGTGGTCTTGGCCAGCTCCCCGCGCAGTGCGGCCTCCACGTCGTCGTACACGGCGGTCATCGCCGGCCCGATGCCGTGGCCCACGACGCACTCGGGGTCCGGTGTCGCGGGATGCAGGGCGAAGACCGGTCCCGGTTCGATCGCCTGGTAGACGTCGAGCAGGGTGATCGCCGCCAGGTCCCGCACGAGCATCCAGCCCGCCCCCGCCCCTCGCCGTGAATCGGCCAGACCGGCCTTGCGCAGCTCGGCCAGCAGGCGGCGGATCACCACCGGGTTGGTGTTGACGCTGGTGGCGATCTGCTCGGAGGTGGCGACCTCGTGGCCGCGCCGCTGATACAGCCCGATCCATGTCAGGGCGTGCGCCGCGATGGTCAGTCTGCTGTTGGCGCTCACGCCGCACTCCACCTCCCCGACCTCGTCAACAGTCGTAACAATAATAGTTACAACTACTCGTGGCAAGTCCCGCGGGACCGGCCGGACCTGCCTCGTCAGCCCGCCTGGCGCGTGTACCGCTCGGAGTGGTCTAGCGATCCGGTGTGGTTCGCCCGGATGTGTCCTGCTTCGGGCCGCCGATCATTGCGCTTACCAGTGCGGCCAGAGGGGCGGCCGAACCCTTCCCGTTGGATTTTGCGCGCACACTACCGGGACCCCTTGTCGCCTGGCGGCACAGCGAACAGATATCCGGTTGCCCGGTGGCGAGGGTGGCGGATGGAATGTGCGACATGATCACACGTGCGCGATCACCGCGGCCACAGGGACGAACACCCGCCACCGGATCCTGTCTCCCGACGGGCCCGGGCCGCACCCGACCGAACCCTCACACAGGAGCCGCCGACACATGAACACGTCACCATCGTCGCCTGGGTCGGAGCGGACTGATGGATCACCGGTGCGGATCGGCGCCCTGGCCCCGCTGACCCGGCCTGGCTGGGTCGAGGCGGGCCAACACCTGCTCGCCGGACTCCGGACGGCCGTCGGTGAGGTCAACGACACCGGCGGGATCGCCGGCAGATCGCTGGAGCTGGTGGTCCGAGACACCGCGGCCGATCCGCGAAGGGCCGTGGCGGCCGTGGACGAACTGGCGGGCCTGGGTGTGTGCGCTCTGGCCGGGGAGTACCACAGCGTCGTCGCCCGCGCCGCCGCCTCCAGGGCCGACGACCTCGGTCTGCCGTTCCTCTGCTCTTCGGCGGTTCTGGACACGCTCACCGAACAGCCGACGCGACGGGTCGCGCGCCTGTGTCCGGCGCAGTCGCACGGCTGGCGGATCTACGCGGACTTCCTCCTGGGAGCAGGTCACCGTCGCATCGCCCTGGCGGCCCAGCCGAGTCTCTACTGGGAGTCCGGAGCCCGCATCCTGCGGGACCGCCTCGCTCCGCACGGCGGCAGCGTCGTCGAACTCGGCATGGACTCCCTCACCCCCGCGGCCGTGTGCGACGAGCTCGTCCGCCATCGCGCGACGGCCCTCCTCATTCTGACCGGCCACCCGGAGCCCGCGGTGTCGATCGTCAGGTCCGTGCGCCGCGACCAGCGCCTGTCAGAGGTCATGATCGGTGCTCCGGCGGGGCAACCGGAGTTCGCCCCATGGGCGGAGCTGCTGGGCGAGGACGGCTCAGCGGTCCCCTTCCTGCGCTACCTGCCCGAGCGGCTCACCCCACTCGGCGCACGCGTCGAGACGGCCCTTCGCGAGCGGTTGGATCAGGAGCCCTCCTTCGTCGCCTTCGAGGGCTATGACACGATCGCCGTCCTGGCCGAGGTGCTGCGCTCCCACGGCACGGACCGGACGCGTATCGCCGAGGCCTGGGCGCACGTCGCCGTCGAGGGCACCCGCGGGCGGATCCGGTTCTCCCGCGTGCCGGGCATCGGTGTCTGGCAGTGGGCGTGGACGTCGGTCCAGGTCGTTGACCGGGATCCGGCGGAACCCGATCGCTTCCGGATCCTTCGCACCGGCTGAGAGGGCACGCGGGCCGGACCGCGCTCCCGGACTCTGACCCGGGAACGCTCGCACAACCCTCGCGCCCTGGTCGTTGACCGCGCCGGTCCCGTGCGATCGGGGCCAGCCCGTCACTGCTGGGTCACCACCGATGGCACGATCACCGGCACGACCGGGTCCCCGGGTTACGTGTCACGTCGCGACAGCTGCGGCGGGGCGGGGCCAGTCTCCGGAGGCCGTTGACCTGGGCTGATCGTGGGCTCCAACCTTCGCGGGTCGATGTTGTCGATCTTCGGAGGGCCGTTGTGGCGGTCGAGTTTCTGACGGATGAGCAGGCGTCCCGATACGGGGCGTTTTACGGTGCCCCAGCACGGGCGGAGTTGGAGCGGTTCTTCTTCCTGGACGACGCGGACCGGGAGAAGGTGCAGGCGAAGCGGCGGGCGCACAACCGGCTGGGCTTCGCGGTGCAGCTGACGACGGTGCGCTTTCTGGGGCGGTTCATGCCGGACCCGCGGCAGGTGCCGCGCGAGGTGGCGGAGTACCTGGCCGAGCAGCTGGGGATCGAGGACGCCTCGGTGCTGGCGGAGTACGGGGAGCGGGACGGCGGCTGGCGGGACTTCGCCGAGGTCCGGGACGAGCTGGTGGTGTGGCTGGACGCGCGGGCCTGGACGACCGGGGAGGGGCCGAAGGCGCTGTTCGACGCGGCGGTGGGGTGGCTGCGCGAGCGGCGGGTGCTGCTGCCGGGGGTGAGCCGGTTCGCCCGGCTGGTGGCGTCGGTGCGGGAGGCGGCGAACCAGCGGCTGTGGGAGACGCTGCATGGACTGCTCACGCCCGGGCAGCGGGCGGCGCTGGACGAGCTGCTGACGGTGCCGGCCGGGGCGCGGGTCTCGGAGCTGGACCGGCTGCGGCGCGGGCCGGTACGGGTGTCGGGGCCGCAGATGAAGGCCACGCTGGAGCGGGCCCAGGAGATCGCCCGGCTGGGGATGGGCGAGGTGGACGTGGCCGGGGTGCCGCCGCGCTGGCTGGCGGAGCTGTCCCGGTACGGGGTGGACGGGAAGGCGTCGCTGCTGCGCCGGCACGGGGACGCGCGGCGCCTGGCCACCGCGGTGCACCTGACGACCAGGGCGGTGGACGACGTGCTGGACCTGCTGGACGTGCTGGTGGCCACCAGGCTGCTGGCGCGGGCGGAGCGGGAGAGCGCGAAGGAGAAGTTGAAGACCCTGCCGAAGGTGGAGCGGGCCGGCGCGAAGCTCGCCGCCGCGCTGCAGGTGGTGCTGGAGGAGACCGCCGAGCAGGTGGACACCTCCACCGGGGAGATCACCGCGCCGAAGGTGGCCACGCTGGCGGCGATGTGGGAGGCGATCGAGGCGGTGGTGCCGCGCAAGGAGCTCGCCGCGGCGGTGGCCGCGATGGTCGATCTGGCGCCGCCGCTGGACTCGGACGCGGACGAGGCGTGGCGGCGGATGCTGGTAAGCCGGTTCTCCACGGTGCGGCCGTTCTTGAAGCTGCTGGTGGAGGTGGTGGACTTCGACGCGACCGCCGAGGGCGCGCCGGTGCTGCGGGCGTTCCTGTCGCTGCCGGAGCTGATGGGCCGCAAGAAGGTGGCGGTGGCGGAGATCGACACCAGCCTGCTGGCCGGGTCGTGGAAGCGCCTGGTGCTCTCGGCGCCACACCTGGAGCCGGGCGAGGTGGACTGGAAGGCGTACAGCTTCTGCGTGCTGGAGCAGGTGCACCGGCTGCTGCGGCGCAAGGAGGTCTTCGCCGTGAACTCCTCGAAGTGGAGCGACCCGCGGGCGAAGCTGCTGGCAGGGGAGGCGTGGGAGCAGGCCAGGCCCACCGTGCTGGCCTCGCTCGGCCTGCCGGCCGACGCCGCCGAGCACCTGGCCGCCCGGGCCGCGCTGCTGGACGGCACCTTCCGGAACGTCGCCGTCCGGCTGCCGGCGAACGCGCAGATCAGCGCCGACGCCGACGGGCGGCTGCACTTCGCGGCGCTGGAGCCGGAGGCCGAAGGGGCGTCGCTGGTGGCGCTGCGGTCGGCGGTGAACGCGATGCTGCCCCGGGTGGACCTGCCGGAGGTGCTGCTGGAGGTGTTCTCCTGGACCGGCGCCGACCAGGCGTTCACCTCGGTGACCGGCGGCGAGGCCCGGCTGCGGGACCTGCCGGTGACGATCGCGGCGCTGCTGGTCGCGCACGGCTGCAACGTCGGCTTCACCCCGGTGGTCGGTGGCGCGGACGCCCTGCGGTACGGGCGGCTGTCGCACGTGGACCAGACGTACCTGCGGACGGAGACCTACCGGCAGGCCAACTCGGCGCTGATCGACGCTCAGGCATCGATCCCGCTCGCGCAGGTCTGGGGCGGCGGCCTGGTCGCCTCGGTCGACGGCATGCGCTTCGTCGTGCCGGTGCCCTCGGTGCACGCGCGGCCGAACCCGAAGTACTTCGGCGCCTCCACCGGCGGCGGGCGCCGGTCCGGGGCGACGTGGCTGAACCTGATCAACGACCAGGCCGCCGGGCTCGGCGGGAAGGTCGTGGCCGGCACCCCGCGTGACTCCTTGTACGTGCTGGACGTCCTCTACGACCGCGACGGCGGGCGGCGCCCGGAGATGGTCGTCACCGACACCGCCTCGTACTCCGACATCGTGTTCGGCCTGCTCACCCTGGCCGGGTTCGCCTACGCGCCGCAGCTGGCGGACCTGCCCGACCAGAAGCTGTGGCGCATCGACCGCGCCGCGGACTACGGCGCGTTCAACGACGCCGCCCGCGGCCGGGTCGACCTGGAGCGCATCGAGCGGAACTGGGAAGACGTGCTGCGGATCGTCGGCTCGATCCACACCGGCGCGGTGCGGGCCTACGACGTGATCCGCATGCTCTCGCGCGACGGCCGCCCCACCGTGCTCGGTGACGCCATCGCGCACTACGGCCGGATCACCAAGACCCTGCACATCCTGCGCCTGGCCGACGAGCCGTCCTACCGCCGCCAGATCAAGGCCCAGGCCAACCTCCAGGAGGGCCGCCACGCGCTCGCCCGGAAGATCTTCCACGGCCGCGCCGGTCAGCTCTACCAGCACTACCAGGAGGGAATGGAGGACCAGATCGGCGCGCTCGGCCTGGTCCTCAACGCCCTGGTGCTGTTCAACACCCGCTACATGGACGCCGCCCTCGACCGGCTCCGCAGCGAGGGCTTCAACGTCCGTGACGAGGACGTCGCCCGCCTTTCGCCGTTCGTGCGGCACCACGTCAACATGCTCGGCAGGTACAGCTTCCTGCTGCCCGAGATGCCCGGCGGCCTGCGGCCCCTGCGCGACCCGGAGGGCCGAGGCGTGAGCACGGATGTGTGAGCCCGTGGCTCCGGGAACCGCCTCGACGCTGCCCAGAGCCGTACGAAAGCGCGCCGGGCACAGTGCCGCAACTTAAAGTCCCGATATAATCACAGAACGCGACGAAGGCTTGAGGTTGAAGCCCGCGACCGGAAGTCCCCAGGTGAGGAGGCGCAGTGACCGACCGTTCGGACAACGTTGACGCATCGGTGAACGTGGTGGTGCTCGGCCATGTCGACCACGGCAAGACAATGCTGGCGACGGCCATCAGCCGCGTATGTGCGGAGGTGTACGGTGGCGAAGCGGTGGACTTCTCCACGGTCGACACCGCCGCAGCGCAGAAGGAACCCGCTCCTTTCGAAGCCGCCGTCGTCGAGTGCGACAGCAACAAGCGCCGCTACGCTCTGACGGACTTCCCCAGCCACGGTGACCTCACCAAAGCCATGCTCCAGCGCGACCCCTACGACGCCGCCATCCTGGTGGTCTCGGCGGCAGACGGGCCGATGCCCCAGAGCCGCGAGCACGTCCTGTTCGCCCATCAGACCGGCATCCCGCACATCCTGGTCTTCCTCAATAAGGCCGACCTGGTCGATGACGGGGAGCTTGTCGACGCGGTCGAGCTGGAGGTCCGGGACCTGCTGGCCACCTACGACTACCCCGGTGACCGGTGCACCGTCATCGTAGGCTCGGCCCGGCAGGCCTCTGAGGGCGTTGACCACAACGAGATGGGCATCAGCGCCGTCAGGAAACTCGTGGAGGCCCTCGACACCGGGGTTCCCGACCGCGCCGCGCAGTCCCGTCCCCAGCCGGCGGTGGCTTCCCGGTTCCTCGGCGAGGTCTACCTGCTCTCCGCCGAGGAAGGCGGGCGCACCACGCCTCTTCCCGCCGACCCTTCCCTGCAGTTGGCCTTCCCTGCGGGCGACGGCGCCGGAACGGGTGAGCTGCCCCAGGGCCTCTCAACGGCTATGCCCGGCGACAACTTCCAGATGACGATCACCTTGTCGCGCCCCGTCGCCATGGCTCAGGGCACCCGGTTCCAGATCCGCGAGGACGGCCGGACCATCGGTATCGGTGTTGTCGCCAAGGCACTCGACTAGGAACCGTCGGCCTCCCCGTCTTCCCCGTCCGGTGCGAAGCCTCCAGGGCGCGGACGGCGGTGAGCCGGTTGGGCAGGCCAGGGCGCACACCGCTGCCGGGTTCCCGACTCCCGCGGCGGGTTGCTACCCATCGCGGACTGCACCCGCCCCGGAAGAAGACCGGCGTCCGCCCGTCAGCGCCTGGCATCGCCCGGCGCGAGGAGGGCGGTCACGTCCGCGATGGCCTCCGCCGAGGGCTTGAGAAATACCGGCGGACGTTCTCCACCTTCTTGTGCCGGGACTTGGCCATCAGCATCAGCTCGGATCCGCCCCGCTCGCCGAGGTGGGTCAAGGAGGAGTGGCGGTACTCGTGCAGGTCCCAGCCGGTGCCCGTGCCAGCATGCGCAGTGTGCTGGTCGAGCAACGCGCGGGCCTGGCCGTAGGAGAGCCGAGCCAGGCCGGTGTCCGGGCAGACGTCCCGGGCGGAGAGGATCTTTCCGGGGCCGGGGCGGCGGTGGGTGACAAACACCGGCCCGCAGGTTCGGCCCTTCAACAGGCGGGGCAGCAGCCGGGCGGTGCCTGCGTCCCAGAACACCGTCTCCAGCACGTAGTCCGCGCGGGTGGCGCCGCGCCGGCGTACCTTCGGCTGGGCGCCCTTGGCCTTCACTGGGCAGCGGCGTCCGGCCAAGTCCAGCTCCTCGATGTTGACGTCCAGGATCTCCTCAGAGCGGGCGCACGTCTCGTAGAGCATCCGCCACAGCGTCTTCTCCCGTAGGTGGACGTCGCGGCGGGCGATCAGCCGGTCGATCGCCAGCTTCGAGCGCACCGGGGTGTCGGAGTCCGGCGGCGCAATCCGCTTCGCCCAGGCCGGGACCGCCGGCCCGTCGTACCCGCGCTCCGTGCACCAGCTCGTCCAGGACAGTACCGCCCCGCGGCGGGCGTTCCAGGTGTTCACCGCCGAGCTGCCCCACAACAGCTCCAGCGCCCCACCGACCTCGTCGTCCCCGACGGCCGCGAGCGGGCGGCCCTCGCCGAGGTGCTCGGCGGTCTTCCCGAGGGCGATGCCGTAGTTCCGCACGGTATTCGGGTTGGTGAGCGAGTCGAGGAAGGCGTCGGCCACCGTCCGGACGGTCAGCGCCTTCCCGGTCGGCAGCAGCAGGACCGCAGGCACCGGATCTCCTTTGCCACAGATAACGGGGTCGCTTCGCGCAGCGGCTCCGGGGCTTTGCCGCAGGTGACGCAGCCCAGTAGCACAGATATTAGGGCGTTATCCGTGGAACAACTTCAGACCGGTCCCACCGCCGGCGCCCCGTCAGCCGCCCACCAGGGCCGACGAACGCTTAGCGCACGATCTGACACGGATGTTCCTCAGCCCCCGGGCCCAGATCACCGGCTCAGCGTTGTGCCGTACCGATGGTCCAGGGCATCGCTGCCTCACTGTCCATCGTCGCCTCGCTGCGGTGAACGGGGCCGTTCAGGACCGGCGGCCGGCTGGTCGTGCGTTCCGGTGGGCGAGGACGGTGCCTCCAGGACGAAGAAGAGGAAGCCGATCCTGGTCGACAGGGCCCGGAAGTCGTCGGGGAACAGTTCACGGCCTGCCGGGTCGGGCTGGGGTTCGCTGATGACGCGGAGCTGGAAGCCGGCGGCGGTGAAGGCGTCGGTCATCGCGTGCAACGGCCTGCGCCAGAACCTCAGCGGGACGGTCTGCCCGCTGAAGGTCAACTCGTCGGTGTAGCTGGTGGTCGCCAAATAGTCGGGCCGGGGCTCCTGCATCATGTAGTCCGCGAACGGGTGCTGGACCGACGCGATCAGTCGGCCGCCGGGCCTGAGTACGCGCCGCATCTCGGTCAGGGGCGGCTCCCAGTCCTGGAGGTAGTGCAGCACCAGCGACGCGACCACGTCGTCGAACGCGCCGTCGGCGAACGGGAGGGGGTCGTTCAGGTCGACCACGCGCAGGTCCGCGTCGGCCCCGAGCCGCCGCCTGGCCAGGGCCAGCATGCCGGCGCTGGCGTCGATGCCGGTGACGTCGGCGCCGCGGTCGCGCAGGGCAGCGGACAGGGGGCCGGCGCCGCAGCCGGCGTCCAGGATCCGTCGGCCGGCCACGTCTCCGGCCAGGGACAGCATCGCGGGCCGCTCGTAGTAGGCGTTCTGGATGTTGCTCTCGTTGTCGGCCGCGTACGCCTGGGCGAAGCTGTCGTAGTCGTTGGCCGTGGCCGGATCCACGGACTGGGCGGGAGTCTCGGGCACGTCGGTTGCTCGGTCCATGGCTGGAGCCTAGTGTTCGCACAGTCCGCCGGACAGGGGCCGGTCACGGTCGGCGTGGGACATGCCAGTGGTCACCGGTACCGCCTCCGGGGCCGACACCGTCAGGTGCCCGAGCGGGGGGTGGGACTGGGAGGAGCCGTTGACCGAGTGATCGGTATTCTCCGTGGCCCCACCGCTTCGATCACTGTGTGTGGTCACCGGGGGCGTAGCGGTTCCCGGTCCCTCCCGCCTGGGCAACGACTCGGAGGGTGGTCTTGTCGTGGAAGCCCAGCGCCCGGGCGATGACCGGAGCGGGGGGCTGGAGCACGAGTTGGCACAGTGCGCAGGTGCGCACCGCTGTTGCGGGGATGGCCGATGTCGCGGATCAGGTCGGCGAGGCTGTGCGGGTGCATGGGGTGCATGGGGTGCATGGGGTGCTCGGCCCTGCGGCCCGGGAACAGCCAGGCCGCATGCCGGTCGGTGGTGTTCATGCTGGTCCGCTGATCCTTGGCCTGGAGCAACAGGTCGGCGAAGGGTTCGGGGACCGGGGCCGGTGGGCCGCCGACGCGTTCAACCGCCTTGACCTGCCTACAGCTGATCCCCCCTGCTGGGTGGTTCCGGAGGATGCATCCCGCCGCCGACGAGGTCACGTGGGCGGCCGGGCTGACCAACACCCGTGGGGCGCTGTTCCCCCGTCCGGCCCGCCGCCACCGGGTCACACACCCAGGGCCGCGCGCACGTCCGGGCGCTTGAGGGTGTGTACACACCAGGTGAAATGGCCATCGCCGCCGTCCTCGGCGTAGGCGTTGGCCCCCGCCAGAGCGTAGGCCGCCCGATACCACAGGGCTCGGATGCGGTCGGCTCCTGACTCCGCCGTCCGGGCGCTCGACCAGCGCGTCCATCTGGCGGTCGAGCTTCTGCGATCCGGTGCAGACCCGGGCGTAGCCGATGCGGACCTCGTTGAGCACGACCGGTTCGGCGGCGAAGCGGTCCGGCTGACCGGAGGCATCCATGCCCCCGGTCCTCTCAGAAAACGGTTCTGGAGGGTTGTTGAACCCCTTTGGTTTCTGAAGGTGTTTTTGAAGGATCTGAGGGGTGTTCAGCGTTCGCCGGGATGGTGCTTCAACAAACGATCGCTCGTTGGACACCCGCTCCCACCGGTGGCGGGTGTCAGCAGATGCGGCAGTTGCCGGGACTCACCGTTCCGTTTCTTCTTGGACCCCCTCGACGAGTGGTTAGACTCGCTGTTTACATTTGGAAAATTCGTCTAACATGGGGATGGCAGGGTGCCTGCCGGGTCGTGGGACCCAGCGACGGCACGCCGAACCAGGAGAAGCCGGAACCGTCTATGAACACCGAACAGCACTCAGCCGCCACCTCCCCCGACCTGTACGACCGGTCCGGAAAGCGCTACTCCCTGGACGACCCCCGCTGGCGGGGCGAGGACGGCAGTCCTCTCGCCGTCAGTACACTGCCGGGCCTGCGCCCCGAGCAGATCGACACCACAGAACGCTCCCTGTGGCGCTACCACGAGGCCCTGCCCGTCCCGGCCGCCCGCCGGGTGAGCCTGGGCGAAGGATGCACGCCGATGGTCCCGGTCGACTGGGCCGACCGGCGCGTCCACTTCAAGCTGGAGTGGTTCAACCCGACCTCCAGCTTCAAGGACCGGGGCGTATCGGTGATGATGTCCCACCTGGCGGCACACGGCGCCGACCGCGTACTCGAGGACAGTTCGGGCAACGGCGGTTCCGCGGTGGCCGCCTATGCCGCCGCTGCCGGCATCCGCGCCAAGATCATCGTTCCTGCCGCCACCTCGGAGGCCAAGATCCTCCAGGCCCGCGCCTACGGAGCGGAGATCGAGATCGTGGGCGGCACCCGCGACGAGGTCTCGGACGAGGCGATCCGCCAGTCGGAGCAGATCCCCTACGCCAGCCACAACTGGCATCCCATGTTCATCCAGGGCACCAAGACCATCGCCTACGAGATGTGGGAGTCGCTCGGCTTCACCGCGCCCGACAACGTCGTCCTGGTGGCCGGGGCGGGCAGCAACGTCATCGGGTGCGACATCGCCTTCGGTGAGTTGCTCGACGCCGGTCAGATCGACAGGCGCCCGCGCCTGTTCGTCGGGCAGCCCGAGCACTGGGCGACCATCGCCGATACGTTCAACGGTACCGACCCGGCCCGGCGCGGCGGGCGGGTACCGACGATCGCCGAGGGCGCGTCCATCGCCCACCCGGTCCGGCTGCCTGAGGCGCTGGAGGCCATCCGCCGCTCCGGCGGCGCCGCCTGCGCCGTGCCGGAAACGCAGATCCGCGCCGCGGTTCGCGCACTGAGCGCGCGGGGCCTGTACGCCGAGCCGACCAGCAGCGTCGCCGCGGCAACCCTCGACCACTTCATCGCGACGGGCGACATCGCCCCGGGCGAGACGACCGTGGTCGTGCTCACCGGTGCGGGGCTCAAATCCGCCGAGAAGATGGCCTCGGTGTTCGCCGGGCCCGCTGACTGAGCTCTGACCAGGAAAGGAGAGCGCGATGGCACACCCCTCCCAGGAGGATCTCACCGACGAACACCCCGACCCGGAGGACGAGCACCTCCTACGGGAGGCCGAGCGCATCGCCGTCGCCATCGGGCGCATGTTCCCGGGCCTGTGCGAAGTCGTCCTACACGATCTGCGCCGGCCCGACAGCGCCATCCGCGTCATCGAGAACAACCTGTCCGGGCGGCAGGTCGGCGACTCCGCCACCGAACTGGGGCTGCGCCGCATCGAGGACCCCGACTACCCCAGCGTCATCCAGAACTACAGCAACCGGTTCCCCGACGGACGCCCGGCCAAGAGCACCTCGATCGGCATCAAGAACGCCGACGGGCGTTACGTCGCGGCCCTGTGCCTGAACCTGGACGTGAGCACGCTGTCCCCGCTGGCGCTGACCCTGGCCAACCTCGTCGCCACGGACGTCGAACACCGGGGTGAGGTCCTGGAGACGCTGCGCGACCGCACCGGACGCGAACTCCGGTCGGCCATCGACTCCTTCGCCGCCGAGCGCTCCAGCACCCCCCGCGGCCTCAACCGCGACCAGAAGCGCGAACTGGTCCGGCAGTTGCATCGCGAGGGGTTCTTCGAGACCCGCAGTTCCGCACAGCTCATCGCCGACCAGCTCGGTGTCTCCCGGGCGACCGTCTACAACTACACGAAGTAGCCACCCCGGCTACCCGCCGGAACGACCCTGTGATGACCGAGGAAGCAGCGCCATGACCAACAGCACCGTCATGATCGGGCCGCCCGCAGCCGGTGAACCGCTCGATCGGGCAGGCGTCACCGGCTAATCGATCGTGCCCGTCCGGCGCGGCCCTGGTCATCACCCACGGCACCGACACCATGGCGGAGACCGGTCGGCACCTGCTCAAGCGCATCGGCCGCACCATCGACAAGACCGTCGTCCTCACCGGGGCCCTGCAGCCAGTGGCCATAAGCCACAGCGACGCCGTCTTCAGCCTCGGTTCCGCAGTCTCCTCGCCGCCAGGACACTCCCGCCGGGCGTCTACGTCGTCATGCACGGCACAGCGTTCGACCTGGCAACCGTCCGCAGGGACAGGGCACAAGGGCACTTCGTCCGACCCGGCAACGGAGCCTGGAGAAGGGCCCGCCCCCGGAGTCATCCGCGCGCGGCGGCGTTCTTTTCCATCCCGGTGTTCTTACCCATGTCCTCTGCTTGCCTGCTGACCAGCCCATTGCCGCTTTCCGGCGTACTGGGGCCGCCCCCCGAGCGGCCCCAGCCGTGGCTTCCGGCCCGGGGCCCCGGGCCTCCAGTGAGAATTCCTGCCAGTCGGACCAGTTCTGGAGCCGGTCCGCGTAGACCTGCTGGCGCCTGGGGTGGAAGCCGGGGGTCGAGGAGGATCGGTAGCGGGCGCGGGGGTCGCTCCACCGGTCGGCGCCATGGGCGAAGGTGCCGCGGCGGGGCGGGGGCTCGATCACGCACCGGATGAACGCGGCCTTGCCCACCCGGCCCCCGTCCGGGTCGGCGTGGGTGGCGGTGTCGCCGGGGCGCACGTGCTTGCGGCTGCGCGCGTTGGAGGCCGCGGCGCGCAGCGCGGTCAGCACCGGTTGTGGGGTCAGGCCGCTAACGGGAGTTTCTTCCGGGATCCTCCTCGCCCCCCAGGTGGACGTCACCGCCCACGTCCTCGGCGCCGGCAGCCCCCAACAGAGCCCCGACCAGCCCGGGGAAGCGCTCGTCCAGGTCCTGGCGGCGCAGCATGACGAAGCAGCGTATGCCCTCCTGGCGGGTGCGGGTCACCCCCGCATCGCGCAGGACCCGCAGGTGGTGGCTGAGCGTCGACTTGGCCACGGGCACCCGCAACTCTCCCCACCCGCGTTCGGCGCCGTCGGCGAGCACCCGCACGAGCCCGATACGCAACGGGTCGCTGAGCGCCGCCATCACCTCGGGCAACGACAGTTCCTCGGTCGCCGGGTGGTGTGCGTGTCTCATACTCCCCATGCTAGCTTGTTCGATGTTCGACGAACAACGAACAAAGGAGACGGCTTGACCGAGCCGCAACACCACCAGCACACCGACCTCAACGGCCGGGTCGCCATCGTCACCGGCGCCGGATCGGGCATCGGCCGCGCCACCGCGATCGCCCTGGCCCGAGCCGGAGCCCGCGTCCTGGGGGTGGGTCGGCGCCAGGAGGCGCTCCAGGCCACCGCCGCCCACCACCCCGGTATCGCCACTCACCCCGCTGACCTGCGCGCCCCCGACGCCCCCGCCCGGGTGGTCCAGGCGGCGACGCAGCAGTGGGGCCGCATCGACGTGCTCGTCAACAACGCCGGAGCCACCTCGATGATGCCGCTGGCCCAAACCGATGCGGACCGCATCGCCGCGCTGTTCGCGCTCAATGTCACCGCCCCCAGCCTTCTGGCCGCGGCGGCCCTGCCACACCTGCGCGACCGCAGGGGAACGATCGTCAACGTCTCCAGCACCTACGGCCACCGACCGCTGCCCGGCGCCGCCCACTACGCGGCCTCCAAGGCCGCCCTCGAGCAGTTGACGCGCTGTTGGGCACTGGAACTGGCCCCCGAGGGGGTGCGGGTCAACGCCCTGGCACCGGGCCCCACCGAAAGCGAGGCTCTGTCGGCGGCGGGGCTCACCGAGGCCGACGCGGCCCGGGTCAAGGAGGCCGAGGCCGCGCAGATCCCGCTGGGCCGCCGCGGTGAACCCGACGAGGTCGCCCAGTGGGTGCTGCGGCTCGCCGACCCGGGCACGACCTGGCTCACCGGGCAGGTCCTCACCATCGACGGCGGCCTCGAACTCACCTGACCCCGGGACCGCCCCAGGGGTAGGGGCACGGTGGTTTCCGCGGTGGGCCCAACGCCCAGCGTTGGGCCCACCGCGGCTGATCACAGACCGGGGGACCACCGTCCCACGGCAGGCCGGTCGCATCGGCTGAAGGAGTTTGGCACCTGATGCGACCGGACCGCGTCCTCACCCGTGGGAGTTCGACCACCGTGTGCGCGCCGGTGATCAGTTTCTCCGCGACGTCCTCCCCTGGACAGATGGCCGGTGCCTCCTTTCCCGACGCACGGGCGGTCCAGGAAGCGTCAGGGGGATTCCCCCGCAGTGTGGACACCTTCGCATCAGGCAGCGAGTCCCGGGCTGACCGCCCGCTGCTCGTAGACGAGCGGGCTGAGCCGGCCGTGCGCCCAACGCCGCCGGGTGTCGTGGCGGCCGGTCCAGGAGAACACCGCCACCCGTGCCGCCCCGGTGCCTGCCCACCGCTTCACCCCGGGCGATGGGCAGGGGTGCGTTCCCCCGTGGTCGGACAGAGGGCTTCGGGGGTCAGCCCGAAGCAGCGTTCCAGGTCGCTCACCGACAGTTCGTCGGAGAGGTGCCCGTGAGCCGTGGCCCAGAGTGCGGGGCCCGCGCATCGGACAAAACGGCGCTGCCATCGAACCGCCGCTCGGATCATGGTTCTACCGCCACATCCTGTGGCGATCCCCCTCGCCCCCAAACCGTGCCGAAGAGCACCCGCCTGGGCGGGGCGTCGGCGGGCTGATCGCCCATGGACGCGCCCAGGCGCCCGCGCGGCCCGTCGTCGGCGGGGACGGCCGAGTCCCTGCGACAGGCCCGCCTGTGTGACCTGCGCCATGGGGATCCGAGATCGACACGGTGGGCCGGTGTCGCTCCGGACACCCTCTGATAGTTCAGTGCTTGCTGTATCCGCCGCGTTTTCGCGGGTCGGAGGCGGTGCGTCAATAACGTTGGCGCCGGTCTGTGTGCGCACGGAGGGGTGCGGGGCACCCTCAGACCGCTGACCCCCGAGAAGGTTCACTTATCGGGGGTCAGAATCGGTGCCCTCCTGAGCGTGGTTTCGTTGTGCGAAAACTTGTTACGTTTAATAAGTAACGTTTCCAACGAAACGAAAAGGAGAGCATGCCGAGATCACGGAGTCCGGACCACGAAGGCCCGCGAGGCGCCATGCGCCCGGCCTCCGGCGACGCGGGCCCGCATCGCCCCCGACCCGTTCCGGTGCACCGTTCCCCGGGGCGGTGGTTCCGGCGCGTACGCCACCGTGGACCGCATGAGCACATCCGCGTTTCTCCCCGGCCTGGAACTGGCCCGCCGCTTCTACCACGAGGCGGTCCGCCCCCTGCTGGAGGAGGTGGCACCCGGAACACCCCACTCCGCGGCCCTCCTGGGCCCCGGCTCCGAAGTGCTCGGGCTCGACACCCCCCGCTCCCGCGACCACGACTGGGGGCCACGCCTGCAGATCTTCCTGACCCCCCGCGACGCCCGCCGCCACGGGCCGCGGATCCACCGCCACCTCGCCGAGCACCTGGCCGAGGACTTCCTCGGCCACCCCACACGCTTCGCCCTCACCGGAGAGGACGCAGCGACCGGGGCCCGCCACCAGGTGGAGGTCACCGACCCCGCCGCCTGGTTCACCGCGCACCTGGGCTTCGACCCCACGGTCGGCCTCACCCCCGCGGACTGGCTGGCCACCCCCACCCAACTCCTGGCCCAGGCCACCGAGGGCGCCGTCTTCCACGACGGCCTGCACCGCCTCGCCCCCGCACGGCACCGGCTCCGCTGGTACCCCCGCGACCTGTGGCTGCACGTCCTCGCCTGCCAGTGGCGGCGCCTGGCACAGGAGGAGGCCTTCGTCGGCCGCTGCGGCGAGGTCGGCGACGACCTCGGCTCAGCCGTGGTCACCGCCCGCCTGGTTCGCGACCTCATGCGTCTGAACCTGCTCATGAACCGGCGCTACCCGCCCTACTCCACATGGCTCGGCAGCGCCTTCGCCCGCGCCCCCGGGGCGGCGGAGCTCACCCCGCACCTGAGCGCCGCCCTCAGCGCCCCCGACTGGCGCACACGCGAACACCACCTCTGCCGCGCCTACGAGCACGCGGCGCGGGCGCACAACCGGCTCGGCCTCACCGACCCCGTCGACCCCACCACACACCTCTTCCACGACCGCCCGTTCCGTGTCCTGGGTGCCGACCGCCTCGCTGCGGCACTGCGGTCCCGGATCGCCGACCCCGAGCTGCGGGCGCTCCCCGCGTCCGGCGCCGTCGACCAGTACGTCGACAACACCGATGTCCTCACCCGGCCGCCTCTGGCCCGGGCGAGCGCACTCACCGCACTCGCACAGCCGCCCCGCCCCTGAACCCAGGCGCCGTGGTCGGCGGCACGGACCATTCCTGCGCTTCCGCTGCCGCTGCCGCGGCCCCGGAAGCGCAGGAACACTCCCGTTCGGAGAACGAACGCTGGACGGACACCCGCATGGGTGCGCACTCGGTCACGTGAGTCACGGACAGCGCCACCGCCAAACCCCGGACCGATCCTGCCCGCGGGCCAACAGTCGACGTACGCCGCCGGTCTAGGCGTGGAATCGGGTCAAAGGCTCGCGCAGGACCCGGTCGAGCGCCGCCCGTCCGGCAGGACCCCACTCCGGCTTGCCTCCGGGCAGGCCGCGGTCCCCGTTCTGGCCCATCAGCATCAGGAAGAGGCTCTTCAGTGCGGCCAGCCCGCGGGCGCGCCGAACCGTTGCCTCGTCGGCCTCGGCGTACGCGGCGAAGAAGCGTGCGGCCGCGCCCGCCGGCAGCAGTACCCAGGCGGCCGCCAGGTCCGAGGCCGGGTCTCCGACGAACAGGTCGCCGAAGTCGACGACGCCCGCCAACGTCCCGTCTGTGACGACGACGTTCGCGGGATGCAGGTCGCCGTGCACCCACACCGGCGGACCCTCCCACGCGGGGGCCGCGACGGCTTCGTCCCAGACAGCCCGGACGTCGGCGGCGTCGGAGCCGATCGCGTCAGGGTCGACGGAGTCGAAGAACCGGTCGAAGCCGTCGGTGTGGTCCTCGGGGTGTGCGCCGCGGCCGGTATCCACCGGTGCGTCGGCGGGCGCTGGCACATGCAACGCCCGGAGGAACGCCGCCAGGGTGTCGGTCGCGTTGCTCGCTCCGGGTGATCGCCCCGTGGTCCAGCGGCAGGCCCCGCACCCACGTCATGACCGTCCACATCTTGGGGAAACGCTCGGAGGGCGCACCACTCCGCACGGGCACGGGCAGCGGCAGGCGTGGGGCGAGCAGCGGCAGCCACCGGCGTTCCTTGAGTTGGTGGTCGGGGTCGGTGTCCATGCGCTGGATCCGCACGGCCAGCTCGTCCCCGAGGCGCCACATCTGGTTGCCCCAGCCGCCCTCCACCTCATGGAGGGGCAGCTCGGCCAGGTCCGGATGCTGGTCTCGCAGCAGTTCGCGGATGAGACCCACGGTGATCTGGGTCATACGGAGCAACCATACGGGGTTCGACCACGGCAACGCCGTCCGGCCGGGCGGTGGCGATCGTGGTCAACCTCTTCGGCGGCTCGGATCAGCCCAATGCGCGAACCAGGCGGTGACGGCACGGCCCCGGAGACAGCCCGGAGGACTTCCCCGACGACATGAGCGAGGCATGAGCGCGACCGGGGCCGCCCCCGTTGCGACATCGGGGCGCGGCCCGGTCCGTGCCAGCCGCTGAGTCCGCCTTCCCCTCGGCGCGGTGCGGGGCCCGAGGCCGGGCCCGATGACCGGTGGGCCGGCGCGGACTGCGGGGAGTGTGCGCACGGCTGTCGGGCGCGTGCCCCCGGTGCTGGAGCGCTAACGATCGGAGAAGAGCACCAGGGCCTGGGCCGCCTCCACGGGCACCGTCAGATCCAACCCCGTGGCCTCACGAAACGCCTGGAGCCGGTTCACCACCGTGTTCCGGTGGCAGTACAGCGACGCGGCGGCCGCCTTCACCGACCCCGTCGCCGTGTAGTGCGCCAGCGTCTCCAGCAGCCGACCGCGCGCCTCCTCGTCCAACCGTTCCAGGCGCTCGGCGCGCTCACGGCCGAATCCGGGAAGTACCTGTACCACCCGGTCGCGTGCCAGACGCAACCACACCTGCTCGTCACGGACCAGGCCCTTGCCGGGGCGGGCGTAGCCGGCCAGTGCGCGGGCGGCCCCGATGGCCGCGGGGACCTCCGCCAGCCCGCGGACCCCCTCGACGATCCCGCCTGCCGCGCTCTGGGGAAGTGAGGGCCAGTGGGACCGTCCCGGCTCGCTCACCAGGGCCACCCCGTCGTCGTACTCCCAGGTCAAGAACCCGTTGCGGGAGGGGTTCCACGTCTGTGCGCGCTCTGCCTGGTGCGGGGGCAGGACCAGGAAGGCCACGTCGAACACCCCGTGTTCGGGCAGTCCCAGCACGGGCGCGACCCTGCCCGCGACCTCCGTGACCCGTTCGCCCGCGCCCAGCAGGCGCGCGAAGGCCTGGGCGGCCGCGGCACGCGAGTCGCGTTCCAGCACCGCCCGTTCCTCCAGGAAGGCGGCCTGTACGTCGCTGATGAACTGCTCCACGGCCTCCAGGATGTCCTCCACGTGCGGTACCAGTACGCGCGCGGAGTCGTCACCGCTGGCCCGCACCAACCCCGCCCACAGCACCTTGAAGTCGAGGCGGACGGCCTCCAGCAGGTCCTCGCGCTGCACGCCCTGGCGCGCCCTGCGCCGACCGAGCCGGGTCGCCAGGTCGCGCAGGCGCGCCGGGGGTTCCAGTCCGGCGATCCTGCGGGTGAGCAGTTCGAAGCTGTCCATGCCCGCCTGGCGCAGGTCCTCGGTCGGTACCAGGCCGTCGTCGTAGCGGCCCAGCGCCGCCAGCCGCTGCAGGAAGTCCTCCACCAACTCGTCCGGGTCCAGCAGTTCCACCATCCGGGTCCAGGAACGCGCGCCGTCCGCGGCCGACCACTCGTGCGGCGATCCGTTCATGGCCCTCCCTCCCGGGGTCGGTCGCCCACCACGGTGATTGGGCAAAACACCAGGAACGATGGTGCCACGTCCGACCCCGACGCGTGTACCCGGGCGTTCACCTGCACTGTTCGCGCAGCTTCCGCGGATCGCGCCGGGCGGTTCTGGTCATGTGCACACCGCCCCGGGCAAATCTTGTGTGGATGTCGATTGAGCGGTCCCGGGTGCGCACCGAGGATGGGAACGGCCCCGACAACCACCCCTCGCGGAGGAAAGGAACACTCCCATGAGCGCCCCGGAGCAAGGACGCCCCGATGACGACGCCCGTTTCCTGGCGGACTTCCACACCATGAGCGGCTTCGGCGCGACCCCCTCGGGCGGGGTCGACCGCCAGGCGGCCACCGAACCCGACACGGCCCAGCGCCGCTGGCTCCACGCCCTGCTGGAGGAGCACGGGATGCGCGTGGTCTACGACCGCATCGGCAACCAGTTCGGCCTGCTCGAACGCCGTCCCGGCGCGCCCTACGTCATCGTCGGCTCCCATATGGACTCCCAGCCCACGGCCGGGCGCTTCGACGGTGCCTACGGTGTCCTGACCGCGGCCCACGCCGTGGTGCGTGCGGCCCGGGCCGACACCGCCCGGGGTGTCGAACCCGCCTACAACCTCGCGGTCGTCAACTGGTTCAACGAGGAGGGGTCGCGTTTCACCCCCTCCATGATGGGCAGCGCCGTCTACACCGGCAGACTCGATCTGGACACCGCGCTGGCCGTTCGCGACCGCGACGGCGTCACCGTGGCCCAGGCCCTGGCCCCCACCGGGCACGTGGGCGAGGGGGACGGCCCGGTCGCCGCGTTCTGCGCGGAGATCCATATCGAGCAGGGTCGGGTCCTGGAGGAGTCCGACACCACGATCGGTCTTGTCGAGGCGTGCTGGGCGGCCCGCAAGTACCGGGTCGTGGTGCACGGTGAGCAGGCCCACTCGGGTGCCACCGTGATGGCCGATCGCCGTGACGCCCTCCTGGGTGCCTCGATGCTCGTGGTCGCCGCCCGTGAACTGGCCGACCGTTTCCCCGGGGTCCTGCACACCGCCGTCGGCCAGCTCGACGTCTACCCCAACTCGCCGGTCGTGGTGCCCT
The DNA here is from genome assembly GCF_055632325.1 of Nocardiopsis sp. KDC1DS13DA1. Taxonomy (NCBI): domain Bacteria; kingdom Bacillati; phylum Actinomycetota; class Actinomycetes; order Streptosporangiales; family Nocardiopsidaceae; genus Nocardiopsis; species Nocardiopsis sp. KDC1DS13DA1. Next base: position 44,368 of record NZ_JBVMUY010000005.1, read on the forward strand.
CGCGCGTCGAGCTTCTGTTGGACCTGCGCTCCCACGACGAGCAGGTGCTCGCCGAGGCAGACCGGCTGCTGCGCGAGCACGTCGAGCGTGTCCAGGACAGCGCGCGGGTGCGGGTCGAGGTGGGTCTCTCCCACGCGTGGGCCATCGACCCGTACCAGCCCGAGGGGGTGGACCTGGCCCGTTCGGCCGCACGCGACCTGGGCCTGTCCCACGGCACCGTGATGACGGTGGCCGGGCACGACTCCATCAACATGAAGGAGCGCGTGCCCACGGTCATGCTCTTCGTCCCCTCCGTCGGGGGCGTCTCCCACAACGAGGGCGAGTACACCGAGGACGCCGACATGCTCGCCGGTCTGGCGATGCTCACCGAGGTCGTTGGCCGCCTCGGCGTCGGCGAACTGCCCCGGGCCGGTCTCTACGATCCCGCGCGGCGCTGACGTGTGGGAGGGGCCCGGTCGGCAGTCTGCCGACCGGGCCCCTTCCACACGCGGGCCGGCTCGGGGCTCAGCGCGTCACCACGACCTCGTCGCGCACCCGCAGCCGCTCACCCAGGAAACCACCCAGGGCCGTCACCAGGGCCACACCCGCCAGCAGTACCGACGCCACCCAGGAACCGCCGCCGGTGCCGCCCAGCATCGCCGTGGCCGCGAACGGCAGGAACCCGCTGAGCGCGCCGGCGATGTTGTAGGCCAGCGCCACACCGCTGTAGCGCAGCTTGGCCGGGAACAGTTCGGTCAGCAGCGCACCCGAGACGGCGTAGGACACCGACAGCGACGCCACACCCGCGGCCACCGCCAGTACCACCAGCACCGGGGAGGCGGTGTCGATCAGCCAGAAGACGGGGAAGGCCAGCGCGGCCGTGGCCAGACCGCCCCACATCGTCACCCGGCCCGGGCCCAGGCGTTCCGCCAGCCGCCCGAAGTACAGGATCACGCCGATCTGGGCCAGGGCGGCCAAGAGCGTGGCGTTGACCATCAGTCCCCGGGAGAGCCCCAGGGTGTCGGTGCCGTAGCTGATCGCGAACGTTGTCATCACGTAGAACCCGCCCACGCCGAGCAGGGCCGATCCGATCGCGACCAGCAACCGGCCCCACGCGCGGCGGAACACGTCCAGCGCCGGAACCTTGGAGCGCGCCTCCTGCTTCTCCATCTCCTCGAAGATCGGCGACTCCTCCACCTTGCGGCGGATGTAGACCGCGATCACCAGCAGCGGGAACGCCGCCAGGAACGGCAGGCGCCAACCCCAGGAGTCGAACTGCTCGGCGGGCAGCATGAGTACCAGGGCGAAGGCTCCCGAGGACAACAGCGTGCCCACGGGCGAACCGATCTGCGGTAGGGCCGCGTACCGTCCGCGCTTGTCCGGTGGGGCGTGCTCGACGGCGATGGTGACCGCGCCGCCCCACTCACCGCCCACGGCGATGCCCTGGAGGAGTCGCAGCAGGGCCAGCAGCAGGGGTGCGGCCACACCGATGGACGCGAAGTCGGGCAGCACACCGATCAACCCGGTCGCCACTCCGATCCCCACCACCGTGGTCAGCAGAGCCGGTCGGCGACCGATGCGGTCCCCCATCCACCCGAACAGCACCGCGCCCACGGGCCGGGCCACGAACCCGACGCCGAAGGTCGCGAACGCCGCCAGGGTGGCGGCCGTCGGGTTCAACGTGGTGAAGTACAGGCGGTTGAACACCAGTGCCGCGGCCGTGCCGAAGAGGAAGTAGTCGTACCACTCCAGGGCCGTGCCCACGAAGGCCGCGAACGCGATCCGTCCCGCCTCCCGGTCGCTCACCTTGGGACCGCTCGGGGAGGGACTCCTCCCGGTGGCCTCACTGCCGAGGTCACTCATGATGATCAGGTTCTCCTATCCGGTCTGCGCGCCACCACCGGCGCGGGGTCTTCAGGGGTGACGGTCGTGGGGAACCGTCAGGCGTCGGCGGTCAGGGGCCGCAGTCCGTTCAGTACTCCGGCGTCGTGGGTGCACGCGCCGCCGACCAGGGTGGCCAGGACGCGTACCGAGCCGATGTCGTGCGCGGCGCATGTGACCGGGTCGCGGTCCAGGATGACCAGGTCGGCCAGTTTGCCGGGGGTCAGGCTGCCGCGGCGGTGCTCGTCATGGCTGGCCCAGGCGGCGTCGATGGTGTAGGCGCGCAGCGCCTGCTCGGCGGTGACGCGTTCGTCGGCGGCCAGCACGGCTCCACTGCTGGTGGCCCGCCGCACCATCGACTCCATTCCCAGCAGCGGTGCGCCCGGTGCGACCGGCCGGTCCGAACTTCCCGGTACCCGGATTCCGTGGTCCAGGAAGGATCGGTGCCGGTACAGCCAGGGCACCCTCCGCTCGCCCAGGGAGGCCGCCATCGCGTCGCCCATGGTGTGGAGGAACCGGGGCTGGGGGACGGGGACCACGCCCAGGCGGGCGAAGCGCTCCAGCTGGTCGGGGCGCACCACTCCGGCGTGCTCGATCCGGTGGCGCATGTCCGGTCGCGGCGCGTGGGACTGCGCCTCCTCCAGGGCGTCCAGTGCCAGGTCCACGGCGTCGTCGCCGATGGCGTGCGCGGCCACCCGCCATCCGGCGCGGTGGGCGGCCACGACCAGTGCGCGCATCTGCTCGGGCGGGTTCTGGTACACCCCGTGGCCGTGGCCGCACAGGGGTTCGGTCACCGCCGCCGTGCGGCCGATCAGCGAACCGTCCAACCAGATCTTCATCGGGCCCAGGCGCAGCCGGTCGTCGCCGAAGCCGGTGCGCAGGCCCAGGTCGATCCCGGTGTGGATGCCGTCGTCGGCGTGGGCGTCCAGGCGCCGCATGTTGTCGGCGGCCACCATCAGCTCCACCCTGGTCAGGAGTCCGCCGCGCTCACGCGCGCGTTGGTAGGCGGCGGCCTCCACCGGGCTGCGTCCGATCAGTCCGCGTCCGATGCCCGCCTCGACCACATGGGTCAGCCCCTCGGCCGCGTACACCCGGGAGGCGCGCTCGACCGCGGCGGTCAGTTCGGTGACCGGATAGGGCATCACCAGTGCGGTGACCAGTTCCTGGGCCCGTTCCTGGAGCAGTCCTGTGGGCTGGCCCGCGTGGTCGCGTACGATCACCCCGCCTTCGGGGTCGTCCGTCTCCTGGGCGCCGATGCGTTCCAGAACCGACGAACTGACGGTGCACATGTGCCCGGAGCGGTGCTTGAGCCAGACTGGTCGTCCGCCTCCGGCCCGGTCCAGGCCCTGCCGGGCGGGGTGGGCGCCCAGCGCCGTGTCGTCGTAGCCCGATCCGACGATCCAGGCTCCCTCGGGCAGGGTGCGTGCCGCGCGGGCCACCGCGTCGTAGAGCCCGTCCAGGGTCGTGGCCTCCTGGAGGGGGAGCTCGCCCAGTGACTGGCCGAACCACGCCATGTGGTTGTGGGCGTCGCCGAACCCGGGCACGACGGTGGCGCCCTCGCAGTCCACGACGGTGCGCGCGGGCAGTGCGGCGACGTGTTCGTCGAGTCCCAGTACGCGGCCGTCGAGCACACCCACGACGGTGGCGTGCGGCCGGGTGTCGTCGACCGTGCGCACACGGGCGTTGGTCAGTTTGACGTCGAGCATGCTCAAGCGGCTTTCCTGGGAGTGGTGTGGTGGTTCTCCCAAGGGTGCAGTCCGCGCGAACTCTCGTTCAATGACCATTCACAGCGGATTGGGTGCCCTGGACTGGGCACATGCACAACCGGTGGCTCGTACGGGCCCGCCCGTGCCGGGGCGCGGGGGCCGGTTCGCGGTCCGGTTGTGTCCGGGTCTGCGGTTCGGGGCGGCCGTATCACCGGAGCGGGCGGCTCGGCGGTGGAGCGGTCGGCCGCGCGGCCGTGCACCACGGGTTGTGTCCGGTGGTGGTCGCACGGTCGCGCGGCCGGGGCGGGTTAGTGCGGGTGTGCCTGTTTCATGGCGTGGACGGCGGTGCGGGTGTCCTCGGCGACCAGGTCGGCGTTGATCGCTCCGGCGGCCGTGGAGCCGGAGGCGGCCGAGACCAGGACGGTCGCGGCGGGGTTGGTGAGGTTGCCCGCGGCCCACACGCCCGGGACCGGGGTGAGGCCGGTGGGGTCGGTGGCGATGTGGGCTCCGCTGGGATGGGGGGCGGGTTCCAGGCCGAGTGCGGTCAGGAGTCGTGCGCGTGGGACGGCGCGGGGTGCGAGGGCCAGTGCGCGCAGGGGGATCGTCTCGCCGGTGTCCAGGTGGACTCCGGTGAGGTGGTCGTCGGTGGTTTCCAGGCCGGTGACCCGGCCGGTCACGACGGTGATCTGGCGTGCGGTCAGTTGTTCGGCCTCCTGGGGGGTGGGGTGGGGGTTGGTGTGGAGCAGGAGGGTGAGCTGGTCGGTCCACTGGCGGAACAGCAGGGCCTGGTGCACGCTGTGGGGGCCGGTGGCCAGGACCCCGATGGGTTGGTCGCGGACCTCCCAGCCGTGGCAGTAGGGGCAGTGCAGCACGTCGTGTCCCCAGCGCGGTCGCAGGCCGGGGATGTCGGGCAGGTCGTCGGTGATTCCGGTGGTGACCAGGAGCCGTCGGGCGCGGACGGTGCGGCCGGTGTCGAGTGCGACGGTGAACTTGTCGTCGTCCTTGGCGGCCGACTGGGCGAGGCCGGTGGTGGTGTGGACGCCGTAGCGGGCCACCTCGCGGCGTCCGGTCGCCAGCAGGTGGGCGGGTGGGGTGCCGTCGCGGGTGAGGAAGCCGTGTACGTGGGTGGCCGGGGCGTTGCGGGGTTGGTCGTTGTCGACCACCAGTACCGATCGTCGGGCCCGGCCGAGCATGAGTGCGGCGTTCAGGCCGGCGGGTCCTCCGCCGACGATCACCACGTCGTACTGGTCGTTGTGGGTCTGTCGTGTCATCGTGACCACCTCCGCGGTCAATCTGCCTCCCGGGGCGGCCGGGCGGCAAAGTTCTTTGCCGGAACCGCACGATGTGTGTGCGGTGCCCGCGGGTGTGGTGGTCGTGCCGGTCAGGATTCGAGAAGCCCCGGTTCCGGGGGCGCCGATAGCGTGGTCTCCACGGACGTCGCCGGGGCCCGTTGTCGCGGGGAGCCCGTGGTGCGCACGGTGCGCGGGGCGTCCCCACCCATGAGACGGAGGCATGATGGACATGGCCGTGAGGTCCGGTGCGGGGGCGTCCGAGCAGCACACCGCCGACAGCCACGATCTGATCCGTGTGTACGGTGCGTGCGAGAACAATCTCAAGGACGTCAGTGTCGAGATCCCCAAGCGCCGGTTGACGGTGTTCACCGGTGTCTCCGGGTCGGGGAAGAGCTCGCTGGTGTTCGGGACGGTCGCCGCGGAGTCGCAGCGGTTGATCAACGAGACCTACAGTGCGTTCGTTCAGGGTTTCATGCCGACGTTGGCCCGGCCCGAGGTCGACGTCCTGGACGGGTTGACGACGGCGATCATCGTCGACCAGCAGAGGTTGGGAGCCGACCCCCGGTCGACGGTCGGTACCGTCACCGACGCCAACGCGATGCTGCGGATCCTGTTCAGCCGGTTGGGGACGCCCCATGTCGGTTCGCCGGGCGCGTTCGCGTTCAATGTCGCCTCGGTGCGGGCCAGCGGTGCGATCACGGTCGAGCGCGGTGACCGCAAGACGGTGAAGCAGACCTTCAGCCGTGCGGGTGGGATGTGTGTGAACTGCGAGGGGCGGGGGTCGGTCTCCGATGTCGATCTGACCCAGCTCTACGACGACTCCAAGTCGATCACGCAGGGCGCGTTCACCATCCCCGGGTGGAAGTCGGACAGTTTCTGGACGGTGCGGTTGTACGCCGAGTCGGGTTTCCTGGATCCGGACAAGCCGATCCGGGAGTACACCGAGCGGGAGATGGCCGACTTCCTGTACCGGGAGCCGACCAAGGTGAAGGTGGAGGGGGTCAACCTCACCTACGAGGGGTTGATTCCGAAGGTGCGCAAGTCGTTCCTGGCCAAGGACCGGGAGGCGATGCAGCCGCACATCCGGGCGTTCGTGGACCGGGCGGTGACCTTCACCGCCTGCCCGGAGTGCGGGGGGAGCCGGCTCAACGAGGCGGCCCGGTCGTCGCGGATCGGCGGGGTCAACATCGCGGAGGCGTGCGCGATGCAGATCAGCGATCTGGCCGGGTGGGTGCGCGGGTTGGACGAGCCCTCGACGGCGCCGCTGTTGGGCGCGTTGCTGCGGACCCTGGACTCGTTCGTGGAGATCGGGTTGGGTTATCTGTCGTTGGAGCGGCCCTCGGGCACGTTGTCGGGTGGTGAGGCGCAGCGGGTCAAGATGATCCGTCATCTGGGTTCCTCGCTCACCGACGTCACCTATGTGTTCGACGAGCCCACCACGGGGCTGCACCCCCATGACATCGAGCGGATGAACGGGTTGCTGCTGCGGTTGCGGGACAAGGGCAACACGGTGCTGGTGGTGGAGCACAAGCCGGAGACGATCGCGATCGCCGACCATGTCGTGGATCTGGGGCCCGGTGCCGGCACCGAGGGCGGGACCGTGTGTTTCGAGGGTTCGGTGGAGGGGCTGCGGGCTGCCGGTACGGTCACCGGGCGTCATCTGGACGACCGGGCGTCGGTGAAGGGGTCGGTGCGCACGCCCACCGGTGTGTTGGAGGTCCGCGGTGCGAGCACGCACAACCTGCGTGACGTCGACGTCGACCTGCCGTTGGGGGTGCTCACGGTCGTCACCGGTGTGGCCGGGTCGGGGAAGAGTTCGCTGGTGCACGGCTCGGTTCCCGCCGGTGCGGGGGTGGTGTCGGTGGACCAGGGGGCGATCCGCGGTTCGCGGCGCAGCAACCCGGCGACCTACACCGGGTTGCTCGATCCGGTGCGCAAGGCGTTCGCCAAGGCCAACGGGGTGAAGCCGGGGCTGTTCAGCGCCAACTCCGAGGGGGCCTGCCCGGAGTGCAACGGTGCCGGGGTGATCTACACCGATCTGGCGATGATGGCGGGGGTGGCGTCGCCGTGTGAGGAGTGTGGGGGCAGGCGGTTCCAGGCCCAGGTGCTGGAGTACCGCCTGGGGGGCCGGGACATCGGTGAGGTGTTGGAGATGTCGGTCGCCCAGGCGCACGTGTTCTTCGGCGGTGAGGGGGCCAAGGTGCCCGCGGCCGTGCGGATCCTGCGGCGGTTGGAGGACGTGGGGTTGGGGTATCTGCGGCTCGGTCAGCCGCTGACCACGTTGTCGGGCGGGGAGCGGCAGCGGTTGAAGCTGGCGGTGCACATGTCCGAGAAGGGCGGTGTCTACGTTCTCGACGAGCCGACCGCGGGTCTGCACCTGGCCGATGTGCGGCACCTGTTGGGTCTGCTGGACCAGTTGGTGGACTCGGGTAAGTCGGTGATCGTGGTGGAGCACCACCAGGCGGTCATGGCGCACGCCGACTGGATCGTCGATCTGGGCCCGGGGGCGGGGCACGACGGTGGGCGGATCGTCTTCGAGGGCACGCCCGCCGATCTGGTCGCCGCCCGTTCCACGGTGACCGGTGAGCATCTGGCGGCCTACGTCGGCGGGTGAGGCGGGGCCCGGCCGGTGTGGGCCGCCCGTGTGCCGTCGGGGTGGGATACTGGCCGGGTGGGACGCCTGGGGGTTGATGATCTGGTCCGGTTGCGGCGGGCCCGTGACCGGATGGACCGTGACTACGCCGAGCCGTTGGACGTTCCGGCGTTGGCGCGTGGGGCGTTGATGTCGGCGGGCCATTTCTCCCGGAGTTTTCGGGCGGCCTTCGGTGAGACGCCCTACCAGTACCTGATGACGCGGCGGATCGAGCGGGCCAAGGCGTTGTTGCGGCGCGGCGACCTGACGGTGACCGAGGTGTGTTTCGCGGTGGGCTGTACGTCGCTGGGGTCGTTCAGCGCGCGGTTCTCGGAGCTGGTCGGTGAGAGTCCGAGCGCCTATCGGGCCCGTGACCACGGGGAGGGTGCGGCGGCCGTCCCGGCGTGTGTGGCCAGGATTCACACGCGTCCGCTGCGGGGGTGAGCCCGGGGCGGGGTCACGTCCCGGGTTCGCACATGTGCGGTCCGGGCCGCAGGAGGTGGTCGCGGACGCGGATGACGTGCGGGTTGTAGGGGGTGCCTGGTCGTTGGGCCAGGTAGGCGGTGTTGATGGGCGGGTCGTCGGTCTCGTGGAGCAGGACGAGCGCCCCGGAGGCGAACGCGTCCCTGCACAGGTAGGTGGGCAGGACGCTGAAGCCCGCTCCGGCGACCACGGCGGCCAGTACGCCGCGCAGGTCGGGCACGGTCAGGGAGGCGCGGCAGGCCAGGCGGCGGCCGAACACGTGGCGCCAGTAGCGGCGCACGATGGGCAGGTCCTCGGCGTAGGTGACCAGGGGGACCTCGTGCAGGGCGGTGGGGCCCTCCTCGGCCAGGCGGTCCTTGACGCGGTGGGCCCACCCGGGTGCGGCGACCAGGGCGAACTCCTCGTCGGCCAGGGGTTCGGAGAGCAGGCCGCGGCCGCGGGGGCGGGTGGTGGAGATGACCAGGTCGTAGCGGCCCGCGCGGAGTTCGTCGAGGAGGGGTTCGGTCAGGCCCGTGGTGACGCGCAGGCGGACGCCGTCGGCGACCAGCGGAGCCAGCGAGGTCATGACGCACGTGCACAGGTACTCGGCGGGTCCGGCCAGGTGGACGGGGGCGCTGGGGGTGGGGTGTTCGGGGTCGTGGCCCGTGGCGGCGGTGAGCGCGTCCAGGGGGGTGGCCACGCGGGCGGCCAGGTCGTGGGCCAGGGGGGTGGGGGTGACTCCGCGCGGCAGGCGTTCGAAGAGGTCCTGGCCGGTGCTGCGTTCCAGGTTGCGGATCTGGGTGGTGACGGTGGGTTGGGACAGGCCCAGGAGTGAGGCGGCCGCGGTGAAGGAGCCGGACCGGTAGACGGCCAGGAAGGTGCGCAGCAGGTTGAGGTCCGGCTGTAGCGCCGGGAGGGGTGGTGTGACCGGGGTGCCGCGGTCGGTGTGCCTCATGGTTGTCGAGTCTACGAAGGTGCGCGCGGTGGTGGGTTCCTCCGGTTCCGGGGGTGGGGCCGGTCCTGGGCCGTGGTCGGTTGTGCGGGACCGGCCGTGGTGTGTGCTGGCCGGGTCAGCGCTGAGCGGTGGGGCGGATGATGATCTCGTTGACGTCCGCGTCGGCGGGTCGGTCGGTGGTGTAGCCCACGGCGCGGGCGACGGTGTCGGCGGGGGTGTGCGCCGCCCGGTACCCGGCCATCAGTTCGGCCGCGTGGGTGTCCGTGATGTGGCCGGCGAGTTCGGATGCGACGACTCCCGGGGAGGGGGCGGTGACCCGGATGGCCGGGTCGGCCTCCTGGCGGAGTCCCTCGGTCGGGGCCGGGGCCGCGTACTTGGTGGCTGAGTAGATCGCCGACGCGCGTGGCAGGCGGGTGGGGACCAAGCGGTTCCCCCATCCCGAGGTCGGGGAGCTCACTCTGCGCATGAACGCGTTCGGTGTGAGGGCTGGTGGGCGGCGAGGGTGGCCTCGGCGTCGCGGATGATCCGGGTGAGGTGTGCGTGGTGGGCGCCGGGCCAGTACACGTGTGCGCAGGTGTCGCAGCGCGCGAAGGTGTCGTAGGTGGCGCGGGTTCCGGCGGGCAGGGTGTGGGCGACCTCGCCCTTGTCGACCCAGGAGAGCGGGCCGTTGCACTCCAGGCAGCGGGTCCAGGGGGCCAGTGGCGGGGCGAAGCGTTCCAGGACGTCGGTGAGCTGGCGGTCGGGTTGGTCGTGGTGGACGTGGGCGCCCGCGCGCAGGGCCTTGCGGCACAGGAGTTTGCGGTCGCGGGTGAGCAGGACGCGGTGTTGGTCGTTGGCCTGGCGGACCAGGGTGGGGTCGTCGCGGTCGTTGTGGTAGTCGGTGTCCAGTCCCAGAAGGCGCAGGCGGCGGGCGAGGGTGCCCAGGTGGACGTCGAGGAGGAAGCGGGGCGGGTCGAAGCCGGGGGGTAGCGGCTGGGGGCGGGGGACGGGGGTGACCTCGATGACCTGGGTGGGGACGGGGCGGTGGGCGGCGTCGACGGGGTGGCCGTCGGCGTACAGGGGGCCGATCTCGGTGCGGGGGATGCCCAGGGATTCCAGGACGTGGCCGAGGGTGGAGGTGCCGTCGTGGCCGGTGCGCAGGGGGGTGGTGTTCCGGTGGCGCGGGGGGAGGAAGAACCGGAGTTCGGGCGCGATGCGCAGCGTCAGGGTGGCCTGTTCCATGCCTTCAGGATGGCACGGGGGTGTCAGGGGGTGGTGGTGCGGAAGCGGGCGCGGTAGGCGGAGGGGGTGATGCCCAGGTGGCGCAGGAAGGCGCGGCGCAGGGATTCGTCGCTGCCCAGTCCGCTGCGGTGGGCGGCGGTGGTGACGCTCTCTCCGGTTTCGAGGAGGGTTTGGGCGGCTTCCAGGCGGAGGGTCTCCACGTGGGCGGCGGGAGTGGTGCCCAGCTGTTCGTGGAAGAGGCGGGTGAGGTGGCGTGTGCTGACGTTGGCCAGGGCGGCCAGGGCGGGGGTGGAGTGGTGGGCGGCCGGGTCGGCGGCGATCGCGTCGAGGACGGCGCGGAGCCGGTTGTCGCGGGTGGGCGGGGTGCGGGAGGGTGCGGAGAACTGGGACTGTCCGCCGGGGCGGTGGAGGAAGACGACCAGGTCGCGGGCGGTGTCGCGGGCGGGTTGGGGGCCGTGGTCGTCCTCGACCAGGGACAGGGTCAGGTCGATGCCCGCGCTGACTCCGGCTGAGGTGAGGATGTGGCCGTCGCGGACGTGGAGGGCGTCGGGTTCGACGCGGACGCGGGGGTGGACGCGGGCCAGGAGGGCGGTGTGGCGCCAGTGGGTGGTGGCGCGGCGGCCGTCGAGGAGTCCGGCGCGGGCCAGGGCGAAGGCTCCGGTGCACACCGAGGCGACGCGGGTGGCGCGGTCGGCCAGGGTGCGGAGGGCGGTGGCGAGCCCGTCGGGGGTGGGGGTGCGGGGCAGGGTGGGGGATCCGGGGACGATGAGGGTGTGGAGGGTGTCGATGTCGGTCGCCGCGGTGTCGGCGACCAGGCGGGTGCCGGTGGCGGTGGTGACGGGTCGGCCGTCGGGCGAGCAGAGGACGGGGCGGTAGTGGGCGCCGAGCCCGGAGGCGGTGCTGAGGACCTCCAGGGGTGCGGTGACGTCCAGCAGGCGTGCCCCGTCGTAGGCCAGGACGGCGATGGTGCGTGGCGGCATGCGGGGTACGGTACCGCACCGTCGTGTCCGAATGTGTGGGTTTGATGTCGGTTGGGACATCGTGCGTGGAGTGGTGGTGCGGGCAGTCTCGGTGTCGTTGGCGAGGTTGCGAGTATGAGGAGAGTTGGCCATGAGTCGTCCGCCCGTTCCGCCGTTCACCGAGTCCGATGCCAGGGTCAAGGTGCAGGCCGCCGAGGACGCGTGGAACACGCGTGAGGCGGCCGGGGTGGCGTTGGCGTACACACCGGATTCGGTGTGGCGCAACCGGGGCGAGTTCGTCACCGGCAGGGCCGGGATCGAGGCGTTCCTGCGGCGCAAGTGGAAGCGTGAGCTCGACTACGCGTTGCGTAAGGAGCTGTGGGCGTTCGGACCGGACCGGATCGCGGTGCGGTTCCAGTACGAGTGCCGTGATGCCGGGGGCCGGTGGTGGCGCAGTTACGGCAACGAGCTGTGGGAGTTCGACGGGCAGGGGTTGATGCGGCGCCGGGAGGCGAGCATCAACGACGTGGAGATCGCTGAGGGCGAGCGGCGGATCTTCGGTCCCCGTCCGGTCGGGGAGCACGGGAGGCCGTTCCCGCTGGCGTGATCAGCGGTGGGGCGGGGGCGGGTGCTGGGCGAGGTGGTCGGCGAAGGTGGTGCGCCCGACGTCGCGTGCGGGGGTCAGGTGGTGTCCGGCCGCGTAGGCGGCGTAGGCCGCTCCGGGCAGGCGCACGGGTAGGACGCGGTGGTGGTCGCCGGTGGCGTCGAGGTAGGCGCGGGCCAGGTCGGGCATCGACTCCACGCGGGGGCCGCCCATGTCGGGGACGCGTCCGGCGGGGTCGTGCCCGGCCAGGTGGGCCAGGCGGGCGGCGACCTCGCCGACGGCGACGGGTTGGACGTCGACGTCGGGTACGGGCACCAGGGGCAGGCGGGCGGCCGCGGCGAGGACCCGCACGATCAGGTCGTGGAACTGGGTGGTGCGCAGGAGGGTCCAGCCCAGACCGGAGGCCTCCAGGGCGCGTTCGACCGTGTACTTGGCCCGGTGGTGGCCCAGGGGGATGCGGTCGGAGCCGACGACGGAGATGTGCACGAGGTGGGCGACTCCGGCGCGGCGGGCGGCGCGGATGAGGTGGGTGGCGGCGCGCAGGTCGCCGCCGGTGGGGGTGGCGGCGCAGTGCACGACGGTGTCGGCGCCCTCGACGGCGTCGTCGAGTCCGGTTCCGGTGCGCAGGTCGACGGCGTGGGGACGGGGGTCGTCGGGGTGGGGGTGCCGGCTCAGCGCGCGCACGTGGTGTCCGGCCTGGCGTAGCCGGGCGGTGACGGGTCGGCCCAGGGTTCCGGTGGCGCCGGTGACGAGGATCGTGCGCATGGGTCCCCCTCCTCGCGTGCCGGGTTTCGACGCTAGCACCCGGGGTGGGGCGGGTCCGGGTTGTGGTGCCGGGGTGTCGTCGGTGCGCGGGTCAGACGGGTTGGAGCGGGATGTGCGGCCCCTGTGGCGGGTGCACGGTGATGTGCATGCCGGGTTCGACGGTTCCGCTGGTCAGGACGGTGCCCATGATTCCGGCTCGGCGGGTGATGGTGCCGTCGTCCTCGCGGCGGACCATGTGCGCGAGGAGGCCGGGGGCGAAGTCGTTGATCTGGGTGCAGGGGTTGCGCAGCCCGGTGACGCGGACCCGGGCGTCGGGGCCCAGGTGCAGGACGGTTCCGGTGGCCAGGGAGAGCGGGTCCAGGCCGCGGGTGGTGATGTTCTCGCCGAGTTGGCCGGGCCGGACGCGAAACCCTGCGGCGGCGACCTCGTCGAGGAGTTCGGCGTGGATGAGGTGGACCTGGCGCAGGTTGGGTCGGCTGGGGTCCCGTGCGACGCGGGAGCGGTGCTGGACCGTGGCGCCCAGGTGGGCGTCGCCCTCGACGCCGAGTCCGGCCAGGAGGCGGACGCTGGTGTGGGTGGGTTTGGTGAAGGTGTGGGTGGGGTGGGCGCTGACCGCGGTGACGGTGGGGTGCATGTTGGCCCTTCACGCTCGGGGTGTGGCCGGGGCTCGGCACGGGCGCATGGTGGCACGTGGGGCGGGGTGTTCGTCGCCGCGGGGTCAGGGGGTCAGGCGTGCCGGGAAGCCGGTCCAGCGCAGGTCGGCGTCCAGGTGGGAGACGTCGTTGTAGGCCAGGAGCGCGGGGGCGCGGTCGGGGGCGTAGCGGATGACGGTGAGTGCCGCGTTGGCGGGGGCGAGGCCGGTCCAGGACCAGGCCGGGGCGCCGAGGGCCGCGCACACGATCCACCCGACGAGGTAGGCGTGGGTGATGACGATGTCGTGGACGTCGTGGTCGCCGTCGGCGGGGCCGGTGAAACGGGCCAGGGCGCGGCGGGCCAGCGCGGGGCCGGGGTCGCGTTCGTCGGCCGGGTGGGCGTGGACGAAGTCCAGGATCCGGTCGGCGTGTTCGGGGGGTAGTTCCTGGCGGGTGGGGGTGTGCGGTACGTAGTCCCCGGCCTCGGGAGCGGGGTGGGGGTGGACACCGGGGAGGTGGTCGGCGATCAGGCCCGCGGTCCGGGCGGCGCGGGGCAGGGAGCGGGGGCTGAGGGCGCTCAGGCGGTGGCCGAGTCGGGCCGCCTGGCGTCGTCCCTGTTCGGTGAGGTCTCCCGTGGCGGGGTCGGCGTTGGCGTGGCGGGCCAGGTAGAGGTGGCGGGCTGCGGGCATGGGGGGTCCTCGGAATGGGCCGGGGCGGCGGGGTGTCCGCCGCCCCGGGTGGGTCGTTCACTCCTGGTGTTCGGGTTCCTCGGGGTTGCGGCGCAGGTTGACGATGGCCGCGGCGAGGCCGCCCCAGAGCAGGACGATGGAGACGACCATCATGACGATGGCGCTGGTGGACATCACTGGTCCCCTTCCGTGGTGGGGGTCTGGTCGGCGCGCGCGTCCTGGGCGGCGAGTGCGTCGGCCCGCCTCCAGGGCACGAGCGAGACGATCACGCCGATGACGATGGCGCCGATGGCCACGCCCCAACCCGCGCTGAGCAGGAAGGACTCGGGGTAGTCGCCGTAGGCGGCGGTCAGTTCGGTGCGCAGGCTGTCCCACATCATGATGCCCAGCAGGACGGGGGTGACCACGCCCAGGGTCAGGCGCCACCACAGTCCCAGGTGCAGGGAGGACACCGCGTTGGCGTGGTCCTGGAACAGCGGCAGCTTCCGGGCGATCCAGGCGACGGTGACGATGAGGACCAGACCGGCCAGGGCGATGCCGTACTGGTTGATGAAGTGGTCGAACACGTCGAGGAAGAACAGTCCCTCGTGTGTGGGGAAGAGCAGGATCGAGGCCAGGGCGGTGGCGCCGCCGACGGTCAGGACGGTGGGGACGCGGCCCAGGCCGGTGCGTTCGTGTACGGCCGAGACGATGACCTGGACGATGCTGAGCAGGGAGCTGATGCCGGCGACGACCAGGGAGCCGAAGAACAGCACGCCGAAGAGGTCGGCGCCGAGGGGCAGGCTGGAGATGATCTGGGGGAAGGCGACGAAGGCCAGTCCCAGCCCGGAGGTGGCGACCTGGTCGACGCTGGTGCCCGCGCTGGTGGCCATGAAGCCCAGGGCGGCGAAGACGCCGATGCCGGCCAGGAGTTCGAAGGAGCTGTTGGCGAAGCCCGCGACGAGGGCGGAGCCGGTCAGGTCGGACTTGCGGCGCAGGTAGGACGCGTAGGTGACCATGATGCCGAAGCCGATGGACAGGGAGAAGAAGATCTGTCCGTAGGCGGCGATCCACACGCTGCCGTTGAGCATGGCCCCCCAGTCGGGGGTGAACAGGGCGTTGAGGCCCTGGCTGGCGCCGTCGAGGGTCAGGGCCTGGACGACCATGACGAGGAAGAGGACCAGCAGCAGGGGGATGAAGATCCGGTTGGCCTTCTCCACGCCGTTGCGGATGCCCAGGGCCAGCACGCCCAGGACGACGACCCAGACGCCGATGAGGGGCCAGGCCACGCCGGAGACGTAGCCGGAGACCATGCCGGGGGTGTCGCCGACCTGTAGGAACTCGCCGAAGAAGAAGGCGTTGGGGTCATCGCCCCACTGCTGCCCGAAGGAGAAGACGGTGTAGCGGATCGCCCAGGCGATGATGACGGCGTAGTAGACGGCGATCACGAAGCAGATCGCGACCTGCCACCAGCCGATCGCCTCGGCGGGGCGGAAGAGCCTCCGGTAGGACAGGGGCGCTGAGGAGCGGTACCGGTGTCCGATGGCGTATTCGAGGATCAGCAGGGGGATGCCCGCTGTGAGGAGGGCGACGAGGTAGGGCACCAGGAAGGCGCCGCCACCGTTCTCGTAGGCGATGTAGGGGAATCGCCAGATGTTGCCCAGGCCGATGGCGGATCCGATCGCCGCCATGAGGAAGCCCGCGCGCGTCCCCCACTGCTCGCGCGTCTGTTGGACCATGTTCAGGTCTCCTAAATCATCACGTTGTTCGCGATCCGCACGCTAGCAGGAGTTGGCCGGTTGGGCACTGTCGAAGGGTGCGGAGCGACGTGTTGTCATGCCCTGTCGGGTCGCTTGGCGGAGATTGTCTAGCGTCCGGGGCGCGACGGCAAGGGCAACCCGGACTTACCGGGGGGTTTCAGAAGGACTGTGGTGCCGACGGACCCGGTCGGCCGCGCCCCCCGGTTCGGTGCGGGCCGCGGGGAGCCCTCAGGGACGGTGGCGCGGGCGCGGGCGCATGCGGGCGGTGGGCAGCTCCGGTGCGGGTAGCGCCGGTCCGGGGTCGCCGGTGACGGGGGTGAAGCGGGTGCCCTGGCCGGTGCGGTCGCGTTCCCAGTCGGCGCGGGCCCGGACGATCTCGTCGTGGTCGCGGCCGACCAGGTTCCACCACATGAGCAGGTCCTCGGTGAAGGGGACGCCGCCGATGAGCAGGAGGCGGGCGCGGACCGGGCAGGTGAGGCCGATACCGGTGCGTCCGGGTCCGAGGTAGAGCAGGGCCCCGGGGTCGACACGGTGCCCCAGGAGGTCGAGCGGGGTGTCCAGGGGCAGGACGCCGTGTTCGAAGTCGGGGTTCAGGGGCAGGTCCAGGCGGGCGCCGGGGTCGAGGACGACCTCGGCGCCCATGAGCGGGGTGTGGACGCGGGCGGGTGAGGAGTGGCCGTCGACGGTCCCGGCGATGACCGTGACACGCGCCCCGGGGCGGGTCAGGACGGGCAGGTCGGCGTGGTGCGCGAAGGCGGGCTCGCCGTGGCGGTCGGGTTCGGGCAGGGCGATCCACAGTTGGGCGCCGTGCAGGACCGGTGGTGCGTCCCGGGGTGTGCGTTCGGAGTGGGCGATGCCGTGGCCGGCGGTCATGATGCTGAGTTGGCCGGGCCGGACGATTTGGTCGGAGCCGAGGCTGTCGCGGTGGCGCACACGCCCCTCGACCAGCCAGCTGACGGTCTGCAGGCCGGTGTGGGGGTGCGGGGGGACCTGCATACCCGCCTGGCGGGTGAGGTCGGTGGGGCCGTAGACGTCGGCGAAGCACCAGGCTCCGACCATGCGGCGGTTCCTGCCCGGCAGGGAGCGCAGCACGGGCATGGCGCGCGGCCCGCCCAGGGGGACCTCGCGGGGGTGGAGGAGTTCGGTGTCCGGGCAGGTGGCGGGGGGCTCGGCGGTGCACACGCGTTCTTCGCCGGGGTGGCGTTCCTGGTTACTCACGCGGTCGACCGTAGCCCGGAGCGGTGCGCGGTGGCGGGGTGGGCGTGCCGACGGTGACGCGGAAAAGGGATGGCGGACCCGGCGGCGGCGTGTGAGGGTGAGGGAACTCTCCAGCCAGGAGGCCTCTGTGAGCGACTGCGTGTTCTGCCTGATCCGGGACGGTCGGGCCCCGGCGAGCCCGGTGTACTCCGACGACCTGGTGCTGGCGTTCATGGACCTGTACCCGGTGACTCCGGGGCACATGCTGGTGGTGCCGCGTGAGCACGTGGTGGGGCTGGGCGAGGTCGACGACGCGGTGGGCGCGCGGATGTGGCGTACGGCCCGCCGGTTGGGCGGGGCGCTGCGCGGCGGCGCGGTGCGCTGTGAGGGAGTGAACCTGTTCCTGGCCGACGGGGAGGCCGCGGGGCAGGAGGTCTTCCACGCCCACCTGCACGTGTTCCCCCGGTTCGCGGGGGACCCGTTCTCGGTGCACGCCATCTGGGACCGGGCCGAGCGCGCGGTGTTGGACACCCAGGCCGAACGGTTGCGCGGGTTGTTGGGCGCGGCCGGGGGCTGACCCGGGGAGGGCGGGGCGTGTCGTGAGTACGCCTACCCAGGAGCGGTGGGTGCGGGTACCGATGTGGCGGGCCGGGGCGCGCGCCTAGGTTCGGTGCATGTTCTCCCTCCTGGTGGGCCATACGGCGATGGCCCTGCACTTCGCGTTCCTGTCCTTCGTGGTCTTCGGCGGCTTCCTGACCTGGCGGTGGCCCCGGATGTGGTGGGTGCACGCGGGGGTGGCCGCCTACGCGTTGGGGATCGTGATCGTGGACTGGCCGTGTGTGCTGACCGAGGTCGAGAACTGGTCGCGGGCGCGGACGGGGCGGGCGGTGATGGAGACGGGGTTCCTCGACCACTACCTCACCGGGACGCTGTACCCGCGCGAGCACGTGCTGACGTCACGGGTGGTGATCGGTGCGGTCATCGGCCTGTCGTGGGCGGGGGCGCTGTGGCGGTCCCGGCGGCGCGGCCGGGGACCGTCCCGGAGCGACTCAGCGCTGGAGGGCCGGGTGCCCCTGGTGTGAGGGGATGGTTTACCGTACGCTGGAAAGCGCTTTCACACGGAAAGGCGGTAACCACCCATGGGTGATCACGTGCTGGGTGTGGCCATGAACGGCGTCACCGGACGCATGGGGTACAGGCAGCACCTGACCCGGTCGATCCTGGCCATCCGCGAGGCGGGAGGCACACCCCTGCCCGACGGGACCCGGGTCGTCCCCGAACCGATCCTGGTCGGGCGCTCCGAGCGCAAGCTCCGCGAGATCGCCGAGCGCCACGGGGTCGAGCGCTACTCGACCGACCTGGACGCGGTACTGGCCGACGACGACGTGTCGATCTACTTCGACGCGCAGATCACGCACGCCCGCGAGGCGGCCGTGCGTTCCGCGATCGCCGCGGGCAAGCACGTCTACGTCGAGAAGCCCACCGCCGGCACCCTGGCCTCGGCCCTGGAGCTGGCCAAGCTCGCCCGCGACGCCGGGGTGCGCAACGGGGTCGTCCAGGACAAACTCTTCCTGCCCGGCCTGCTCAAACTCCGCCGCCTGATCGAGTCCGGCTTCTTCGGCCGGATCCTGTCGGTCCGCGGCGAGTTCGGCTACTGGGTCTTCGAGGGGGACTGGCAGCCCGCCCAGCGGCCCAGCTGGAACTACCGCGCCGAGGAGGGCGGCGGCATGGTGCTGGACATGTTCCCGCACTGGCACTACATCCTGGAGCACCTGTTCGGCCCGGTACGGACGGTCACCGCGAAGGTGGCCACCCACATCCCGCTCCGCTGGGACGAACAGGGCCACCGCTACGACGCCACCGCCGACGACTCCGCCTACGGCATCTTCGAACTGGACGGCGGCGTCATCGCCCAGATCAACTCCTCCTGGAACGTGCGCGTGGCCCGCGACGAACTCGTGGAGTTCCAGGTCGACGGCACCCACGGCAGCGCCGTGGCGGGCCTGCGCACCTGCCGCGTCCAGCACAGGTCGGCCACGCCCAAGGCGGTCTGGAACCCCGACGTCGAGGACCCGGGCCGCTACCGCGACCAGTGGGAGCAGGTGCCCGACAACACCGAGTTCCCCAACGGCTTCCGCGCCCAGTGGGAGGACTTCCTCAGGCACGTCACCACCGGCTCCCCCTTCCCGCACGACCTGCTCTCCGGTGCCCGCGGCCTCCAGACGGCCGAGGCCGGGCTGCGGTCGGCGCGCACCGGTTCCACCGTCGAACTGGACGAGGTCACCCTGTCGTGAACACCCTGCGCATGCCCACCGCCGAGGGCGGTGTGGAGGACTACACGCTCACCGGCACCCCCGTGGACACCGCGCCCGCGCCCCCCGCGCGGTCCCGGACGGCCTACGCCGCCGCCCACGTGGTCGCCGACCCCCTGGCCCCCAACGCCCCGGGAGCACCCGCCCGCCTGGACTGGGACGCCACCCTGGCCTTCCGCCACCACCTGTGGGACCAGGGGCTGGGCGTGGCCGACGCCATGGACACCGCCCAGCGCGGCATGGGGCTGGACTGGGCGGCCACCGCCGAGCTCATCCGCAGGTCGGGTGCGGAGGCCGCCGCGCGCGGCGCCCCCCTGGCCTGCGGGGTCGGCACCGACCAGGCCGATCCTTCGCACGCCAGCTTGGAAAGCGTTATCACGGCGTACGGGGAGCAGCTCGACGTCGTCCAGGGCGCCGACGCCACACCCGTCCTGATGGCCTCCCGCGCCCTGGCGGCCGTCGCCTCCGGGCCCGACGACTACGCCGGGGTCTACGCTCACCTGCTCGGCCGGGCCGACCGGCCGGTCATCCTGCACTGGCTCGGCACCCCCTTCGACCCCGCACTGGCCGGGTACTGGGGGTACGCCGACCCGGCCGAGGCGATCGAACCGGTGGCCGCCCTCGTCGCCGAGCACGCGGAGAGAGTGGAGGGCGTCAAGGTCTCCCTGCTGGACGCCTCCCTGGAGATCCGGTTGCGCCGCCTGCTCCCCGAGGGGGTGCGCCTGTACACCGGCGACGACTTCAACTACCCGGAGCTGGTCCTGGGCGACGGACACGGCCACTCCCACGCCCTGCTCGGCATCTTCGCCGCGATCGCCCCGGCCGCCGCGCGGGCGCTGGCCGCCCTGGACGAGGGCGACACCGCCCGCTACCGGGCCCTGATGGACCCCACCGTCCCCCTGGCCCGGCACCTGTTCGCCGCCCCCACCTTCTACTACAAGACCGGGATCGCCTTCCTGGCCTGGCTCAACGGCCACCAGAAGGGGTTCCACATGGTGGGCGGCCTGCACAGCGCCCGCGACCTGCCCCACCTGGCCCGGGCGGTGCGCCTGGCCGACGCCGCCGGAGCCCTGGGCGACCCCGACCTGGCGGTGGCGCGCATGCGCTCCCTGCTGCGGGTGTCGGGGGTGGACCAGTGAGCACGGTTGCCTCCTCCACCCCCGCGGGCACGGGTCGGGTCGTTCCCGCCGCCGTGGACCTGCCCTCGGGGCGGCCCGCCGCGGTGCCCACCCCCCGGCCCGGGGACCCGGCCCTGTCCCGGCTGTCCCTCAACCAGGCCACCGTCAAGTACTGGAGCCTGGTCCAGGCCGTCGACGGCTGCCTGCGCGCCGGACTCCCCGCCATCGGCGTGTGGCGCGAGCCGGTCGCCGAGCTGGGACTGGCCCAGTCCGTCCGGCTGCTGCGCCGGTCGGGGCTGCGGGTGTCCTCCTACTGCCGGGGCGGGTTCCTGACCGGCCCCGACCGGAGCGCGGCCCTGGACGACAACCGCCGGGCGATCGACGAGGCCGCCGAACTGGGCGCTCCCTGCCTGGTCATGGTGGTCGGGGGACTGCCTGAGGGAGAGCTCGACCTGGCCGCGGTGCGCGGGCGGATGGTCGGGGCCCTGGCCGAGCTGGTGCCCCACGCCCGGGAACGCGGGGTCCGCCTGGCGTTGGAGCCCCTGCACCCGATGTTCTGCGCCGACCGCGCGGTGCTGTCCACCCTGGGCCAGGCCCTGGACGTGGCCGAGCGGTTCGACGCGGCGGAGGTGGGCGTCGTGGTGGACGCCTACCACGTGTGGTGGGACCCGGCGGTCCGCGAGCAGATCGCCCGCGCCGGTGCGGGCGGGCGCATCGCCTCCTTCCAGGCCTGCGACTGGGAGCTGCCGCTGCCCGCGGACACGCTGCTGGGCCGGGGCATGGTCGGTGACGGCCACGCCGACGTGCGCGGGCTGCGCCGGGCCGTGGACGCGGCCGGGTACACCGGCGACATCGAGGTGGAGATCTTCAACGAGCGCGTCTGGGCGGCCGACGGCGACGAGGTGATCGCGACCCTGGCCCGCCGCCACGTGCAGTACGTCCTGTGAGGTGCCCGGGGCGCGGAGCCCCCGGGCCCCGGCGACAGGCCCTCATCCACCGATCACACAGCGCACCTACCGAGGAGCGGTATGAACTTCGACGGAATCCTGTTCTTTCCCCTGACCCCCTTCGACACCCGGGGGCGGGTCGAGGAGGACGTGCTGGCCGAGCACGTGGCCTCGGGGGTCGGGCACGGCGCGGGCGGCGTGTTCGCGGCGTGCGGCACCGGTGAGATCCACGCGCTGTCGGCCGCCGAGCACGCGGCCGTGGTGCGGCGCTCGGTGGAGGTCACCGCGGGCCGGGTGCCGGTGGTGGCCGGTGCGGGCGGCAGCGTGGGCACCGCCGTCGAGCAGGCGCGCGCGGCCGGGGAGCTGGGCGCGGACGCGGTCCTGCTGCTGCCGCCCTACCTGGTGGGCGCCCCGCAGAGGGGGCTGGTGGAGTACGTGCGCACCGTGGTCTCGGCGGTGGACGTCCCGGTGATCGTGTACCAGCGCGGGTCGATGGTGTTCACGCCCCAGAGCGCGGCCGAGCTGGCGTCTATTCCGGCAGTGGTGGGGATCAAGGACGGTGTGGGCGACCTGGGGCGGATGCACCAGATCGTGCTGGCGGTGCGTGGGGTGCGGGGGGAGGGGTTCACCTTCTTCAACGGGCTGCCCACGGCGGAGCTGACCGTGCCCGCCTACCGGGCGGTCGGGGTGCCGCTGTACTCCTCGGCGGCGTTCGCGTTCGTGCCCGAGGTCGCCACCGCCTTCCACACCGCCGTCCGTTCCGGCGACCCGCTGGCCGAGACCCTGACGCGCGAGTTCTTCGAGCCCCTGGTGCGGTTGCGCGACCGCACGCCGGGGTACGCGGTGTCGCTGGTCAAGGCGGGGGCTCGGGTGCGCGGTGTGGACGTGGGCGGGGTGCGTGCCCCGTTCGTGGACCCCACCGCCGAGGAGGAGGCGGCCCTGGCCGCGCTCGTGGAGACCGGTCTGTCGCTGGTGGGGCAGGGCTGAGCGGCGTGCGTGTGAGCGAGGTGTCCGCGCGGGCCCACCGGTTGCCGCTGCACCGGGCGTGGGACGGGGGCGTGGACCGCAACGACCTGGTCGTGGTGCGGGTGCGTACCGACACCGGGCTGGTCGGGACGGGGTTCGCGTGGACGCCGCTGATCGGTGCCCGGGCGGTGGAGGCGCTGGTCAACGACGACTGTCCGGCGGCTCTGGTCGGGCGGGAGGCGCATCCGGCGCGGTGGGAGGAGTTGTGCTGGCATCTGCGTGAGGCGGGCACCAGCGGTCTGACGCTGATGGCGGTGGCGGGTGTGGACATCGCCCTGTGGGATCTGGTGGCGCGGTCGGCCGGGGTGAGCCTGGTGGACCTGGTGGGCCGGCGGCGGGACGAGGCGCGGTCCTACGGCAGCGGGGTGAATCTGGACTATCCGCTGCCGGACCTGCTGGAGCAGGTGCGGGGGTGGGTGGCGGCCGGTCACCGCGCGGTGAAGATCAAGGTCGGGTCGGCGGAGGTGGGCCGTGACGTGGAGCGGGTCGCGGCGGTGCGGGAGGTACTGGGCCCGGACCGGTTGCTGATGGTCGACGCCAACCAGCGGTGGGACGTGCCGACGGCGGCCCGGGCGCTGGCGGCGCTGGAGCCGTTCGACCTGCATTTCGTGGAGGAGCCGTTGGTGGCGGGGGATCTGGCGGCGCACGCGCGGCTGCGGGCGCGGACGGGTGTGCCGTTCGCGGTGGGTGAGAACCTGCGGACGGTGGAGGAGTTCGAGAGGGCGGTGGAGCTGGGGGTGTGTGACGTCGCCCAGCCCAACGTGGTGCGGGTGGGCGGGGTCACGCCGTTCCTGAGGATCGCGGAGTCGATGGCGCGCCGGGGTGTGCCGGTGGCTCCGCACCTGTTGCCCGAGCTGTCGGGGCAGTTGGCGCTGTGTCTGCCCCGGGTGGCGATGGTCGAGGACGTCGACCGGGCCTCCTTCGCCGCGCTGGGTGCGTTGGCCCGTCCCAGCGGGGTGGAGTTCGGCGGGGGGCGGGTGCGTGCCGACACCGGGCCCGGCCACGGCCTGGTGTTCGCCGACACGCTCGCCCCGGTCGTGTCCGCCTCCCCCTAGCAGCAACGGCGCGACCGGTGGGCCGGGGTGTCCCCCGTGTGGGGGCGCTCCGGCCCGTTGCGTGCTGGGCGGGGGTGGGGGGTGTTCCTGCTTCCCGGGGTCAGGAGGCGTGGGGCGCGGTGGCGCCGGTGAGGTCGAGGTGGCGCGAGAGTTCGGCTCCGGCCGCCAGCATGGCGCGGGAGCGTCGGGTGAGGTCGGCCCGCCAGGTGCGCAGGGCCTCGTCCAGGGAGGCCACCCCTCCGGCGTTCCTGATCTGGTCGGTGACGGTGGCGATGCGGGCGAGGGGGTGGCCGCCGCGCCGTAGCTGGCGGGCCAGATGGGCGTCGCGGACCGCGTCCGGGGGGTAGTGGCGGTGGCCGGTGGCGGGGTCGCGGTCGGGGCGCAGGATCCCGGCCTTCTCCCACTTGCGGAGGGTGGCCGGGCGGATGTCGAGTTGGTGGGCCAGGGCGCCGATGGTCGGGGGGTGGCCGTGTGCCGGGGCGGGGGGCTCGCCCGAGGTGAGGTCGTCCAGGGCCGCGGTGACCTCGTCGAGGGTGGTGCGGTCGCGCAGGGCCCGGACGTGGCTCTGGTCGACCAGGCGCAGGACGGTGTCGTGGTCGCCGGTGTTGGCGGCCCGCATGATCGCGGCGGCGGCCTGGTGGCCGTGCCCGGCGCGCAGGGCGAGGAAGGCGCGTAGTGCCTGGGCGTGGGTCGGGGTGTACTGGCGGAACCCGTGGTCGGTGCGCGGGGCGGCGGGCAGGATCCCGTCGTCCTCGTAGTTGCGGACGGCCTGGGTGGACAGGCCGTGTTCGCGGGCCAGGTCGACGGGCCGGAGCCGGTCGCGGTGCGGCATGGTTCTCCCCGGGTTTGAGGTTTGAGCGCGGGTTTTCCTGGTGATCGCGGTGAAAGTCTCCACCGAAGGTTCAAGGATACGGTCGAAGGTGTTGTCCGCGACCTTCGGAGGTTCACGATGTCGGTGTCATCTGTTGTCCGCCCGCTGGGATCACCCTCCGGCGGGTCCGCTCTCGTCTCGGGGTTGGACGCCTTCCTCGACTCCGGGCGGTGTCGGCCGCGGCTCCTGGGGCTGGGCGAGCCCACCCACGGTGTCGAGGCCTTCCCCCGTCTGCGCAACCGGGTGTTCCGTCACCTGGTGGAGCGGTGGGGGTACCGGTCGATCGCGGTCGAGAGCGACTGCCTGGCGGGGCTGGCGGTGGACGCCTATGTCCGAGGAGGCGACGGTGACCTGGACGAGGTCCTGTCGACCGGCTTCAGTCACGGCTTCGGTGAGCAGGCCGCCAACCGGGAACTCCTGGAGTGGATGCGCGGGTACAACGGGGGGCGGGAACCGGCCGACCGGGTCGGGTTCCACGGGTTCGACGGCCCGCTCGAGATCTCGGGTGCGGCGGGTCCGCGCACCGCTCTGGCCGGGCTGCACGCCTACCTGGCGGCCCGCCTGGACCCGGGCCGGATCCCGCACGGCTGGGAGCGTGTGGACGCACTGGTCGGGGACGAGGGGGAGTGGACCGAACCCGCCGCGATGATGGACCCCGGCCGGTCGATCGGCGGGAGCGCACGGGCGCGGGAGCTGAGAATCGTCGCCGAGGACCTGGCCGGGCTGCTGTGGTCCGAGGCTCCGGCCCTGGTGGCGGCCGGTTCCCGTGCGGAGTACCGGCGGGCGTGTCTGTTCGGGCGTACCGCCCGGGGTCTGCTGCGGTACCACGCGGTCATGGCGGACTCCTCGGTCGACCAGGCCACGCGTGTGGGGCGGTTGGGGGGAGCCAGGGACGCCATGATGGCCGACCACCTGCTGGCCCTGGTGCGCGCCGAGCGGGACCGGGGACCGACGCTGGTCTTCGCCCACAACCAGCACCTGCGGCGCACGCGCGCCGCGATGACCATGGCGGGGGCGGAGGTGGGCTGGTGGTGCGCCGGGGCGGTCGCCGCGACGGCCCTGGGCGGGGAGTACGCGGTGATCGCCGCCGACGCCGGGACCGCCCCCTGGCCGGGCCTGGGGGATCCCGGGCCCGACACGGTGCGGGGGGTGCTGCGGGAGGCGACGCAGGACGCGGCGCTGTTCGCCGCCGACCGGGTGGCGGCCGCCCTGGACGGGAGGCCCGGAGGAACCGTAGCGGACACCGCGCGTGACTACCGCTACTTCCCGCTGGACCGTGCGGACCTGGGCGGGGTCGACGCGGTGGCCTTCCTCCAGGACGCGTCCTGCGGTACCGGTTGACAAAGGCGGTAGGTACCGGCCGTGGGGTCGGCGGCGGCCGCCGACCCCACGGTGCCGTTCCCGTGTCAGTACAGGTCGGTGCTGTGGGCGCCGACCAGGTCCCGCACGTGCCCGAGGACCTCCTCGGCGGGGCGTGGGTCGAGTCGGCGTCCGTCGCGCAGGCGCAGGGCGAGGTGGTCGTCGGCGGCCTCACGGGCGCCGATCACCGCCTGGTAGGGGACCAGCCGGGCCTGGCGGATCCGGGCGCCCAGGCTGCCGCGTCCGGGGTCCAGGACCTCGGCGCGCAGCCCGTGGTCGGCGCACCTGCGGGCGATGTCGCGGGCGTGGTCGTGCTGGTCGGCGGAGACCGGCAGGACGGCCACCTGGGTGGGGGCGAGCCAGGCCGGGAAGGCTCCGCCGTGCTGTTCGACCAGGTGCGCCACGGCCCGCTCCACGCTGCCGACGATGCTGCGATGGACCATGACCGGCCGGTGCCGGGCGCCGTCCGCGCCGACGTAGCGCAGGTCGAAGCGCTCGGGCTGGTGGAAGTCGACCTGGACGGTGGACAGGGTGGACTCGCGACCCGCGCCGTCGGTGACCTGCACGTCGATTTTGGGGCCGTAGAAGGCGGCCTCGCCCTCCTCCGCGTCGTGGGGCAGGCCGAGGTCGTCCAGGACCCGGGTCAGCAGGTCGGTGGCGCGGCGCCAGAGCCCGGGGGAGTCGACGTACTTGCCTCCGGGGCCGGGCAGGGAGAGCCGGTAGCGGGCCGGGGTGATGCCCAGGGCGGCGTAGGCCCGCCGGATCATCCCCAGCGCGGCCGCGGTCTCGTCGGCGACCTGGTCGAGGGTGCAGAAGACGTGCGCGTCGTTGAGCTGGATGGCCCGCACGCGGGTCAGCCCTCCGAGCACGCCGGACAGCTCGGAACGGTACATGGCGCCGAGTTCGGCGATGCGCAGGGGCAGGTCGCGGTGGCTGCGGGGGCGGGACCGGAAGATGAGCGCGTGGTGCGGGCACAGACTGGGCCGCAGGACGACCTGTTCGGACCCCAGCCGCATCGGCGGGAACATGTCGTCGCTGTAGTGCGACCAGTGGCCGGAGATCTCGTACAGTTCCCGTTTTCCCAGTACGGGTGAGTACACGTGGTGGTATCCGGCGCGCCGTTCCGCGTCGCGGACGTACTCCTCCAGGGTGTGGCGCACGGTCGCTCCGGCGGGCAGCCAGTAGGGCAGCCCTGACCCGATCAGCGGGTCGGTGTCGAACAGGTCCAGTTCCCGGCCGAGTGTGCGGTGGTCGTGCACGGTGGTCTCCTCGCGTTCGGGGGGCGAGTGACCGGACGACCAAGCCCCGGGGCACTCGCCCCGGGGCTTGGTGTCAGACAGTGATCAGCGCGCCGGGACCGGATCCGGCGTCGTCGTGACGGTGGCGCGCTGCTGCATGGTCGACACGGTAGCAAAGACCGCTCAGTGCGTGGGCGGCGCCGTGCTGGCGCGTTCGACGACCTGGCCCTGGACGGTCACCACGCGCGGTTCGTCGCTGGGTTCGCCGTCCAGTGCCAGGGCGGCGGCCCGGCGGCCCATGTCCTCCAGCGGGAGCCGCACCGTGGTCAGGGCCGGGCTGAGGTCGCGCAGGGTGGGGATGTCGTCGAACCCGGCCACCGACAGGTCCTCGGGAACGCGCAGCCCCAGGTCGCGCAGGGCCGCCATCGCACCGGTGGCCATGACGTCGTTGACCGCGAACAGGCAGGTGGCGTTGGTTCCCACGGTCATGAGGCGGCGGGTGGACTCGTAGCCGCCGTCGCGGGTGAAGGCGCCGTGGACCACGTTGTGGTGGGCCAGTTCCAGCCCGGCGGCCGAGAGCGTCGAGTGGAACCCGTCCAGGCGTTCGCGGGCGGTGCGCAGGTCGGTCGGACCGGCCAGGATCGCGAACTCGCGGTGGCCCTGGGCGATGAGGCGGCGGGCCAGGTCGGCCGCCCCGGTGTGGTTGTCGGGGCAGACGGTGTCGGCGGGCAGCCCCTGCTGGGACACGCACGCCACCCGGCCGCCCTGTCTGCGGAACGCGCCGATCTCCTCGGTCAGGCGGCGGTTGCTCCCCTCGTCGGTGGAGCGGGATCCGACCAGGATCACCGCGCGGGCCCGGTGCGCCCGCAGGGTGGCCAGGATCTGGCTCTCCTTCTGGGGGGAGCGTCCGGTGGTGCCCAGGACCAGGACCAGCCCCTGTTCCTCGGTGTGCCGGGTGACGCCCGAGGCGATCGAGGAGAAGTAGGGGTCGGCGATGTCGTGGACGATGAGCCCGACCAGCGAGCTGCTGTTGCGGGCCAGGGTCTGTGCCGAGGCGTTGGCCAGGTAGCCCAGTTCCCGTGCGCTGGTGGTCACCTTGTCGCGCAGGCGCTGGCTCACCTGCCGGGTGCTGCCGTTGATCACCCTCGACGCCGTGGCCAGGGAGACCCCGGCGTGCCGGGCGACCTGCTCCAGTGTCACGTGACCGGACTCCACGCCGTTTCGCCCCCTGCTGCGCGCCACGTTGGAAAACTCTTTCCCTTGTAGCGTAGCGGAGTCGTGCCCGCCACTTACGGACGGTCGGCCGCCGCACGGTCGGGCATCTGGTCGCGCCACGTGCGGGTGGGGTTCCAGCCCAGGGCGGTGCGGGCCCTGTCCGAGGAGAAGGCCGACCGGCCGTCGGCCAGGGCGGGGGCGGCGTCGGCGGTCGCGGGGTGGTGGCGCGGGAGCAGGGTGTCGATCGGTCCGGCGGCCAGCGGGTCGGGCGCCACGGCGTTGAACACCTGGCCGCCGGTCACCTTGTCGGGGTTCTCCACCACGAGCGCGAACAGTTCGGCGGCGTCGCGGGCGTCCACGTAGTTGAACAGGGACGTGGCGGCCAGGGCGGGGTCGGCCAGGCGCTCGGCCATGGTGTGGCCCTGCTGTGTGACCGCGCCGGCCCACTCCTCGGGGGCGACCACGTATCCGGGCCGTACGCACGAGAGCACGCAGTCGTCGGTGGTGCGGGCCAGCGCGCGCACGGTCTCCTCGATGATGGCCTTGCTCAGGCCGTAGGCGTGCCAGGGCTCGACCGGGTGGTCCTCGTCCAGCGGCAGGCGGCGGGGCCGCCAGGAGGGGGTGTTGTACCCGTAGACGGTGGGGCTGGAGGCGGCCACCGCCGAGTGCGCGCCGTGGGCCACCGCCCCGGAGAGCACCGCCCACGCCAGGCGGGTGTTGACCGACAGGGTGTCCAGGTCGGGGTGGGTGAAGGGCACCGCGATCCCGGCCAGGTGGACGACGGCCTCGGGGCGGGCCCGGGTGAGGACGTCCTCGCGGGCGGCCTCGTCGAGCAGGTCGGCGACGATCTCCTCCGCACCGGTGTCGGGGGAGGGGGAGGTGTCGGCCGAGACGACGTGGTGGCCGCGTTCGGTCAGGGTGGCCACGACACTGCGGCCGAGCCGTCCCGAGCCGCCGGTGACGAGGACGCGCATGGGCGCCGCCTTCCTGGGTCGGTTCTTCCTGGGTGCGGGGTGTGCGGGCGGGGCGGTCACGCCGGGTCGTGGGCGCGCCGGGCCAGGTCGCCGGGGTCGGTGGTGTGCCCGTCGTGGACCGCGGTGCGCAGCCTCCGCTCCAGGGTGGAGCCGCGGGGCACGGGCAGCCGGGTGTCCCAGGCCAGGGCGGGTCCCGCGCCGGGGTACTCCCGCGCGCGCAGGAACCAGGGGTCGGTGCGGGGGCCCGGCTGGAGGAGGACGAGGGTCCAGGGGGCGCCGTGGGCGGTGGTCCCGGCCATGGCGAGCCAGTCGGCGCGGGAGCCGTGCAGGGCCTTCTCCCCGTCGAGTCCCCCGGCGCCGGTGCAGGTGGGCGGGGTGGGGGCGGCGGGTGCGCGCCAGAACAGGCCGCCGTAGCCCGCGCCGGGGCGCCCGTGGGTGGCGGGGCTGCCCACGCTCAGGTCCCGGCCGCTGGTGTTGGTCAGCCGTACCCGCAGGTCCAGGACCCAGGTGCGCTCGTCCAGGGGCAGGGCGCGGGTGGTGCGCTCCTCCCTGAGCAGCTCCTGGCCCCCGGGGCCGGTCCACGACAGCACCTCCACGTGGTGGTCGGGTTCGCGGACCGTCCAGGCCACGTGGCTCTGGCGGCCGTGGTTGTCGAGCAGGACCGGTCCCCGGTCGGGGGTGAAGGTGGTGCCGCCCCAGAAGCTGGCCCCGGACACGTCGGGCACGGCCACGCTGACGCCGAGGTGGTGCGGATGGTCGTCGGGGTACTCCTCGGTGACCACCGTCCCGCCCGCGGTGCGGACGGGGTGCAGGTAGGGGCGGGGTGACAGGTGCGGTTCGGTCCGGCTGCCGTCCTGGAGGCGGGCCAGGACGGTGCCCCGGAGTGACAGGTCGACGGTGGTCACGTCCGGGCCTCCGTGGTGGGCTGGGGTGCTCGGTCTTCGGGGAGCCAGGCGGGGTCGAGTTCGGAGAAGAGCGCCAACTGTTCGGCGCTGCGGTGGACGAGGGTGTCGATTCCGGTGATCACGCGCCGGGTACCCTCGTGGCCCGGGCTGACCCGCTGGCGTGCGTCGGGGACCGCGACGGGGTCGGGGGCGGTGCGTACCGCCTCCAGTACGTGCATGAACGCGCGGGTGGCGCGGGGCGGGACCAGCAGCGGGGCGTTCCCGTCCACGTGGGCGAGGAGGTTCTCCAGCAGGCCGGTGCGCGGATGGGTGGTGGTCTCCGGGGCCCGGCCGGGGCGGTGGAGGGTGACCCGGTCCAGGGTGTAGTCGAGGTCGATCCGGCCGGCCGTGCCGTGGACGGTCAGCCGGGGCGGCAGGCTCTCCTGCGCGCACAGGGTCACGGCCACGGTGACGGGCGTGCCGTCGGGTGTGCGCACCCGCAGGCAGGAGGTGTCGTCGCTCTCGATGGGGTGGGCGTGGAACAGCTCCAGTTCGATGGCGGCCGGTGCGTCCGTGGCGGCTCCGGCCACGGACAGCGCGGTGGCCACCGCGTGCGCGAAGGGGTTGGTCAGGGCGCCGTCGACGACGTCGCGGCCGTCGAGTCGGCGCCGTCCCGCCCAGGGCGCCCGGTCGTAGTAGGCGGAGGTGCGGATCCACGTGCCCGCGCCGCCGATACCGCGGGGTTCTCCGACGGCCCCGTCGCCGATGAGCCGGCGGACGGTGTCCAGGGCGTGGGAGCCCAGGCTCTGGAAGCCGATCTGGCAGGCCAGACCCGAGGCGTCCACGGCTGCCGTGAGCTGGTCGAACTCGGCCAGGGTGGCGGTGGTGGGCTTCTCCAGCAGCACGTGGGAGCCGTGGTCGAGGGCGGTGCGGGCCAGCGGCAGGTGGGTGGGGATGGGGGTGGCGAGGATGGTCACGGTGGCACCGGTGGCGTCGATCGCCTCGCCCAGGTCGGCGAAGCGGGGGACGGCGCCGTGGCCCTCCAGGTCGTCGTCGGCGGCGGGGGGAGCGGGGTCGCAGACACCGGCCAGCCGCACGAGGCCGCGCTCGCTGAGGGGGAGCAGGGCTCTGAGGTGGTGGCGCCCGTGGCCGTGGACCCCGGCCAGCAGGATCGGGACGGGGGCGCTCACCGCCGGGCCCTGAGCAGGTCGTCGACCCTGACCGGGGCGCCTGAGGCGATGGAGGCGTTGGCGGCCAGGCCGGTGAGGAGCGCGTTGCCGCCGTCGGTGTGGTCGGGGCGGATGCCGTCGTCGGCGCCGCCGAACAGCGAGGAGAGCATGACCTGGTCGCCGCCGCCGTGGGCGCCCTCGCCGACCGCGATGGGGATCTCCTCGGGTGGTTGCCAGTGGCGCCGCAGCCGCAGGCGGGCGGTGGTGTTCTCCTTGGGGGCGGGCATGCCGCGCACCGGGGTGGTCGCGTCCTGGTGGGGGGAGGTGTACTCGAACTCGGTCATGTCCAGTTCCAGGCGTCCCCCGCTGCCGGTGAGGGAGATCCGGTAGCCCTCCCAGGGGGCGTAGGCGACCAGGTGGTAGCTCAGGCGGGCCCCGGTGTCGTAGGTGACCAGGACGGACATGTCGTCCTCGATGGTGATGCCGGGGCCGAAGACGTTCTGGTCGCGGTGGTAGCCGTCCTCGTGCTCGGCGTCCAGGTACAGGGCGCTGAGGTCGGGGCTGTCGCTCATGTGCAGGGCGAAGGGGTCGGCGTCGGCCGGGGACGAGCCGTGGGTGCGGCCGTAGTCGGCGGCCAGACCGTGGCGGCGCCCGTTGGCGTCGCCGTAGAAGAACAGGTCACCCCAGGCGAACACCTCGGTGGGGCGGGCGCCGATCCACCAGTTGACGAGGTCGAAGTGGTGGCTGGCCTTGTGGACGAGCAGGCCGCCGGACTGGTTCTTGTCGCGGTGCCAGCGGCGGAAGTAGTCGGCGCCGTGGCGCAGGTCCAGGAGCCACTCGAAGTGGACCGAGCCGACCTCACCGATGAC
Source organism: Nocardiopsis sp. KDC1DS13DA1 (assembly GCF_055632325.1). Taxonomy (NCBI): domain Bacteria; kingdom Bacillati; phylum Actinomycetota; class Actinomycetes; order Streptosporangiales; family Nocardiopsidaceae; genus Nocardiopsis; species Nocardiopsis sp. KDC1DS13DA1. The sequence continues at coordinate 76,118 of NZ_JBVMUY010000005.1, forward strand.
GCCGGAGGCGACGAGCTCGCGCAACTGCCGGTGGACGGGGTTGTACCGGTAGTTGAAGCCGACGGTCACCCGGCCCCCGGTGCGGGCCTGGGCCTCGTTGATGCGGTGCAGCCCGTCGAGGTCGGCCGTGAGGGGTTTCTCGGTGATCGCGTCGACCCCGGCCTCCAGGGCGGCGACCACGTAGTCGGCGTGGGTGCGGTCGACGGTGCACACGATGACCTCGTCGACGTGCTCCTCGGCGAGCATGCGGGCGAAGCCGTCGGGGGTGTAGGTGGGAACCGTCTCGTACCCCGCGTCGGTGACGATCCGGTTGTGGAAGGCCATCCGGGTCCGGTTGGTGTCGCACAGGGCGACCAGCCGGCCCCGGTCCCGGTGGCTTCCGGTCAGCGCCCCGGTGTACATGCGGGCGCGGGACCCGGTTCCGACGATGGCGTACCTGCGTGGGGTGGTGTCGTTCACACACCGCAGGGTAAACGCTTTCCATGTCGTTCGACAAGGGCGAAGACCACCGTGGGGATCGTGCCGCGCGAGCTGTCGCCCTCGGCCGGGCGGGGCGGCACCGGGAACGGGGGGCGAAGCGCCCCTCCGGCGCCGCATCCGGCCTGGACCGGGGGCGCCGATCGGGTGCGGCGGGGAGGAAACCCGTCGTTGACACCCGTGTAACCCGATGCTAGAAACTGATCAATCTTAGTATCTGGATAGCGCTTACCAGGACGGCTTCGACCGATTCACCCCGTGTTCTCCCCCACACGGCCCACAAGCGCCCGTCCCCTCCGATCGAGATTGGCGGTCTCCAGTCATGAACCCAGGACCGAACACGCCCGCCACCGGGGCGCAGCCCCCACCGGGCGGTGGGGCTCCGTGAAAGCGCTGCTGGAACGCAAGCCCGCGGCGCAGACGGAGACCGACGCCCCCGCACCGCGCGCCGAGCGCCCCCGGAGCTCCGGGAACCGCACCAGGCGGGAGAACCTCGCCGCCTACGGCTTCCTGGCCCCGTGGTTCATCGGACTGCTCTTCATCACCGCGGGCCCGCTGCTGGCCTCCCTGTACTTCTCCTTCACCGACTACAGCCTCATCGGTGACCACGAGTGGGTCGGGTGGGACAACTACCGGCGGATGCTCGACGACGAACGGCTGTTCAGCGCGCTGAGGGTCACCTTCGTCTACGTGTTCACCTCGGTGCCGCTCCAGCTCGCCCTGGCACTGGCCCTGGCTCTGGTACTGGACCGGGGCGTGCGCGGCCTGGCGCTGTACCGGTCGGTGTACTACCTGCCCTCGCTGCTGGGCGGCAGCGTCGCGATCGCGATCCTGTGGCGGCAGGTCTTCGGTGCCAACGGCCTGATCAACCTGGTCCTGGGTTTCCTCGGGGTCGAGAACGCGCCGGGCTGGGTCTCCCACCCCGACTACGCGCTGGGCACGCTCATCGTGCTCAACGTGTGGACGTTCGGCGCCCCCATGGTGATCTTCCTGGCCGGTCTGCGGCAGATCCCCGCCATGTACTACGAGGCCGCGTCCGTGGATGGCGCCGGTCCGTTCCGCCGGTTCTGGAACATCACCGTCCCCATGCTCACCCCGATCATCTTCTTCAACCTGGTGTTGCAGATCATCAACGCCTTCCAGACCTTCACGCAGGCGTTCATCGTGAGCTCGGGCACCGGCGGCCCCTCGGACTCCACCCTCTTCTACACGCTCTACCTGTACCAGCGCGGCTTCGGCTCCTTCGACATGGGCTACGCCTCGGCGATGGCCTGGCTGCTGCTGGTGATCATCGGCGGGTTCACCGCGGTGAACTTCCTGGCTTCGAAGTACTGGGTCTTCTATGGCGACTGACACCACGGCCCCCACCCGGACACGGCCGACGACACGACAGGGCCAGGGGCGTTCGCGCGGCGAGCACGTCCGACGGCTGCTCACCCACATCGGCCTGGTCGCGGCCGGACTGGTGATGCTCTACCCGCTGCTGTGGATGCTCGCCAGTTCCTTCAAACCCACCGAGGAGATCTTCCGCGCCCCCGGCCTGATCCCGGAGACCTTCACCCCGGGCAACTACACCGACGGGTGGACGGCGCTCGAGTACCCGTTCCACCACTACCTGCTCAACTCGGCGATCGTGGTCGCCGGAGCGATCGTCGGCAACCTCATCGGGTGCTCGATGGCCGCCTACGCCTTCGCGCGGCTGGAGTTCCGCGGCAAGCGGCTGTTCTTCGCCGTCATGCTCGCCACGATCATGCTGCCGGTCCACGTGATCATCGTGCCGCAGTACATCCTGTTCTCCGAGCTGGACTGGATCAACACCTACCTGCCGCTGATCGTCCCCAAGCTCCTGGCCACCGACGGCTTCTTCGTCTTCCTGATGGTGCAGTTCATCCGCGGACTGCCCAAGGAACTGGACGAGGCCGCGCGCATCGACGGGTGCGGGCACGTGCGGATCTTCCTCCAGGTGATCCTGCCGCTGTCCCTGCCGGCCCTGGCCACCACCGCGATCTTCACCTTCATCTGGACCTGGAACGACTTCTTCAGCCAGCTGATCTTCCTGACCAGCCCGGACATGTACACCGTGCCCGTGGCGCTGCGCACCTTCGTCGACGCCACGTCGCAGACCTCGTGGGGTCCGCTGCTGGCGATGTCGGTGGTGGCGCTGGGGCCGGTCTTCGGATTCTTCCTGGCCGGCCAGCGGTACCTGGTCAAGGGCATCGCCACCACCGGAATCAAGTAGTCGAAGGGAAAACGAACCCATGCGAGCCATCCCCCGCGGCGGGCCCTCCCGCCGCCGCTCCGCCCTCCTGCCCCTCATCGCCGGGATGAGCGCCCTCGCCCTGACCGCCACCGCCTGCGGCGGCGGGGGAGGCGAGTCCGCGGACGGTGTGGTGGAACTGCGCTTCTCCTGGTGGGGAGCGGACGACCGGCACTCCACGACGCAGCAGGTGATCGACCTGTTCGAGGCCGAGAACCCCGACATCCGGATCGTCGGGGACTACAGCGACTGGTCGGGGTACTGGGACCGCCTGGCGACCAGCACCGCGGCGGGTGACGCGCCCGACATCATGACGCAGGAGGAGCGGTACCTGCGCGAGTACGCCGAACGCGGCGCCCTGGCGGACCTGGGCGAGTTGGCCGAGGTCCTGGACCTGTCGAGCATCGACCCCCTGGTCGCCGGGAGCGGTGACCTGGACGGGCGGACCTTTGGCGTGGCCACGGGTGTGAACGCCTACACGATCATGGCCGACACGCAGGCCTTCGAGGAGGCGGGCGTGGAGCTGCCCGACGACTCCAGTTGGACGTGGGAGGAGTACGTCGAACTCGCCGGGCAGATCAGCGAGGCCTCGGGCGGGGAGGTCGTGGGCGCCCAGAGCATGGCCTACAACGAGAACGGCTTCCAGATCTTCGCGCGGCAGCGGGGGGAGCGCCTCTACAACGAGGACGGCTCCCTGGGCTTCTCCCAGGAGACCCTGGAGGAGTGGTACGAGCTGACGGTGGAGCTGCTGGACAACGGCGGCCAGCCGAGCGCGTCGGAGAGCGTCGAGATCGAGGCGGGCGGCCCCGACCAGTCCGTCCTGGCGACCAACACGGGCGCGATGGCGCACTTCTGGACCAACCAGCTGGGCGGCCTGACGGGCTCGTCCGGGCGTGACCTCGAACTGCTGCGCTACCCCGGTGAGACCGAGGCGGACCGGACCGGCATGTTCTTCAAGCCGGCCATGTTCTACGCGATCTCGTCGGAGTCCGAGCACCCGGAGGAGGCCGCACGGTTCGTCGACTTCCTGCTCAACAGCCCGGAGGCGGCGGAGCTGATCCTGGCCGACCGGGGCCTGCCCGCCAACGTGGACGTGCGGGGGCAGATCACGGACGCGCTGTCGGAACCGGACGCGCGCAGCGCGGTGTTCCTGTCCGAGGTCGAGAGCACGGTCGTGGACGGCAACCCGCCGCCGCCGATCGGCGCCGGTGAGGTCGTGGAGATCACCAAGCGCATCGCCGACGATCTGGCGTTCGGCGACATCACCCCCGCCGAGGCGGCGGAGCGGTTCATGTCGGAGGTGGAGACGGCCACCGGTTCGGCCTGACGCCCGTTTTCCTGTGGGCCGTGCGGGAGCGCTCCCGCACGGCCCACAGCCGTGTGGGAGCGCTCCGCGCATCCGGTCCGCGGCGGCGGACCGCGGGTCCTATGCTCGGCGAAGGTCCGATCATCACCCCCTGGAGGTTCCCGTGTCCGTGCAGCCCGCCCGTCACCGGGCCTCGGGGTTGGCCTTCGCCCTGGCCGCGGCGTTGGCGTTCGGTGGCGCCGGGGTGGCGGCCCGGCCGTTGCTGGGGGCGGGGATGGAACCGTTGCAGGTGACGTGGTTGCGGGTGGCGGGAGCCGCGCTGGTGCTGGCGCCGGTCGCGGTCGTGCACTGGCGGCTGCCGTCGCGGCGGCCGTGGCTGGTATTGGGGTACGGGGTGGTGCCCATGGCGGGGGTGCAGGCGCTGTACTTCGGGGCGGTCGCGCGGATCCCGGTGGGGGTGGCGCTGCTGATCGAGTTCCTGGGCCCGGTGTTGGTGCTGGCGTGGTTCCGGGTGGTGCGCCGTACCCGGGTGTCTGCGGCGGCGATGGTGGGCGTGGTGCTGGCCGTGGCCGGTCTGGGGCTTCTGCTGGAGGTGTGGGCGGGGATGCGCCTGGACCCGGTGGGCGTGGGGCTGGCGTTGGGGGCCGCCGCGGCGCAGGCGGGGTTCTTCCTGTTGTCGGACGCCACGGGTGAGGACGCCGATCCCCTGGCGGTGATCGCGTTCGGCGCGGTGGTCGCCGCGGTTGTGCTGGGGGTGCTCGCGCGGCCGTGGACGCTTCCGTGGCGGACGTTGGGTGAGGCGTTGCCGTTGGGCGGGGCGGCGGTGCCGGGGTGGGCGCTGGTCGTGTGGTTGGCGGTGGTCAGTACCGCCGTGGCCTACGCCGTGGGGGTGATGGCGGTACGGCGGTTGTCGCCCCAGGTGGCGGGTGGTGTGGCCTACCTGGAGGTGGTGACGGCCATCGTGTTGGCGTGGGTGCTGTTGGGTGAGGCGTTGGGCCCGGTCCAGGCGGTGGGCGCGGTGGTGATCGTGGTCGGGGCGTTCGTGACCCAGACGGCGGTGCCGTCGGGGTCGACGGGCTCGGCGGGGACCGCCGATCGGAGCGGAGGGGGCGCGGCCGAGCCCGTGCCGGAGGAGGGTTGACCGGCGGCGCGGTCAGCGCGTGAGCGCGGTGAGGTCGAGTTCGGCCCAGGCGACGTCGTGCCAGGCGTCGTGCTTGTGGCCGACGCGGTGCATGGTGCCGACGGTGGTGAAGCCCATGGCGCGGTGGAGGGCGAGGCTGGCGTCGTTGGGCAGGGTCATGCAGGCCACGGCGGTGCGCATGCCGCGTGCGGCGAGTGCGGGCAGGAGGGCGCGGTAGAGGGCGCTGCCCCGGCCGGAGCCGCGGTGGGCGGGGTCGAGGTAGACGCTGACCTCGCACGACCAGGCGTAGGCGGCACGGGCGCGGAAGGGGCCGCCGTAGGCGTAGCCGACGACCTTGTCGTCCTCCTCCAGGACGAGCCAGGCGTGGTGGCGTTGGGCGGCGGTGATGCGCTGGGCCATCTCCTGGGCGTCGGGTGGGGTGAGTTCGAAGGTGATAGCGGTGTCGGTGGTGTAGGGCGCGTAGATCGCGGCGCAGGCGGCGGCGTCGCCGGAGGTGGCGTCGCGTACGTGGGTGGTGACGGTCCTCATGGTTCATCATGGTAAATCATCTGTGCACTATAGTGAACGCATGAGTGATCAACTGGGCTCCGCCCTCGCCGAGACCCTGCGCGATCTGCGTACCGCCCGCGGGCTGACCGGTGCCGCCCTGGCCGAGCGCGCGGGGGTGTCGCGGGCGATGGTCAGCCGGATCGAGCACGGGGACGTGCAGCCCACGGCGGTGCTGCTCGGCCGGTTGTCGGCCGCGTTGGGGATCACGCTGTCGGAGCTGATCGCCCGCGCCGAGCACGAGGACCGACGGTTGGCCCGCGCGTCCGACCAACCGGTGTGGACCGACCCCGAGACCGGCTACCGTCGGCGGGCGCTGTCCCCGCAGGCGGGCGGTGCGATGGAGTTGATCGAGGTCGAGCTGCCGCCGGGGGCGCGCGTGGCCTATCCGGCCGACGCCTACGCCCTGCGCCACCACCAGGTCTGGGTGATCCGGGGCTCCCTGGCCTTCACCGAGGGTTCGGTGGAGCACCGGCTCGGGACCGGTGACTGCCTGGAGTTGGGCGCGCCCGCGCCGTGCGTGTACCACAACCCGACCGACGCGGCCTGCCGCTACCTGGTGGCGATCACGCGTCGTCACCCCTGACCCGGGGCGGAGGCGATCACGGGTGGGCGTCGACGAGGGCGCCCAGGGCGGCCACCCCCTCGCGGATGGCCGTCTCGGTGCGTCCGGCGTAGCCCAGGACGAGTCCGGGCGGTCCCGGGCGCTGGCGGTGCCAGGTGAGCGGGTGCGTCTTGACGCCGCGGTCCAGTGCTGCGGCGGCCAGGTCGGTGTCGGTGACGGGGGCGTCGAGGGTGACGGTCAGGTGGAGTCCCGCGGCGGCGCCGTGGACGCGGGCCCGCGGCAGGTGGGTGCGCAGGGCGTCGATCATGGTGTCCCTGCGGCGGCGGTGGCGTCCGCGCAGGGTCCGCAGGTGGCGTTCGAGGTCGCCTGAGGCCATGAGGTGGGCCAGGACCAGCTGCGGCAGTGTCGCGTTGCCCAGGTCGTCGAAGCGTTTGGCCTCGACCAGGGCGGGGCGCAGGTGCGGTGGGGCCACGATCCAGCCCAGGCGCAGGGCGGGGGCGAGCAGTTTGGACACGCTGCCGGCGTAGCAGACCCGGTCGGGCGCGGCGGAGGCCAGGGCGGGGACGGGGCGCCGGTCGTAGCGGTGTTCGGCGTCGTAGTCGTCCTCGATGACCAGTCCTCCCTCGACCGCCCACCGGACCAGGTCGCGGCGGCGGCGCCCGCCGAGGACGACGCCGGTGGGGAACTGGTGGGCGGGGGTGACCAGGACCGCGGTGGCGCCGGTGGCGCGCAGGGCGTCGACGCTGATGCCCTCCTCGTCGACCGGGACGGGCGGGGTGCGCAGTCCGGCGTGGTCGAGGTGGTGCCGTACGCCCAGGGACCCGGGGTCCTCCACGGCGACCGTGTCGGTTCCCCGGTGGCGCAGGACCGCTCCGAGGAGGCCGAGGGCCTGGGCGGTGCCGGAGACGACGAGGACGTCCTCGGGCCGGGCGCGGATGCCGCGGGTGCGGGCGAGCCAGTGGGTGAGGGCGGTGCGCAGCCGCGGGGCGCCCTGGGGGTCGCCGTAGCCGAGTTCGGTGGCGCTGGTGTCGGCCAGGACGGCGCGTTCGGCGCGCAGCCAGGCGGCGCGGGGGAAGGCGGCCAGGTCGGGGACCCCGGGGGACAGGTCGACGCGGGCGCGGGCCCGGCGCAGGCGGTCGAACACGTCCGGGCGGGGGTGGGGGGAGAAGAGGGTGCGTGGGGCGGGTTCGGAGCTGGGGCGGTGGGTGCGCTCCGGTGGGGGAGCCGTGGCCGACATGACGACGGTTCCGGCCCGTCCCCGGCCGCGGACGCGGCCGTCCTCGGCCAGGCGCCGGTAGGCCTCGGCGACCACGCCGCGGGACACGCCCAGGTCGGTGGCGAGGGTGCGGGTGGCGGGTAGGCGGCTGCCCCGGGGCAGGTCGCCGCGGTCGATCGCGGTGCGGATCCGGTCGGTGAGCCAGTCGGTGAGGTGGCCGGATGGGGCGTGGGCGGGGTGGAGGTTGAGGAAGTCGGCACCCACCGGTTTGGACCTGTCGGATACGGCTTCATTGGACCTGTTCACTGGTCCATTGTGGCGGAAGGCTGGGGGCATGCACACAGCCGTTCCCTTGTTCAGACACCGCTTCCCGTCCGTTCCCGTGCGCGGGGAGGTGGCGGTGTGAGCGTGGAGTTCCTGTTGACCGCGCTGGTGGTGGTGGCCGTGCCGGGGCCCGGGGTGTTGTACACGGTGGGGGCGGGGTTGTCGCGGGGGACGCGGACGGCGGTGTTGGCGGCGTTCGGGTGCACGTTGGGCATCGTCCCGCACGCGTTGGCCGCGGTGACGGGTGCTGCGGCGCTGCTGCACGCCAGCGCGACGGCCTTCCAGGTGCTCAAGTACGCGGGGGTGGCCTACCTGCTGTTCATGGCCTGGAGTACGTGGCGTGACCGGGGGGCGCTGGCCGTGGAGGGCGGAGCCCCCCGGTCGGGGGTGCGGTTGGTCGTCTCGGGTGTGCTGCTCAACCTGCTCAACCCCAAGCTCACGATCTTCTTCCTGGCGTTCCTGCCGCAGTTCGTGGACTCGGGTGCGGACGGGCCGCTGGCGCGCATGCTCGCCCTGAGCGGGGTGTTCATGGCGCTGACGTTCGCGGTGTTCACGGTCTACGGGCACCTCTCGGCTCTGGTGCGCGACCGGGTGGTGGGCGACGAGCGCGTGCTGGTCTGGTTGCGGCGTGGTTTCGCGGGGGCGTTCGCCCTGCTGGGACTGCGGCTGGCGGCGGCGCAGCCCTGAGGTTCGACCGGCGGGGGTCCGTCGACGCGGGCGGCCCCGCCGTGGTTCGGGTCGGTGTCAGTCCCGCTGGCCGTGGTCGGTCGCGGTGGGGGCGAGGCGGCGTTCGATCCCGTCCAGCAGCGCCTCCAGTCCGAACCGGAGTGTCTCCCAGGCCTCCTGTTCGAGGTAGGGCTCGTTGTCGTTGTCGTTGGTGAAGGCGCCCTCCTCGGCCATGGCGGTGAGGGTGGGGAAACGGTCGGCGAAGTCCGGTGCGACCTCCTCCAGCTGCGCCGAGCGCGCGTACCACCACTCGTCCTCGGCCATGCCCGTGGCGGTGTGGGCCTGGCGGGCCTCGGCGCTGGTGCGGACCAGTCCGCGGGTGAGGTTGTACAGGCTGCCGAAGGCGTTGCGGATGTCGCCGGAGGCGAGTCCGGCCCGGCGCAGGACCAGGGCCAGGGCCTCGAAGACCCGGTACTCGTGGGGGCCCAGGACGGGGCGGGCGTGGGAGACCTGGAGTGTCCAGGGATGGCGCAGGCTGAACCGCCACAGGTGTTCGGTCCAGGCGGTGGCGGCGGCCCGCCAGTCACGGTGGGTGCCGTGTTCGACCCTGTCGGCCAGTTCGGCGAAGGCGTGGTCGTACATGAGGTCGACGAGCTCGTTCTTGCTGGCGACGTAGGTGTACAGGGACATCGCCGACCGTTCCAGGCGCTCGCCCACCGCACGCATGGACAGGGCCGTCATGCCCTCCTCGTCGGCCACGGCGATGGCCGTCTCCACGACCAGGTCCACGCTCAGTTCGGGGCGGGGGCCGGGGGCGGGGGCCGGGTTCCGTTCCGGATCCGCGGCCCCTCGCCACAACAGCGCCATGGACCGGCGCGCGTCCCCCTGCCCGGCGTAGACGACCACGGCTTCCTCCTTCGGTTCGCCACTGCTCCGGGTGATCACTTTAGTGCATAAGGAGATGTTCCCCTTCCGGGCGTTCTCCGCCTGTCTCCGTATGGCGTAAACTGTCGCTTTCCATCATTGGTTTACCCCCTAAGGATTTGTGAGGACCAGCGTGCGCCCCGACCCCCTCGCCCTCGCGGACACCCACGACACCATCCAGGTCAGAGGTGCCAGGGAGAACAACCTCACCGACGTTTCCGTGGACATCCCCAAACGCAGGCTCAGCGTCTTCACCGGTGTGTCCGGATCGGGGAAGTCCTCACTGGTGTTCGGCACGATCGCCGCCGAGTCCCAGCGTCTGATCAACGAGACCTACACGACCTTCGTGCAGTCGTTCATGCCGAGTCTGGGCCGACCCGACGTGGACACCCTGCGCAACCTCAGCGCGGCGATCGTGGTCGACCAGGAGCGCATGGGCGCCAACTCCCGCTCCACCGTCGGTACCGCCACCGACGCCGCCGCCATGCTGCGGATCGTCTTCAGCCGGGCGGGCAGCCCGCGGGTGGAGCCCTCCAGCGCGTTCAGCTTCAACAACGCCGAGGGGATGTGCGGCGAGTGCGAGGGGTTGGGCCGCACCCGGCGCGTGGACGTCGAGGAGCTGGTGGACCGGGACCTGTCACTGAACGAGGGCGCCATCACCGTGCCCGGATTCGCGGTCGGCAACTGGTACTGGCAGTCGATGGCCCACTCCGGTCTGCTCGATCCGGACCTGCGGTTGCGCGACTACTCGCCCGAGCAGTGGGAGACCTTCCTGAACGCGCCCGCCACACGCGTCAAGGGGGAGAGCAACTCCTTCACCTACGAGGGTCTGCTGGTGAAGATCAAGCGCACCCACCTGTCCAAGGACCGTGAGGCCATGCAGCCCCACATCCGCGCGTTCGTGGACCGGGCGGTGACCTACGCCAGCTGCCCCGAGTGCGGGGGGAGCCGGCTCAACGCCAGGGCGCGGTCCGTGCGGCTCCGGGGGCGCAGCATCGCCGAGTGCGCGGCCATGCAGATCGACGACCTGGCCGCGTTCGTGCGCACCATCGACGACCCCTCGGTCAAACCCCTGGTGGACAACCTCGGCCACACCCTGGACTCCCTGGTGGACGTGGGGCTGGGGTACCTGAGCCTGGACCGGGAGTCGGGGACCCTGTCGGGCGGGGAGGCCCAACGGGTGAAGATGGTCCGCCACCTGGGGTCCAGCCTCAGCGACGTCACCTACGTCTTCGACGAACCCACGGTCGGCCTGCACCCGCACGACATCGAGCGGATGAACCGCCTGCTGCTGGGGCTGCGGGACAAGGGCAACACGGTCCTGGTCGTCGAGCACAAACCGGAGACGGTCGCCATCGCCGACCACGTCGTCGACCTGGGCCCGGGGGCGGGGCCCGACGGGGGCCGGATCACCTACACCGGGGACGTGGCGGGGCTGCGCGCCTCGGACACCCTGACCGGCCGCCACCTGGACCACCGGGTCGCCCTGCGCGGGACGGTCCGCACCCCCACCGGGGTCATCCCCATCACCGGGGCCGACGCCCACAACCTGCGCGACGTGAGCGTGGGCATCCCGCTCGGCGTGCTCACCGCGGTCACCGGCGTGGCCGGTTCGGGCAAGAGCTCACTCATCCACGGGGCCCTGCCCGGCCGTGAGGGGGTGGTCGTGGTCGACCAGTCACCGATCCGCGGCTCCCGGCGGTCCAACCCGGCCACCTACACCGGGCTGCTCGACCCGGTCCGCACCGCCTTCGCCCGCGCCAACAAGGTCAAGGCGTCGCTGTTCAGCGCCAACTCCGAGGGGGCCTGCCCCGAGTGCAAGGGCGCCGGGGTCGTCTACACCGACCTGGCGATGATGGCGGGGGTGGCCTCCACCTGCGAGCGGTGCGAGGGCACCCGGTTCCGTTCCGAGGTCCTCACCCACACGCTGCGGGGCAGGAACATCAGCCAGGTGCTGGCCATGTCGGTGGAGGAGGCGCGCGGGTTCTTCACCACCGGCCAGGCGCGCGCGGTCCTGGACCGGCTGCACGACGTGGGCCTGGGGTACCTGGGGTTGGGCCAGCCCCTGACCACGCTGTCGGGAGGTGAGCGCCAGCGCCTGCGGCTGGCCGTGCACATGGCCAAGGAGGCGTCGGTGTACGTGCTGGACGAACCGACGAGCGGGCTGCACCCGGCCGACGTGGACCGGTTGCTGGCGCTGTTGGACCGGCTGGTGGACGCCGGTGGGACGGTGGTGGTGATCGAGCACCACCAGGCGGTCATGGCGCACGCCGACCACATCGTGGACCTGGGGCCGGGAGCCGGGCACGACGGAGGGCGGATCGTGTTCGAGGGCACGCCCGCACGGATGGTCGCCGAGGCCGACACCCTCACCGCCCGGCACCTGCGCGCCTACCTGGAACGGTAGTTCGGTTCCGATCCACCCCCGGTGTGGACGCCGGGGCACGCCCGGATGGGACGGGTAGCGGACGGCACCCTCATCCGACGGGGGTGTGGTGCGTCGGGCCGCCCGCGCCGGGAGGTTCCGGTGCGGGCGGCGCCGCGGCTCACGGTACCGGCGGGACCGCACGTGTCCGGGAACCGCACGGGTCGGGGGCGTCCAGGGGCAGGGAGGCGACGACCTCGAAGCCGCCGTCGGCCCGCGGGCCGACGCGGAGGGAGCCTCCGTGGGCGGCGACCCGCTCACGCATGCCGACGAGCCCGTGCCCGGTGCCGGGCCGGGCGCCGGGCGGGGCGGGTGCGCCGCGGCCGTCGTCGCACACGCGGATCTCCAGGGCGTCGTCGCCCATCCGCAACCGTACCCGGGCCCGTGCGGGGCCGGCGTGCCTGCGGATGTTGGTGAGCGCCTCCTGCACGACGCGGTAGGCGGCCAGTTCCACGCCGGGCGGCAGGTTCCGGCGGTTCCCGGCCACGGTGAGTTCCACGGGCAGGCCGGAGCCCCGTGCGTCCGCGACCAGCTGGTCGAGTCGGTCCAGGCCCGGTTGCGGCGCGTAGGGCTGGTCTCCGGTCCCGTCCTGGCGCAGGACGCCCAGCATGTGCCGCATCTCGGTCAGGGCGGCGCGGCCGGTGCCGCGGATCGTTTCGAGGGCCTGTTCGGCGAGGTCGGGGCGGGCGCGCAGGCTGTGGGCGGCCCCGTCAGCCTGCACCACCATCACGCTGAGGCCGTGCGAGACGACGTCGTGCATCTCCCGGGCGATCCTGGCCCGTTCCTCGGCCGCCGCGAGCCGCGCCCGGTGTTCGCGCTCACACTCCAGGAGCCGGGTGCGCTCCTCCAGCGCCGCCACGTAGGCGCGGCGGACGCCGGTGGTGCGCCCCCAGACCCACACGGTCGCGATCAGGACCGTGCAGGTGAGCAGGTTGAACGCGTACTGTCTCGGGTCGGACTCCCAGCGCAGGAGGGTCGCGGCGACGCCGGCCTCCAGGGTCGCCGCCGCCGCGACGGACACGCGCCGGTCGCCGCGTGCGGCGAGGTTGTGCAGCGCGAGCAGCAGCATGGCGCTGGAGTAGGTCGGAAGCACCCCCAGCCACCACTGGACGAGGGCGGTCAGGGCCATGGCCGCGAACACCCCGGTGGGGTGGTTCCGGCGGGCGAGATAGGGCAGGCACAGCCCCGCGGACAGCACCACGTCGAGATGGGGCGGGTGCGCCGGGACGTAGGCGGCCTGGATCGGGAGGTTGACCAGGAACACGGCCACGGCCACCGTGCCGTCGAGGAGGTGGGGGTGGTGTCGTGTCCACGCGCGCACGGTGCCGTCCATCACCTCACCCTAGGTCCGCCGGGGCCGTCACCGGATGTCACGCCGGTCCAGGAGGGCGGCGGCACCGGCGGTGAGTACGGCGGTGAGCGCGAGGGCGGCCGCCGCGGGGACGGCCAGGGAACCGGTGGTGACGGTCCCGGTGTCGGCGAACATGCCCGTTCCCAGCTGGGTGGCGCGGCTGAGCAGACCGTACGGCAGGGCCACCGCCGCCGCGTCGAGCCGCGCCATCAGCAGGACCGTCCCCACCGCGGCCCCGAGAAGTGCCACCGCGATGGGGGCCGCGAAGGACCGCATGAGCATCGACAGAGCGGACTGGAGGGCCGCCACCGGCAGGCACGCCAGCACGATCACCGCGCTGACCAGGAGGTACCGGGGTGGCAACATCCCGGGGAGCGCGAACACCACCTTGCCGACCATGACGACGCCCGCCACCAGTACGGCCTGCGTGGCCGCCGCGAGCACGGCCAGCGCCGTCGTCTTGCCGAGCACCACGTGCAGGCTCGACACCGGCCGCCCCATCAGCGCGTTCCAGTTGCCGCCCCGGTGTTCGGCCCGCCACACCAGTGAGGCCAGCAGGGCCACGCCGACGGCCAGGGGGAACAGGCCGTAGAAGACCACCACGCGCATCCACAGGGTGTGCCAGTCGTCCTGGAGCGGCTGGTCGCCCGTGACCGTGTCGGCTGCGCCGGTGGCCACGGCCATGAGGGGCAGGAATACCACCACCGTCCAGGTCAGCGAACGGCGCAGTTTGAGGAACTCGGCTCGGACGGCGCCCATCACCGCTCCTTCCGGTCGAGCAGGCGGGTGGCGATCAGGAACAGTGCGCCGCCCGCGACCGCCAGGGCGGCCGCGCTCGCGTACGACGGGTTCAGTGCGACGGCGCCGGATGTGCGGAGGTCGACGGGTGTGACCAGGGCGTAGTACCCCCAGGGCGGTAGGAGGTGGGCCAGCCACGCGGGCATCCCCGTGGCGGAGACGGTGACGAACACCCCCAGGACCCCCGTTCCCAGCACCACGAGCTGGTTCTCCACATGTGCCGACAGCAGCAGGTGGAGCGCGAGGAGCACCAGGTGCACGGTGAGTGCCGCCGCAGTGTAGCCGAGCCACAGCCCGGCCGGGAAGGGCGCCGCGACGCCGACCAGCGGCCCGATCGCGGCCACCAGGCCGCTCTGGGCCAGGGTGGCCGCCGCCACGACCGCTCCGACCGCCGCGAACTTGGCCCGGCACAGCTGCCCGGGGGCCAGTCCCGCGGTGCGCGACGCCAGCCAGCCGTTGCCCTGGTGCTCGATGTCCACCTGGCGGCTGGCCAGGACCGCCAGCAGGAGGGGCGAGACCGTCGCCACGGCCGTCGACAGGGAGCCGAGCAACCAGTACCAGGCGCGCCCGGAGGGATCCCCGGCCGATTCCAGGAGGCCTGGTGTTCCCAGCGCATGGAACGACAGCAGCAGAACACCGGACACCAGGAGGACCGCGACGGGCACCACACGCAGGCGGCGCATCTTGGCGAACTCGTTCAGCACGGCGCGCCCGGTCACAGACCCCGCCCCCCGGTCAGGTCCATGAACACGTCCTCCAGGGACCGGGCGTCGCGGCGCACGCCGTACACGTCGACGTGTTCGTGCACGAGGTGGGCGACCACGCGCGCGGTGGCCTCGTGGTCGAGGCCGGGCAGGCGCACGGCGGTCCCGTGGCGTGTCGCTCCCCAGGAGGCGGCCAGGCGGGCCGCGCGTTCGGGCTCGGGGGTGTCGACCAGGACGTCGGGGGTGGAGCGGGCCAGCAGTTGGTCGCGGGTTCCCTGGAAGAGGAGTCGGCCGTCGGCGAGGATGCCGAGGACCGTGGCGGTGCGGTCGATCTCGTCCAGCAGGTGGCTGGAGACCATGACGGTGGTGCCCTCGTCGGCCAGGCGGGTGAGCAGTGCGCGGATCTCGTCGATGCCGGCGGGGTCGAGGCCGTTGGTGGGTTCGTCGAGGACGAGGAGCCGGGGGCGGCGGGCCAGTGCCATCGCGATGCCCAGCCGCTGCCTCATGCCCAGGGAGTAGTCGCGGACGCGTTTGTCGAGTTGGGCGTGCAGGCGCACGGTGTGCACCGCGTGGTCGACCTGCGCGTCGGTCAGGTCCAGCAGGCGCTGGACCAGGCGCATGTTCTCGCGTCCGGTCAGGTGGGCGTAGGCGGGCGGGGACTCGATGAGGGAGCCGATGTCGCCCAGCAGGGCGCGGCGGGTGGAGCGTCGCATGGGGCGGCCCATGACGTGGATCTCGCCGGTGGTGGGGCGTACCAGTGACAGGAGCATCTTCATCGTGGTCGTCTTCCCCGACCCGTTGGGGCCGAGGAAGCCGTAGACGCACCCTGTCGGCACGCGCAGTTCCAGGTTCTCGACGACCGGGCGGCGGCCGTACGTCTTACCGAGGGCGTGGGTGCTGATGATGTGGGTCACGGGTTCATCGTGTCGGTCACGGCGCGGCCGGTCGTCGGACCGGGGGACGATCTTCGCGGTCGTCCCCCGGGAGGACCCGACGCGCCGAAGGTCACGGCGGCGTGGCGGAGCGGGGTGTGGACCCGGTGTCCGCGCGCTCGTGCGCGGGAGTCCGGGACCGGTGCGCGTCGGCCAGGCCGGTCTCGTGGGCGACCACCACCGCCTGCACCCGGTCGCGCAGGCCGAGTTTGGTGAGAATCCGTCCCACATGTGTCTTGACCGTGGTCACGGACACGAACAGGCGGTCGGCGATCTCGGTGTTGGACAGGCCGCGGGCCACGAGGGTGAGTACCTCGCGTTCGCGGGGTGTGAGCGCATCGAGCCGTTCGGGGCGGTAGGGCGGCGCGTCCGCGGTGTGCGGCGGTCGGACGTGGCGGTCGATCAGCCGCCGGGTCGTGCTGGGGGCCACCACCGCCTCTCCCGAGTGCACGGAGCGGATCGCCGAGATCAGCTCCTCCGGTCGGGCGTCCTTGAGCAGGAACCCGCCGGCTCCCGCGCGCAGGGCCGCGTAGGCGTACTCGTCCAGGTCGAAGGTGGTCAGGATGAGTACGCGCGGGCCGCCGGCGGTGTGCAGGCGGCGGGTCGTCTCCACACCGTCCAGGCGGGGCATCCGCACATCCATCAGGACGACGTCGGCGGTGAGGGTGCCCAGCAGCTCCAGGGCGGTGTCGCCGTCGGCGGCCTCGCCGACGACGCGGATGCCGGGCTGCGCGTCCAGGACCATGCGAAAGCCCGTCCGGACCAGGTCCTGGTCGTCGACGAGGGCGACGCGGATCGGCGCGCCGGTCCTCTCCTGCGGTGTGTCCACGGTGCCGCCTCTCCCGTCGCCCGTGCCCGGTCGCTCTGCTCTCGCAGCCTACGGTCCCGCGGTGGGGCGGGGCCGCCTCCCCGGTGTGGCGCCACCGGGGAGGCGGGGTCGGTGGTGGTGGCCCGGTTCAGGGGGCGTGGGACGGTTCGGGTTCGTCGGTGGCGAACTGGGTGCGGTACAGCTCCGCGTAGCGGCCGCCGCGGGCGAGCAGTTCGTCGTGGGTGCCGCGTTCGGTGATCCGTCCGCCCTCGACCACCAGGATGGCGTCGGCGGCGCGGATGGTGGACAGGCGGTGGGCGATGACCAGGGAGGTACGACCGCGCATGGCCTCGGCCAGGGCGCTCTGGACGGCGGCCTCGGAGGTGGAGTCCAGGGCGGAGGTGGCCTCGTCGAGGATGACCACCTCGGGGTTGGTCAGCAGGAGGCGGGCGATGGTCAGGCGCTGGCGTTCGCCGCCGGAGAAGCGGTAGCCGCGTTCGCCGACGACGGTGTCCAGTCCGTCGGGCAGGGCGGAGACGAGGGTGTCCAGGCGGGCGCGGCACAGGGCGCCCCACAGGTCGGCGTCGGTGGCGTCGGGGCTGCCCAGGGTCAGGTTGGCGCGGATGCTCTCGTGGAAGAGGTGGCCGTCCTGGGTGACCATGCCCAGGGTCTGGCGGAGGGTGTCGAAGGTCAGGTCGCGCACGTCGTGCCCGCCGAGGCGGACGGTGCCGGAGTCGGTGTCGTAGAGGCGGGGGGCGAGTTGGGCGATGGTGGACTTGCCCGCCCCGGAGGAGCCGACGAGGGCGACCATCTGGCCCGGTTCGACGCGGAAGGACACGCCGTGCAGGACGGGGCCGTCGCTGGTGGTGTCGAGGGTGGGCACCTCCTCCAGTGAGGCCAGGGACACCTTCTCCGCGCTGGGGTAGCCGAAGGTGACGTCGTCGAACTCCAGGGAGGTGGGGGCCCGGGGCAGGGCGCGAGCGCTGGGGTGTTCGGCGACCAGGGGTGTGAGGTCGAGGATCTCGAACACGCGGCCGAAGCTGACCAGGGCGCTCATGACCTCGACGCGGGCGCCGGCCAGCGCGGTGAGGGGGGCGTACAGGCGGGTGAGGAGCATGCCCATGGACACGACCGTGCCCGCGTCCAGCTGCCCGCGCAGGGCGTAGAGGCCGCCCAGCCCGTAGACCAGTGCCAGGGCGAGGGCGGAGACCAGGGTCAGGGCGGTGAAGAAGACCTCCTGGACCATGGCGGTGCGCACGCCGATGTCGCGGACGCGTCGGGCGCGCCGGGCGAACTCGGCGGACTCCTCGTGGGGGCGGCCGAAGAGTTTGACCAGGGTGGCTCCGGGGGCGGAGAAGCGTTCGGTCATCTGGGTGCTCATGGCCGCGTTGTGCACGGTGCGTTCGCGTTCGATGCGGGCCAGGCGGGCGCCCATACGTCGGGCGGGCAGGACGAACACGGGGAGCAGGAGCAGGGCGATCAGGGTGATCTGCCAGGACAGGCTGACCATGACCGCCAGTGCCAGGACGAGGGTGACGAGGTTGCTGATGACGCCGGACAGGACGTCGCTGAAGGCGCGTTGGGCGCCGATGACGTCGTTGTTGAGGCGGCTGACCAGGGCCCCGGTGCGTGTGCGGGTGAAGAAGGCCACCGGCATGCGCTGGACGTGGTCGTAGACGGTGGTGCGCAGGTCGAGGATGAGCCCCTCGCCGATACGTGCCGAGAGCCAGCGCACGACCAGTGCCAGGGCCGCCTCGGCGACGGCGATGGCCGCGATGGCGGCGGCCATCAGGAGGATGGGGCGCAGGGCGGAGCCGTCGATGATGGCGTCGACGACGTGTCCGGCCAGGAGCGGGGAGGCGACGGCGAGGGCGGCGGTGGCCACGCTCAGGGTGAGGAACCAGGTGAGGTGGCGGGCGTGGGGGCGGGCGAAGGAGGCGATGCGCCGTAGGACGGGCGGGGAGAAGGGGCGCTGGTCCTCTCGGGCGTGCATGGCGTGGTAGATGGAGTTCCACGCGGCCATTTCCATGCTCATGGGTTCGTGGGGCGGGGCCCCGGCCTCCTCGGTGTGCGGTGTGGGCGGTGACCGTCACCGGTGCGGGCGGGTGTTGCGCCGCGCCCGGTTCGGTTACCACCGACCGTAGAACCTCAACCATTATTGAGGTCAACTGTGCGCGGAGGGAGGTGGCCGCCTGGACCCCCTCGCGGCGGTGGAGGCCTCGGGGTACCCGTCAGCGCCCCGCCTGCGCGGCGATCCCCGGGACCGCGTCATCGCGGCCGCCCCCGCGCCGCACAGCGTCCTCGCCGCCGACGGGGTCGTCGGGCACCTCGACGCGTTCCAGGCGCCGCGCCTGGCCGGTGTCGGCGGCCGGTGTCCCGTACCGACCGCACGGGACGTCGATCCGCAGGGGCTTGGGGTGTTCGTCGACGGCCTGCTCGCACACGCCGTACCGGAGAACCCTCCCCGGGGATGAGCGGGCTGCCCGGGCGGCCGGACACGGGGCTCAGGCGCGGGTGGGAACGCGGTGGCGGACCGGGTCGCGCTCCTGGGCGCGGCCGGAGGACCGGGTGTGCACCCGCACGGCGTCGTCGGTGGGGTCCAGCAGGAGCGCCCGGCCCGCGGTGGCCTGGACGCCGGCGCCGACGCGCGCCACGGCCGGGACGGTGAGGGTGAACAGCGCGCCCGCGAACATGTGGATCAGGGTCGTGGCCAGGAGGGGGGAGTCCGGGAGGACGTACTCGCCGACACCGGTGTAGCCCGGGATGTGGTGGAGCGCCCAGCCCCACAGGGGGTACAGCAGCCCGGCCACGCCCGCCGTCCACCAGGCCAGGACCAGGACGAAGGTGACCAGCGACAGCGGGAGGACCACCAGCGCGTGGAGGGCGTCCAGCCAGGTCTGCCGACAGGCCAGGGGGGTCAGGGCGCGGCGCAGGGGACCCGCTCCGGGACGGGCGGCACGGTAGGCGCGCCGGACCACGGGCGCGTCCAGCAGGTCGGCCAGGCGGATGCGTTCGACGTGGGCCGCGCCGCGTGCGGTGTGGAGGGTGCCGACCAGGACGAACAGGCCCACGAAAGCCACGGCGGAACCGGCTCCGGCGGCCAGTCCGGCCAGGACCAGCGCGAAGGCCGGGATGGTCAGGGCCGGTCCGAGCAGTACGTAGCGGGTGTCGGTCATGAGCCGCGCGAAGGGGTTGTCGTCCATGGCAGCGAACCTACGCTCGCGGGCCGTCCCGGGTCAGGGCGGTTGGGGGGCGGAGTCGGGGTGGTGCTGACCCCACCGCGCGTTGGCGCCGGGGGCACCTCGGGTGCGAGGCCCGGTTCCGGTGCCCGATACTGGGGGCGCAAGATTCGGAGCCACCGGGGGAGGCGTGTGTGACCACCACTGAGACCGACGACGCGGCGACGCGGGGCGAGCCGGAGCTGCGGTACCGGGCGGCCGTGCCCGGTGACGTCCCCGCGCTGGTGGAGTTGGTCAACTCCTGCTACCGGGGTGACTCCTCGCGGCAGGGGTGGACGACCGAGGCGGACCTGCTCGACGGCCAGCGCATGGACAAGGACGGCATGGGTGAGCTGCTCGCCCGCACGAACACGCTCGTCCTGGTGGCCGAGTCCGACGGGGAGCTGGTGGCCTGCTGCGAGCTCCAGCGGGGGACCAGCGGCGCCTACTTCGGGATGTTCTCCGTGCGTCCCGCCACCCAGGGTTCGGGGCTGGGGCGGCGCGTGCTCGCGGAGGCCGAGCGCACCGCGGTGCGTACGTGGGGGTGCCGCCTGATGCGGATGAAGGTGCTCAAGCAGCGTTCGGACCTCATCGCCTGGTACGAGCGGCGCGGATACACCAACACGGGTCGGATCACCCCGTTCCCGTACGGTGACGAGTCGTTCGGTGTGCCCAGGCGCCCCGACCTGGCCTTCGTGGAGCTCACCCGGGAACTGCCCGCCGACCTGGCCTGAGCCCGGGCCGGTTCGGAAACCCTCGGCGGAACCGTTCGGGGCCGGTGGTCGTCGTGGAGCGCGACCCGACCGCGACGACGAGGGGAGACCGATGGACACGGGTACCGGTTCCGGGACGGATCCGTCCGAGGGGCTGCTGGAGCGGCTGCGCGGGAGCGGCGCCGCCACGGTCCTGCCGTGCTCGCCCTACGACTTCGACCTGGACCGCGCCGGGTACGCCGACGACTGGCCACTGGAGCTGGAGTCGGGGGAGAGGCTCGTGGGGCTGGCCTCGGAGGGTGACGGCTCCGCTTTCTTCCTGTGCGGCGGGGACGAACGGCGGCCGGTGATCCACTACGACGGTGCGAGCAGCATGACGGTCCTCGGGCGGGACCTGGCCGAGTCGTTGGAACTGCTCCTGGGGGTTCCGCGCTCCGGGGACGTGACGCGGGCCCTGGAGCGGGACGGCGGGGACGCCGCCCTCGCCGCGTACGAGAGGTCCATGGCCGAACTCGCCGCCGAGCACGCCGAGGCCCCCGAGGACGAACTCGACGTGGTCGCCACGTATGAGGAGGTGGCCGGGGAGCTGGGGCTGCGTGTCCTGCCGGGGCCCGAACTCATCGACCGGTGGGCGCGGTCGTCGGCGGAGCTGGGCCCCGCCCTGACCCTGCTGTGGGTGGAGGAGCCCGAACCTCCGGTCGTCGTGGAGTCGCGCCAGCCCCGCCACCGGGGCGCGGGGTGCTCGGGCGGGTGAGGGTCAGCCGCGTTCGAGGTTGGCCGACATGCGCTCCAGCACGTCCACCACGGCGCGGTACTCCTGGTCGCTGATGCCCTGGCCCAGGCGGCGGCGCGCGTCACTGACCTTCTCGAAGAGGGCTTCGTGCGCGGTCTCGCCCGCCGCGGTCAGGGACAGCGACCGCTCTCCCTCCACCCACCCGCGTGCGCGCAGGTGGTCGACCACGGGCGCGACGGTGGGCTCGTCCTCCTCCAGGAAGGGGGCCAGGCGACGGTCCAGGTCGGCGACCGTCCCGGGGTCCTTGTGCAGGGAGGTGAGTACCTGCCAGTGGCGGCGCCCCAGGGACTCGGTGGACAGCGCCCGGTCGAAGTCGCTCTCGATCAGCCGGTCCAGGTGCTTGAGCCAGTAGCCGATCGGCAGGTCGGTCATGGTGCCTCCATCAGGAACAGCGGTGTCCGCGCGGGTGGGAACGACGCTATATCGCCGCCGCCCGTGCTGGCCAGCGACGGGGTGCGGTGTCGCCTGGCCCGCCCCTGGCGTCGGCGGTGGCACGGTGGCGGAGCCGGTGCGCCGGTTCAGACGCGACAGACCAGGGCGCCGCGCGGGACGACGAACACGCCGTCGGGCTCCCGGCTCCACCGGTCCCAGCCCGCCGAGATGTCCTCCAGCTCCTGTCGGGTGGCGTACCCCTCGGCGACCGCCTGGCGGCCCATGTCGGACTCCAGGATCCTGCGGGACCACATGGATCCCCACCACTCGCGGCGTTCGGGGCAGGAGTGGCTCCAGGCCTCGGCGACGTAGGTGACGTCGGTGAACCCGGCCCGGTGCGCCCAGGCGACCATGTGCCGCCCGGCGTCGGGTTCGCCGCCGTTGGCTCGGGCGACGCGCTGGTACAGGGACATCCACGCGTCCAGTTCGGGCGGGCGGGGGTACCAGAACATGCCGGAGTAGTCGCTGTCGCACACGGCGACCACTCCTCCGGGGCGGGCGACCCTGCGCATCTCGGCCAGGGCGCGCACGGGGTCGCTGACGTGTTGCAGGACCTGGTGGGCGTGGACGACGTCGAAGGTGTCGTCGGGCAGTCTCAGGTCGTGGGCGTCGTGGACCTGGAAGTCGATGGTGTCCACGCCGGTCTCCCGGGCGGTGGCCCGTGCCAGGTCGACGGCCTCGGCGGAGGAGTCCACGGCGGTGACGGGCCCGGGGGCGACGCGCTGGGCCAGGTCGACGGTGATGGTGCCGGGGCCGCAGCCGACGTCCAACAGGGAGCGGCCGGGGAGCATCTCGTCCAGCGCGTAGGCGGTGGAGTTGGCGGCGTTGCGCCAGCGGTAGGAGTCGGTGACCGACCGGTGCTGGCCATGGGTGTAGCGCGGCATCGGGCCTCCCCTTCCTGGGGGTGTCGTGGAGTTCCTGTGGTGGGAACCCTACACCTCCGTCTCTCTTCTTGAGATTTGATTCTCAATATTTGAGACGCACGTCCGGGGTGGGGAGTTCGCGCGTGTGCCGCGCACCCCGTCCCCTATGCTCCCCGTGAGGCCGCCACCGCCCCCCGGCGGACCGAGCCCGCGGCCCACCCGAACGCGGCGAGGAGTCAACGATGACCGTCAGGCACAGGGACGTCGAGGTCAACGGAGTCCGCTTGCACATCGCCGAACAGGGGGAGGGGCCGCTGGTCCTGCTCCTGCACGGTTTCCCCGAGAGCTGGTACTCCTGGCGCCACCAGTTCGCCCCGCTGGCCGAGGCCGGATACCACGTGGTCGCCCCCGACCAGCGCGGCTACGCCCGCAGCGAGAAGCCCGGGTCCGTCGACGCCTACACCCTGCTGCACACCGTCGGCGACGTCACCGCCCTGATCCACGAGCTCGGTGCCTCCGGTGCCGTCCTGGTCGGCCACGACTGGGGGGCGCCCGTGGCCTGGGCGACCGCGCTGCTCCGCCCCGACCTGGTGCGCGGCGTGGCGGGGCTCAGCGTTCCCCCGGCGCCCCCGGCGATGATGCCTCCGCCCTCGGTCACCCGTGACCTGTACGGCGAGGGCTTCTACCAGATCTACTTCCAGGAGCCCGGTAGGGCCGACGCCGAACTCGCCCGGGACCCGGCCGCGACGCTGCGCCGCATCCTGTTCAACGCCTCGGGGGACAACCCCCGGGTCGAGAAGCCCGAGCCCTGGGTCATTCCCGAGGGGCAGACCCTCCTGGACACCATGCCCGAGCCGGACGCGCTGCCCGACTGGCTGACCGAGGATGACGTGGCCGCGTTCGCGGAGGACTACCAGGGCGCCGACGCGTTCACCGGACCGCTCGGCTGGTACCGCAACATCGAACGCAACAACGAGCTCATGGCCGCCTTCCAGGGCCGCACGGTCGACCCGCCCGCGCTGTACGTGGCCGGTGACAAGGACATGGTCATGTCCCTGGAGGGCGTGGACTTCCTGCGCGAGAACCTGCACCTGG
This sequence comes from Nocardiopsis sp. KDC1DS13DA1, assembly GCF_055632325.1. Classification (NCBI taxonomy): domain Bacteria; kingdom Bacillati; phylum Actinomycetota; class Actinomycetes; order Streptosporangiales; family Nocardiopsidaceae; genus Nocardiopsis; species Nocardiopsis sp. KDC1DS13DA1. Next base: position 99,672 of record NZ_JBVMUY010000005.1, read on the forward strand.
TCGCGCCGCGCGTGCACGCCAACATCACCCTGCCCGGGTGCGGGCACTGGACGCAGCAGGAGCGCCCCGAGGAGGTCAACGCCGCGCTGCTGGACTTCCTCGCCCACGTGGAGGAGGACGCCGCGTCCTAGGCTCCCTCGCGGGAACCGGGGCCGCGGGCTTCCCCGCGGCCCCGGCAGTGGCGACCGACGGACAGGGGGGCACGCGCCCGCGGCGACGGTGAACAGGAGAGCCGGTGCGGCTGACCCAAGGACCGCTTCGGGCTGTCCTGGCAGCCCGTCCCGCTCCGGCTGCACGCGCTGTCGGGGCCCGAGCCGGGTCGGCGCCGGTTGGGCAGGTGACCGCCCGTGGCCGGGGGCGCTCACGGGGGTCAGCCCTGGACCTGCGTGTTCTGGCAGGCGGTCAGGAGCCAGCGGCCGTCCTCCCTGGACATCACGTACAGCGGCGTGCCCTCGGGCTGGTCCTCGGCGGGGGCGCCGTCGCGGGTGAGGTAGCGCTGGCGGACCTTGACCGCGGCCACGTCCGGCCGGATGAACTGGACGTGGTCGACCTCGTAGACGGGGACGAGGTTCCCCATCGCCCCGGGCAGCACTCTGCGGGTGAAGTCGCTGATCTCCTGCCGTCCGAACAGTCGCCGGCCGTGGCCGGTGGTCCAGATGGCGTCCCGGCGGAACAGCGCGGCGAACGCGTCGGGGCGTTCGTCGCGCTGCGCGCGTTCCACCTCGGCGACCACCTGGCGGATGGCCTCGATCTCGCTGTCGCGGTCGGGGGTGTGCGTTGTGTCCATGGAGGAGAGCCTGCTTCCTTAAGTTAGGTTGAGGTCAACCCCGGTCCGCGGACCTCGACAGTTCGGCGAGCCAGTCCTCGAACGTGGTCGGCGCGATCCGGGCCCCCTCGCCCGGGAGGAGGACGTTCCCGGCCATCTCCTCGTCCAGGACGCCCGACCACGTCGGTACCAGCGTGACCCGGCGCCCCTGCGCCCGGTGGGTGCGCCGGGCCATGTCGACCAGGTCCTGGGGTCCGGGTCCGGCCAGGTCGGCGTGGCGCCCCCGCGGTCGGCCGAGGGCGACCTCGGCCAGGACGTCGGCCACGTCGGCGGGCGCGACGGGCTGTACGAGCAGCGGGGCGAGGGTGGCGACACCGTCCCTCTCGGTCCAGCCGACGACCATGGCGGCGAAGTCGTGGAACTGGGTGGCCGGGACGATCGTCCACGGCACCCGGCCCTCGGCGACCAGACGCTCCTGTTCCCGCTTGGCGGCGTAGTGCGGGTTGCCCTCGACACGGTGGATCCCCACGATCGAGAGCAGCACGTGGTGGCGCACGCCCGCGCGCTCCTCCGCGGCGAGCAGATTGCGGGTCATGGTGCCCAGCTGGCCGACCGCGGCGGAGCGGTCGGCGGCGGTGGTGTTGGTGGCGTCGATGACGGCGTCGACCCCGGCCAGGGCCCGGTCGAGCCCGTCCCCGGTGGCCAGGTCCACGCCCTGGGAACGGCTGATGCCCACGGCCTGGTGTCCGTCCCGTTCCAGGGCCCGGACGGCGAGGGATCCGATGTTGCCCGTGGCTCCGGCGACCGCGATCCGCATGGTGTTCACTCCTCGTGTCGGCTACCCCGCAGCCTATACAGGATAAAAAAGGTCCGCAATATCTTTAATAGACTGGAGGGCATGAAGCTGCCTGTGAGTACCGAGTGGGTGTTGCACTGCGCCACGACCCTGGCCCAGCTCGAACCGGGGGCCACCGCACCCGCGACACGCCTGGCGGAGTACTACGACATCCCGGCGCCCTCGCTCGCCAAACAGCTCCAGGCTCTGGTCAGGGCGGGTGTGCTGGACGCGACCACGGGCCCGCGCGGCGGGTTCCGGCTGGCCCGGGCCACCTCCGACATCACCCTCCTCCAGATCGTCGAGGCCGTCGACGGCCTCTCCTCGCCCTACGTGTGCCGCGAGATCCGCCAGAGGGGGCGCGGGGCGCTACCCGCCGAGGACTGCCAGGACAGGTGCGTCCTCGCCCGGAGGATGGACGAGGCCCACCAGGCCTGGCGGGACAGCCTCGCCGGGGTCTCGCTGGCCGACGTCCTGGACAGCCTGCCGCCCGGCGCGCCCGAACGCACCCGGGCACGGCTGGCCGCCCGGCGCTGACCCCCTCGCCGTGTTCGGGTGGCGCGGCGGCGCCACCCGAACACGGCGGTCAGACCAGCGGGTCGCCGTAGGTTGCCCTGATCGGGGCGAGGTCGGGTTCGCCGAACCTTTCGACCATCTCCCCGAACCTCCGCACCTTGTCCTCTCCGAAGCGCCTCAGCCGCTCCTCGCAGGAGGCGCGCGAAACGAAGACCGGCGGATCCGTCTTGCTGTGGAACTTGTCCGCGAACATGACGAGCTCCTCCTCCGGCGACTCCGCCAGATAGTCCTCGGCCGGGATCGCGAGCCCCTGGGTGAGAACGTCCGAGCGGCTCAGGCCGACGCCCGTGTGGCAGGAGCAGAAACGCCGGATCTCCTCGGGGAGCCCCTCCTCGGCGAGGATGTCGCGCCCCAGCACCCCGTGGCGGACGTAGTTCGCGTGGTCGATCCTGCCGGAGCCGTCGTAGAGCGCGTACACACCGATGTCGTGGAGGAGGCTGCCCGCGCGCACGAGAGGGGCGTCCAGGCCGTCCGGGCGGCGTGCGAGCAACTGGTCGGCGATGTCGCGAACGATCCGGCAGTGCCGGTGGACGAGTGCGAACGCCTCGGGTGTGGGAGCGTACCTCTGGTGCAGGTCGCGGATCCGGGCGTCCGTGGGAATGCGCATGGCCACGACGCTATCCCGCCCCGACCCCGCCGGGGCCGTGCCCCAAGGCAGGGCGCCGACCGGGCGGATCCCGTGGTCAGGGGCGCAGGGCGCAGTCACCGCACTTCCCGTACCCGGGCAGCCGGTAGTACAGGCAGCACGTGGTGCGCCGGAACACCGCCAGCCCCTCCGCGTCCGTACCCGTGTACCCGCCGGTGCCGGCCAGCGCCGGACGGGCCAGGAGGGTACGCGCCAACTCCTCGGCCGCCGGGCGCACACCGGGGCGGTCGGTCCCCAGCGCCCGGACCGCCCCGGCCAGGGCCGCCGCGGTGTTGCCGCGCAACAGGCCGGGCGCGACCCTGCCGACCCTGGGCAGCACCCGGGCGATACGGCCCAGCACCCCGGTGACGACGGTCTGTTCGACCCAGTCGGCCAGTTCCCCTGCGGGGGCGGTCCCGGCGTACTCCTGGTCCGTGCGCAGGACCACCGGGCCCTCGCGCCCGGGGTCGTGGTGGAAACGCGCCGCGTCCACCAGGGCGCCGTGGCACAGTCCGGCGGCCAGCACCGGGGAGAGCAGCCGCGCGGCCAGTCCCTGGTGGAGGATCGAGGCCGCCACCCGCCACTCCACGTCCCCGGGCTCCTGACCCGACATCGCCGCGAGCTGGACGCGCACCCGGTCCACCTCCGCCGCGATCACCCCCTCGGAGGCCCCGGCGCCGTCCAGGGAACGCCACCGCGGCCCCGGTGCCTCCTGCTCCAGCCGGAAGAGCATGTTGATCCGTCCCGTGTCGGCCAGGACCGGCCGTACCCGAACGTGAGCCATACCGGACGCGCCTCCCCTTCCTGGTGGTGCTGCCACCACCGTGACTCCACGTGTTGACGGCCTCGCCGTGGGAGGGCCGCGATCACTACGTTGGTCCTGTGAACGGCCGCGACATCCCCACCACCGCCGGGGACGGCCAGGGTGAGCCCCTGGTGTCCGCGTTGGCGAACCTGTCCCGTGCCGCCGAGGCCTACGGGCCGACCTGGCGGGTGCGGCTGGTCGCGGTGCTGCACCTGATGACGTCCCTCACGCTGGCCCCTCTCTACCTGCTGCCGGGGTTGGTGCTCGTTCTGTCGGCCACCTGGATCGGCATCGTCCTCATCCTGCCCTGGCTGCCCGACGCGCAGCCGATCGGCCCCGCCCGTATCGCCCTGGGCACGTCGCTCGCCGTCCTCGTGGCGCTCACGGCGGGTCCTCTGGCGCGGCTGGCGTGCCGGGTGCAGCGCGGCCGCCTGGGGTCGGTGTTCGGGATCGTGGAGACCGGGCCGCTCGGCCCCCTGCCCCCCGACTGCCTCCCCGCCCGGGCGGTGCACCTCCTGTTCGGCCGTGACGCCTGGACGCGGGTGGGGCGCAGCGTCGTCGCCGGCCTGCACGCCCTGCTGTCGGGGGCGCTCGTGGTGGTCCTGGTGGTGGGCGGTGGCGCCGGTGCGATGGGGGCGCTCCTGGGGGTGATGTACGCGCTGGTCCTGGGGTCGCCGGGGGAGGCGGTCGGACTGCTGGGCCTGGTCGTGGTCGGGCCGCTCGCGGCCCTGGCCGGTCTGCGTCTGGCTCCGTACCTGGTGGCCACGGAGGTCATGCTGCACCGGGCACTGCACCTGGACGCGCCCGAGATCCGGGTCCTGCGTCGGCTGATGCACGTCCAGGACAGCCGCCTGCGCATGGTCGACGCGGCCGAGGCCGAGCGCAGGCGGATCGAGCGGGACCTGCACGACGGCGCCCAACAACGGCTGCTCGCGCTCTCCATGACCCTGACCCGGGCCCGTACCCAACTGGCGCGCGACCCCGACCGCACCCTGGCACTGATCACCGAGGCCCAGCGGGAGTCCAAGGAGGTCATGGAGGAGCTGCGGCAGGTGGCCCGGGGCCTGCACCCCCGCGTGCTCACCGACCACGGTCTGCCCTCGGCCCTGCCGGTGGCCGCGGGACGGTCGCCGGTACCGGTGGAGGTCGACGTGGAGCTGGCGGAGCGCCCTTCCCACCGGGCCGAGGGGGTGGCCTACTACGTGGTGTGCGAGGCGCTGACCAACGTGGCCAAACACGCCTCGGCGGGGCGGGTCGCCGTGCGCGTCCGGTGCGTGTCCGCTCCGGGGCCACGGGGCGGGTCCCTGCTGCGGGTCACCGTGACCGACGACGGTTCCGGCGGTGCCGACCCCGAGGTCGGAACCGGCCTGTACGGGCTGTGGGACCGTGTGGACGCCGTCGACGGAACCCTGACCGTCCACAGTCCGACCGGCGGGGGAACCACCCTGACCGCCGACATTCCATGGAGGGCGTGAACGTGCACGACACGTCGGGTACGGGCGGGCCTGGGACGGGCCCGCGGGTCATCATCGCCGAGGACTCGGTGCTGCTGCGCAGCGGCATGGCCCGGTTGTTGGAGGACGCGGGCGTGGAGGTGGTCGACCAGGTGGGGGACGCCGAGGCCCTGGTGGCGTCGGTGGCGGCCCGACCCGACGTCGACCTGTGCCTGGTGGACATCCGGATGCCGCCGACCTACTCGGAGGAGGGCATCGAGGCGGGGGTGCGCATCCGCCGGGAGCACCCGGGGGTGGCGGTGCTGCTGCTCTCGCAGCACGTGGTCAGCAGGTACGCGGCCGATCTGCTGGGCGGCGGCGCCACCAGGGTCGGCTACCTGCTCAAGGACCGGGTCGCCGACATCGAGGAGTTCCTCACCGTCCTGCGCAGGGTCGCGGACGGGGGAGCGGCCATCGACCCGGAGGTGGTCTCCCAGCTGCTCAGCCGCCACCGCGACAGCGCCCTGGAGCGGCTCACCCCCCGGGAGGCCGAGGTGCTGGGGGCCATGGCGGAGGGGCTCAACAACGCGGGGATCGCGGCGCGGCTGACCGTGACCGAGCGCGCGGTCGAGAAGCACATCCGCTCGATCTTCACCAAGCTCGACCTGGGCCAGGACGACCACGACCACCGCAGGGTCCAGGCGGTCCTGCGGTACCTGCGCGGCAGCGAACGGAACTGAACCGACACACGGGGAAGGGCACGGCCCTTCCGGAAAGGAAACGACGTGTCATTCAAGGCGCGGGGCCTGTACGCCTCGTCGAGCAAGGAGCAGGGCCGGTTCCGGAGGGGGCCGTGGATGCTGTTGGGCGCCGTGCTCGTGGTGGTGCTGATCGGCGTCACCGTGGTCTCGGTCCTGGGCAACGTGACCGTGGACCGGGACAGCCGGAGTGACTCGTTCTCCGGCGTGACCTTCCTGGAGGTCGACAACAGGACCGACGGCGAGGTGGTCCTCGTCGGCGGTGACGGGAACGAGGTGACCGTGGACCGCAGTCTGCGGGGCGGTCCGCTCAAGGCGCCGCACGAGGAGATCGACGCGGACGACGGCGAGGAGCTGTCCCTGGACGCCGGCTGCGAGGGCGTGCCGTTCTTCGGCACGTGCGCGGTCGACTACGAGATCGCGGTGCCCGAGGGGACGTCGGTGGAGGTGGAGACCATCAGCGGCCGGATCCGGGCGGAGAACGTCAACGGTGAGCTGGACCTGTCGAGCACCAGCGGTGCGGTGCTGGTGAGCGGCAACGTCGGTGACGTGTCGGTCTCCTCGACCTCCGGCGGTGTGGAGCTGTCCGGGGTGGAGGGCTCGGTCGCGGTCGAGACCACCTCGGGCCGCATCACGGCCTCCGGTTCGGGGGAGTCGCTGGTCGCGGAGTCGGTCTCCGGTGGTGTGGACGTGTCGGGGTTCACCGCCCGGGTGGTGGAGGCCGAGGCCACCAGCGGGGCCGTCGCCGTGGGCGGGGGCTTCTCGTCGGCCGAGGTGTCGACGACCTCGGGCAGCGTCGAGGTGACCACCAACGCCCCCTTCGAGCTGCTGTCGGTCGACTCCACCAGCGGCGCGGTCCGGCTGTGGGTCCCGGAGGGCTCCTACACGGTGACCGGGGACTCGGTGACGGGCGGCCGCGACATCGGCGTGGACACCTCCGCGGACGCCGGGGCGCGCATCGACGTGAACACGGTCAGCGGGTCGGTGCAGGTCGGGGTGTCCTGAGTCAGCGTTCGAAGCGCAGTGCCGCCCAGTCCGAGTCGATCGGGACCCGGGCGGTACTGCGCCACCCCGCCTCGTCCAGCGGTTCCCACCCCTGGTCGGCGGTCAGGTCGGTGATGATGGTGCCACCGCGTTGGGGGAAGCACATCCACAGCCGGGTCCGGGGGCCGGTGATCTCCAGAACGGCGGGGGTCTCGCGGTTGACGGTCCCCCGGTCCAGGGCGAACAGGTGGATGTCGTCGTAGTCGGCGCCCTCGATGGGACCCAGGTCGATGTGGATGTCCTGCGGCGGTTCCAGCAGGCGCAGGTAGCGTTCGGGAGCGTTGAGGACGAGCAGCCGGTCCCCGGGTCGCACCCCCAGCCTCTGTGCGAGCGTGTCCGACATTCCCCCTCCGTTCGGTGACCCGCGCGAGCGGCCCTGCGATCCTCCCGACACCGTACGGGCCCGGAGCGCCGAAACCGAGCGGCATCCCCCACTCGACCATGACATGACCGGGTTTTTAGGGTTCTCCGGGACGGGTGCCCAGGAGAGCCGACCATCCCCTGTCGCACCGGGCCAAAAGCGCTACGCCGCCACGGAAGTCGCTTCGCCCCGAGCTTCTCGGCCCGGATGCGGAGCAGATCCGGAGCGGATCTCGGCCGAGGGCCGGCCCACCCGCTCCGCCCCCTCCCGCGGTCGCGGGCTCACGGCGTCCGTCGGACGCGGGTACCGCTTGCAGGCTCTGCCCGCCCCGTCTCGTTCCTCATGCCCCAGGCGTTCCTCGTTGGGATCAGGACGCGGGAGCCCTGGCGGACACCGGGGAAGACGCAGACATGGCCGGTCCGCTGCGGTCAGGCGAACAGGTGCAGGACCCGCTCGGCGATACGGCGCGCGGTACCGGGTGGGTTGTGCGGTGTGGCGGTACCCGTGGGTCCGAGTTGGAGGAGCCAGCAGAGCGCGACCAGACGGCGGAACCCGCGCACGCGCGCGGCTTCCCCGGGGCCAGGTCGACGTGGGCCAGCAGCGCGTCGGGGTCCAGGGCGCCGTCGGTGTGGGAGATGTGCTCGGTGAGCTCGCCGAGTTCGAAGGCGCGGTCGTTGCGTCCGGAGTCCTCCCAGTCGATCAGCCGCACGCACCGTGCCCGCTCGTCGTAGAGGAGGTTGGCGTGGTTGCCGTCGGCCAGGCCCAGGACCGGGGGGTGGGGGTTGTCCAGGAGGAGGTCGGGGTCGGTGGTGGCCATCCAGGCGGTCCCCTCGTGGTACGCCTCCCGGACCAGCGGGTCGCTGCCGAGATCGGGGCGGGCGGCGAGAAACCTGCGGACCTTGGCCACCGCCACCCGTGGCCCCCAGGGAGCGGGGTCGAGTCCGGTGACGACCCGGGCGGGGATCCGGTGCAGCCGGTGCAGGCTTCGCGCGATCGCCTGGACCTGTTCGTCGGTGGTGTGCTCGCCGCGCAGGACACGGCCGGGCAGGCGGCTCATCGTGATGACGGGCGGTTCGGCGTCCAGACGGGCGTGGAGCGGGCGGGGAGCCAGGCCGGGAGCGTGCCGGTCCAGGACCTGGAGCGCCGTCCACTCCCGCCGCGGCTCTCCCCGACTCCAGTCGCCGTAGCGCTTGACCACGACGTCGTCGCGGATGTCGATGTGGTGGGTGTGGAATCGGTTGGACACGCGCTCTCGTTCACCGTGGTCGCCGCGGAGGCCGTCCTCGGCCCGGCGCCCCGGACCGGGCGCTGCGAGGCTACCCCAGCCCGCCCCCGCCACCAGGAGAACTGACCGGTGGCGGGCCACGGCAACGCTTCGGTCGTACCTTCCGGACGGCGCGTACGGCGTCGATGCCGCGGAAGGTCTGGTCGTCGGGCAGGACCGGGCTCAGCTCGTAGGTGCGGGGTTCGACGTCGGCGGGGCCGGGGCGGACGCCGAGGAACCCCTGCGGAGGAGGACCGGCCGTGGGCCCCTGGGGTGACGGAACCGCCCTGGCGTTGTCGGCGTCCACGGCCTGGGCGGTGTAGAACCCGCCCATGCGGGCGGCGGCCGCGGCGGCACGTACGAGGTGGTCCACCACAGCCGGCTCCCGGCCGAGCTGGTGGACGAGGCGCTGACCACCAACCCCGGCACCGTCGCGACCGCGTGCCCGTTCTGCCAGGTCATGCTCGGCGACGCGATCAACGAGAAGAAGTCGCGGGGCGAGGCCGAGGAGTCGCTGGAGGTCGTGGACGTCTCCCCGCTCCCGCAGCGCTCGGTCAGGGGCGAGAGCCCGGTCGCGGGCGGAGTCGAGGAGAGGGCCGAGGGAGGTCACGCCCGGGCCCCCTCAGGGTGTGTCACCGCCCCTGCCCCGGGCCTCGGCGACCAGCCGTTCGGACTGGCGCAGCCCGGCCACGCACCACACGGTGAGACCGGCCAGCAGGACCACGTAGTACAGCGTGCGCCCGCCGAGGCCGCCGACCGCCGCGGCGTGGACCAGGACGGCGGCCAGCAGCGCCAGGACGGCGGCCGTGCTCACGCGGCCGAGGTTGCGGGTGCGCAGGTGCATCCCCAGGCGGGCACGGTCGGCCTCCGCCCTGGAGATCTCCCCGCGCGCGAGCCGCTCGGAGACCCCGGCCTGCGCCCTGGACCCCCGCCGGGCGGCGATCGCGACGCCCAGGCCCACGGCCACACCGACGAGGGGGAAGATCAGATCGAACACGTCGGCCTCCTCCGTGCGGGGGAGCGTGCGGGGACGGGCGGCGCATGCATGGGGCGGTCCTCACTGTGTCGGGGATGTCAGCGGTGCGTCTCCAGACATACCGGATCGGGGCCGGCGGCGCCTCCCGCGCACCGCGGCGCCAACAGCTCCAGCACCACGAGCAGCGCGAGCGGGACCGACTCCGCTCGGAGCGTCGCTTCCGAGGCGGACGGCGTTGACCATCTCGAAGGGCACGATCCGGGTGAGTTCGCCCGGGTGGCCCGTGGCTAGGACGCCGGTGGCGGTGCGGTCGTCGTGAGAGACGACTGTTCCACCAGGGAACCCCTTCCTTGTGTTCCAGGGGTTCGGAGGCGGGGTTGACAGGACACCGCCCAGCCTCAACTGAACGGCATGGCGACGAGACCACGCTGAGATGACGAACAGGGTCGACGTGACCACCTGGCCGGACTACGAAGTGCTGCGCGACATCAGAGAACTGCGTATGGTCACCACCAACGCCCGCAGGGCCCACACACCTGGCACACGCGACGAAATCCGTCGGCGCGTCGAAGGCCTCCAGCGGTCGGAGGACACTTTGACCCGGAACATCCTGTGATTCTCACAAGGACGTAGGCGTAGGAACTGAGCACGTCGCCGTGTGGGGTGTAGGCGATTCCAGCCGCGGCGGCCAAGGCGCGTACGGCAGTCCGGTTGGCAGACTAATGTGCATACCTCCACAGTGGCCCAACCAGCACGAACACGTCAGCACGGGGCCCTGGTGTGCTGTCTTCGGCGCGGCCGCCCTGCGCGTCGGCCTGCGGTCCGGACATCGGCGGAGGGTCGTCAGGGCGTGAGCGAGGCTCCCGCACCCCGGGGTGCGGGAGCCTCCTGGCTCGTCTTCGGGATTCTGGTGCTGGCCTGTCGCTGTGCCGGTTCAGTGGGTCAGGGTCGCCACAGCGGTCAGGGCTGTGGTGAGGACGGCGGCGAGGGTGAGGGTGGCGGCGGCGGTAGCCGCGGCTCGGCCGATCGCCTGGGGGGAGCTGGCGCCGTCACGGCGGGCCAGGTAGGCGGCCCCGGCCCCGGCCAGCACAGCCACGACCGTGACCAAGCCGCAGGCCAGGACCAGCAGCGCGATCAACATCGTCTTCTCCTCCGGTTCGACGCGGTGTCGGTGGTGTCGAATCTGACAGAAGGGGTGGCCGCCGGTGACCGGCTGGACAAAAATGAACACCAACGCACACGCAGGGCGGTCACGGCAGGGGGACTGTGTGGAACAGGCAGCAGCACGCGAGGAACTGCGCGAGCGCCTGGACACCGCCCGCTTGCGTGCACGGATAGGCAAAAGACAGCTGGCCGCCCGCGCCGCGTTGAGCCCCACCACGGTCAGCAACGCCCTCAACGGCACCGGGCCTGTGCCCTCGAAGGAGACCGTCGTCGCTCTGGCCAAAGCACTGGGCCTGGATACCGGCCCGCTGCTGGAACTGCGTGCGGCGGCTGCGGGCCCGCCTCCCGGCCCTGTGAAGGCGGCGTCCCCCCACCGGCCCACCACGGACTGGGGCGAGGCCATCCCTGTCGAGACCGCCGACCCCGCCCGGCTGCAGGTGCACGCCGCGGTGCTGCCCGCCCCCGACCCGGGCGGGTACACCTTCCTGACCCCCTACCTGCGCCGCCGCCACGACCAGGAGATCCGCGACCGCCTCACACCCGCACTCCAGGGGCAGACGTCGGTGCTGGTGATGGTGACCGGAGGCTCCTCCACCGGCAAGACCCGCGCCCTGTACCAGGTCCTGGCCGACCTGGCCCCCCACTGCACCCTGCTGTGTCCGGACACCGGAGAGGACCTGCTCCGTCTCCTGGAGCGCGGGCGGATCGAGGGCCAGGCGGTGCTGTGGCTCAACGAGGCCCAACGCTTCTTCTACGGCCCCCACGCCAACGAGGCCGCCGCCGCCCTGCACCGCCTCCTGGCCCAGCAGACCGGGACCGTCGCGGTGGGAACGCTGTGGACCGACCCCTACTGGCAGGACCTGACCCGCCCCGGTACCCCCGGCGACCCGCACGCCCACATCCGCGACCTACTCACCGGACCGGTCACCGCCCGCATCACCGTCCCCGACCGCCTCTCACCCGACGAGCAGCACCAGTGGCGGGAACTGGGCCGGGCGCACGACGACCAACGCCTGAGTCAGGCCCTGGACGCGGGATCGGCCGACCGCGGCCGGATCGTCCAACACCTCAGCGGCGGCCCCGAACTCCTGCGCGCCTACCTGGACGGGCCGGGCCACCACTTCACCGCCACCGAGCACGCCCTGATCACCGCCGCCGTCGACGCCCGACGCCTGGGCCACCGCGCCCCACTCCCCGCCCCGTTGCTGGCCCAGGCCGCCGACGCACAGCTGGACCCGCGCGAACGGCCCACCGGCAACCACTGGGGCCCGGCCCTGGAGGGGCTGTGCACGGGCCAGCGCCCCGACGGTACCCACACCGACATCCGTCGCGCCCTGACCGCCGTGCACACCCACGTGCCCCGCACGGGCGCCGAAGCGGCCTACGAACCGGCCGACTACCTCGAACAGCAGCTGGGACACCGCCGCGCCGACCAGCTGGGCGACCCCGACCTGTGGCAGGCCCTGCTGGAGCACACCACCGACCCCCACAGCCTGTACACCCTGGCAGATGCAGCCGAGCGCCGCGGCCTGCTCCAGCACGCGGTGAGGCTCTACCAGCGGGCGATCCGAGCCCGCCACCCCACGGCCGCCGCAGGCCTGGCCGGTCTGCTGTCCCCGGAGACCGATCCCCACCAGAACGGCACCCGATGGCTCATCGAGCACGCCGACCTCACCGACCCGTTTGGGGTCACCCATCTGCCGGGGGCACTGTGCCGGACGGGGCAGGAGGAGACAGCGCGGGTGCTGGCCTCCCGCGCCGCCGAGCAAGCCGACCCCACCGACCCGGGGGTGTCCGCCCACCTGTTGGGGGCACTGTTCCGGACGGGGCAGGGTCATGCGGTGGGAGTGTTGGCCTCCCGCGCCGCTGAGCACGCCGACCTCACCCAACCGGGGGGTGTCGGTGCCCTGTTGGAGGTGCTGCACGACGTGGGGCGGAAAGAGACGGTACCGGTGCTGTTGGCGCGCAACCCCGCCGAGCACACCGACCCCACCGACTCGGGGGGTGTCGCCTTCCTGTTGGAGGTGCTGCACGAGGTGGGGCGGGAAGAGATGGTGGGTGTGTTGGCCTCCCGCGCCGCTGAGCACGCCGACCTCACCCAACCGGGGGGTGTCGGTGCCCTGTTGGAGGTACTGCACAGGACGGGGCGGGAAGAGACGGTGCAGGTGCTGTTGGCGCGCAACCCCGCCGAGCACACCGACCCCACCAAAGCGAGGGATGTCGCCAGCCTGCTGGGGGCACTGCACGAGGTGGGGCGGGAAGAGACGGTGGGTGTGCTGGCCTCCCGCGCCGCCAACCTCACCAACCCCACCGACCCGAGGGGTGTCGCCTTCCTGTTGGAGGTACTGCACAGGACGGGGCGGGAAGAGATGGTGGGTGTGCTGGCCTCCCGCGCCGCCGAGCACACCGACCCCACCGACCCGAGGGGTGTCGCCTTCCTGCTGGAGGTACTGCACAGGACGGGGCGGGAAGAGACGGTGGGTGTGCTGGCCTCCCGCGCCGCCAACCTCACCAACCTCACCGACTCGGGGGGTGTCGCCAGCCTGCTGGAGGTGCTGCACGAGGTGGGGCGGGAAGAGATGGTGGGTGTGCTGGCCTCCCGCGCCGCTGAGCACGCCGACCTCACCCAACCGGGGGGTGTCGCCTTCCTGTTGGAGGTACTGCACAGGACGGGGCGGGAAGAGACGGTGCAGGTGCTGTTGGCGCGCAACCCCGCCGAGCACACCGACCCCACCAAAGCGAGGGATGTCGCCAGCCTGCTGGGGGCACTGCACGAGGTGGGGCGGGAGGAGACGGTACAGGTGCTGGAGCGCCGGGCCCTGAACGCCGGTGGGCTTCGTCCGCTCCCCCCACCTCTACTGCCCTACGGCCGCGATCTCGACGGTACCCCCGCCCAGGCATGGACATGGGATGAATTGGGGCTGTGACCCGGCCGGGGAGTCCTCACAGCCATGGTGAGCCGCGCCGGGCATCCTCTCTGTCCTACCGGACCGTGACCGTGGAGGGGGCCGCGCCGTAGGAGCGCAGCATGTGGTGGGGGGTGTCCACCCACAGCCGGGTGCCGTCGGCGTCCACGGTCAAACCCAACCGTTCCGTGATGGGTCATCCGGCCGTGCACCAGGTGTTCCAGGCCGAGCCAATCTGTGCCCACAGGTCGTCGGGGCCGTGCCGGGCGGCCTCGGACGGGCCGCCCGCGGGGATGTACTCGGCCAGCGCCCAGGACCCATTGGGAGAGGCGACGTAGATGCTGGCCTGGCCCGCCCACTCGGGCCGGTCGGGGGCGGCTGTCGTAGACGGCGTGCCGCAGGCCGGGCACCAGGTGGCCGAGCAACAGCTGCCACCCCTGGTGGGGTAGGTGAGCACACGCGGGTTGAGGTCGGTGTGGCCGACGGCCACACCCGGCGGCGGTCTCGTCCACGATCTCGCGCAACGTCCGGCGGTCGGGACGGTGCTGGCAGCACCACCGGCCGACGCCACGCAGGACCATCGACACCGACCACGCCAGCCAGCGCGGCACCTTTCCCCGGGAGCCCGCCGGGAAGTCACCATGCCGACGCCGTCGGGCGTCCCGCGCGGAACGCCCGACGGTGCCTGAGAGGCCGCGCTCCAGTTCGCGATCCGGAGCAGGTCTGGAGCGGTGGAACCGCCCCGGTCCCTCTCAACCCACGGCGGACCACGCGAGAATCCCGAGGTTCAGCGCTCTGGTCTGCGTATATGTGATTGACGTGCTGGTCGGCGGAGACCGTCGGTAGACCTTGGGACGACCGGGTTTTTAGGATGGCCGTCATGACGGATGGCGAAGGTGTGCTGCGTTGGGGTGTCCTCGGTACGGGCGGGATCGCCCACTCCTTCCTGGAGGCGATACGGGCCACGCCCGGGGCGCGGGTGACGGCGGTGGGGTCGCGTTCGGCGGAGCGGGCGCGGGAGTTCGCCCACACGTGGGGGATCCCGGTGGGCCACGGCGACTACGCGGAGCTGGCCCGCGACGAGAACGTGGACGTGGTGTACGTGGCCACCCCGCATCCTGGGCACCATCCGCACACGCTGACGTGTCTGGACGCGGGCAAGCACGTGCTGGTGGAGAAACCGATGGCGATGAATGCCCTCCAGGTGGCGGAGATGGTGGCGGCGGCGCGTTCCCGGGGGCTGTTCCTCATGGAGGCGATGTGGACGCGCTACCTTCCCGCCTACCGGTTGGCCCGTGACCTGGTGGCCGACGGGGTGATCGGCCGACTGTGCTCGCTGTCGGCGGAGTTCGGGATCAGCGTGCCCTTCGACCCCGACCACCGGCTTTTCAACACCGAACTCGGTGGCGGGGCACTGCTCGACCTGGGGGTGTACCCGCTGGCGCTGGCCACCGACTTCCTGGGGGACCTCAGCATCGTGGGGGCGGCCCGGCAGCTGTCCCCGGACCGGATGGTGGACACCCACACGACCGTCCTGGCCCGTGGTGAGGGCGGGGTGACGGCCACGCTGAGCTGTGCGTCGCGTTCGACGATGCCCAACCGTGCGGTGCTGGTGGGCACCGAGGGGTGGTTGGAGTTGGACCGCGCGTGGGCTCCGACCGAGGTGGTGGTGCACCGCGACGGCCGTGAGCCGGAGGTGTTCCACCGCCCCTACCGCGGCAACGGTTACGTGCACGAGGCCGAGGAGGTCGCGCGGTGTGTGGCCGAGGGGTGGACGCAGAGCCCGGACATGCCGTGGTCGGAGAGCCTGCGGCTGGCTCGGCTGATGGACCTGGTCCGCGACGTCGGCGGGTTCGCCGACGAGGACCCCGGGATGGTCGCGCGCTGAGTCCGGTGGGCCGGCACGGGTGTGCGGCTCCCCTCAGGGGCGCGGGTTCGGGAGCAGACCGGAGGCGCCCGCGCCGGTGGGGGTGACCGATTCCGGGGTTGCGGCGCGGCTGGGACGGGCGTCGGCGGCGGTGCGGTGGCGCAGGCGCGCGCGGACGTGCCGGGCGGCGGCCACCCGGGCGAGGACGTGGATGTTGGTGCGCGCCACGACCAGGACGGCGTCTCTGGGGCCGACGGTGTCGTCGAAGTAGCCGTCGATGCCGGTGTCACCACTGCGCGGGCGGATCCCGTAGATGTCTCCGTCGAACATGCGGTAGGCGTCGCGCACGACCAGGGTGTCGGGGTGCAGGCGGGGGCCGTCGCCCAACCATTCGGCCGCCTCGCCGGCCAGGCGTCGGATCAGGCCGGGCGGGGGGCGCCTGCGGTCGGGGAAGACGCGGTGGGCGCCCAGGCCCCGGCGCCACCCCGCGTAGACGGCCGGGTGACGGGTGCGCAGGACCACGTAGGTGTTGGACAGGGGGTGGGCGAGGACCTCCCGGGTGAGGAAGTGGGTCATCAGCGCCGTGGACAGGCCGAAGCGGCGGTGGGCGGGGACCACACCGGCGGCGTCCAGGTACAGGGAGCGTCGGGAGGCCAGGCGGAGGCGGTGGTAGCCGCCCCAGCCGACGGGGGTGTCGTCCGGGCCGAGGATGAGGGCCAGGGTGGTGATCCGGTCGAAGAACCCGGACCGGACACGGGTGCGCCAGTAGCCGGAGTGGTCGGCGCCGAAGGCGCGTTCGGCCAGGTCGCGCAGGGTGGTGTGGAGGCGTTCGCGACTGTGGGCGGAGAGGGCGTGGGGGTGGTCCCATCGGGCGACGCGGTAGCCCGGCGCCAGGTCGTGGAGGGTCGGCGGGCAGCTGAGGTGCCGCAGTTCGGGGCACCGGGGTCGAGTGGGCACGCACACCCCTACTTTCGTTACTCTATGAATGCAAGTAACTCCTTAACGTAGTGGTTTGCTGGTGGCGTGTGGGGCCACTTCCCGAAGTCGGTACCGGACGCGGCCCCGCGGCGGTGCCGGGCCGGGGTCAGTTCCCGGAGGAGGCGCGGTGCAGGCGGGTGGCCAGGAGTGCCATCTGCTCGCGGAGTTCAGCGGGTTCCTCCACCTCCATGTCCATGTCGAGCATGGCCAGGTAGCAGGCCATGTGGAGCATGGAGTTCCCGGCGCACACCAGGACGCAGGAGTGGTCGTCGACCGGTTCGATGCGGCCGAACCACTCGCCGACGCGGCGGTGGGCCTCCTTCGCGGACACGAACAGGCGGACCCGCGCCCTGTTCGGCCACATGTGCACGTCCATGCGTTCGGCCAGGTAGGCGGCCACACCCTGCTCCGGTGGGTCGCGGGGCGGGACGCGCGGACCGGTGGGTGTCAGCGGCCGCATCCGGTCCACGCGGAAGGTGCGCCAGTCGTCGCGGTCGTTGTCCCAGGCCACCAGGTACCAGCGCCGTCCCCGGGCGACCAGGCGCAGGGGTTCGACGGTGCGGCGGGTGGGGCTTCCGTCGTGGCGTTGGTAATCGAACCGGAGTCGTTCGCTGTCGCGGCAGGCCGAGGCGACCAGGGCGAGCGTGTCGGCGTCGACGGTGGGGCCGCTGGCGGGCATGGGGACGGTGAAGGTGCCCAGCGCGTCGACCCTGCGGCGCAGGCGGGAGGGCAGGACCTGGAGGAGTTTGGCCAGGGCGCGCACCGAGGACTCCTCGGTTCCCGACACTCCGCCCTGGGCGGCGGTGCGCAGCCCCACGGCGACCGCGACGGCCTCGTCGTCGTCCAGGAGCAGGGGAGGCAGGGCGGCTCCGGCCCCCAGCTGGTAGCCGCCGCCGGTGCCCATGGTGGCCTCGATGGGGTACCCGAGCTCGCGGAGGCGGTCGATGTCGCGGCGCACGGTGCGCGGACTGACCTCGAGGCGGTCGGCGAGGTCGGCGCCCGGCCACTCCCTGCGCGTCTGGAGCAGGGACAGCAGACGCAGCAGGCGCGCCGAGGTCGCTTTCATCGGGCTCCTCCGGGGCGGACGGCGGGGAGGTCCCGCGGTGCGACCCGCGGGATCCCTTCGTGGGAAGGGTGTGCGTACACGCAGTCTGCCAGGGGTGGAGGACGACCGTTGTCCTCCACCCGTGCGGATCGTGGCCGGTTCACACGACGGCGACCGCCTCGACCTCGACCAGCTGGTGGTCGTAGCCGAGGACGGCCACGCCGAGCAGGGTGCTGGGGGCGTCGTGGTCGCCCATGTGGGCGCGGACGACGTCCCAGGCCGCCACGAGGTCCTCCTGGCGGTCGGAGGCCACGTACACCGTCGTCTTGACGATGTCGGTCAGGTCCGCGTCCACGCCCCGGAGCACCGTGCGCAGGTTGCGCATCACCTGTTCGGCCTGGCCCGCGTAGTCGCCCACGGCGACGGTGGCGCCGTCCTCGTCCAGGGGGCAGGCGCCGGCGGTCCACACCACGGTGCCGGCCTCGGGCGCCGTGGCCGCGTAGGCGTAGTCCACCTGCTGGGTCAGCTTCTCGTTGCGGATCAGGGTGACCGCGCTCAAACTCCACCTCCGTGTCGTCGTTGACTGCCCTGGCAACGGGCGCGGTGGTGGCTGGGTTCCCGGTGGTGTGGAGCGGGGCGGAAGTGTCGTGGTGGTCACATGTCGGGGGTGTGGGGGAGGTCGCCCGACCAGTCGCGCGGTCCGCCCCGGGCCAGCCTGCGCAGGAAGGCCAGGACGCCCGCGACGCCGCTGGCCCAGCCGCCGCCCGGCTCTCGGGTGTGGTCGAGGAAGACCGGGGCGTCGGGGGTACCGTCCGACCGGACCAGGGCCAGGCCCGCCACGTGCAGGGCGGCGTCGCGGTGGGCGGCGTCCCCGGTGCGGTCGGCGGTGTCCAGGAGGAACTCGCCGACCCCCGCCAGGCCGCAGCACTGGCCGGTGACGGCGATCCGGGGAGCGTGCGCGCGGCAGCGGCGCGCGGCGCCCAGGGCGAGTTCGGTGAGGTGGCTCCGGCCGGTGTGGGCGCCGCCGCGGAGCAGGACCGTGCCGATACCGGCCAGTCCCTGGCACGACGACAGGGCCATGGGGCGGGCGGTGGCGTGGTCGGCGTGGTCCAGCAGCGGTGGCAGGAGGTGGGCGAGTACCTCCAGGCCGGCGGTGGCCTCGGCGAGGGCGTCGTGGTCGCCCACCGCCGCGTCCAGGCACAGCAGGGCGTGGGTCACGCCCGCCAGGCCGTGGGCCAGTCCCAGGTGCGCGGCCGTGGCGTCGTGGTCGCCCGGGTCGGGCGGGCGGGCGCGGACGGTGGCGGCGGAGCCGGTGGAGACGAGGAGCCGTGCGCCGCGCCGGGCCAGGTCGAGGCGGGTCGGGTCCCCGGTCAGGCGCCAGAGGTGGAGCTGGGCCAGGACGATCCCCGCGAGTCCGGCGGTGTGGTCGGTGGAGGTGACGGTCTCGGGCAGGGGCCGGGCCAGGGGGCGGACGGCTTCGGTGAGGGTGGGGTCGTCGAGTTCGCGTGCGGCCGTGGCCAGGAACACGGCTGTGCCGCAGGAGCCGAGCTGCAGCCCGGGCGGTGTGGGGCGCAGGGCCAGGAAGCCCGAGGTCCAGTGGGCGAGGGCGCGGGACAGGGAGCGTGAACGGGGGTCGTGGTGGCGTAGGAGTTCCATGCCGGTCCCGGCCGCCCCCTGGTACTGGTTGGTGGGGCTGGGTGTGCCCGCCGGGGAGCGGTCGCGGCCGGTGAGCAGGGCGCGGGCGGCCTCGTGGGTCTGGTCCAGCGCCGCGGCGACGAGCGCGTCCACGCGGGCGGGTGTGACGGTGTAGCGGGGATCGGCGCGCGGGGGTTCGGGGGTGCGGCCGGAGCGGAGCAGGGCCATGGCGTGGACGCGCTGTGCGGGGTCAGGCGACATCAGGTCGGGGATCACCCCGGCCACGGCCGGGACGCGGTCGCCCAGGGCGGCGAGGGCGGTGCGGGCACGGCCGTCGTCGGGTACGGCCCGGGCCGCGCGGGAGGGCGGGTCGACGCCGGTGACGGCGTAGAACAGGGTGGCACCCAGGGAGTAGAGGTCGTCCTCGGTCCGGGCGGGTTCGCCGCGTTCCTGTTCCGGTGACGAGTATCCGGGGGTCCAGCCCCGGGGCGGATCGGGGTCGGGGGCGTCGGCGGTGTGGCTGATCTCGAAGTCGACCAGGCCGGGGTGGCCCTGTTCGGTGACGACGACGTTCTTGGGGGCCAGGTCGCGGATGAGTACGCCCCGGGCGTGCACGGCGTCGACCAGGCGGGTGAGGCGGGTGGCGAGGAGGACCGGACTGCGGTCGGCGGTGGTGTGGGTGCCGTGGGTGGCCACGTCGGTGCGCAGGTCCCGGGGGCCGAGGTCGGTGGTGGCGAGGAACTCGTCGGCACCGTGGCGGAAGTGGTCCACGACGCGGGGGACGCCCGCGACGCCCTCCAACCGTCGCAGGACGGCGGCTTCGGCGCGCAGTCGGTGGCGGGCGTCGCGGGTTCCGGTGGGGTCCTCGTCGGTGTGGGCGCGGCGCTCCTTGACCACGGCCGCCCGCCCGGTGGTGGTGTCGGTGGCGCGGTAGACGCCGCCCGAGGCGGTGTGGGCGATGGCGCCCGGCACCAGGAACCGGCCGCCGAGCAGGACGGGGGAGGGGGTGTCCGCCTCCGGAGCCGGCAGCCCTCCGGTGAGGGGGTCGGGGGTCCAGGACGGGGCGTGGTAGCGGCCGTCGGCGCCGCCGGGCCGGGCGCGTCCCTCGTCGTCGTGGACGACCAGCTGGAGGTCGCCGTTGTCGTCGGTGGCGTGGGTGGCCTCGAAGGGGGCGTAGCGGTAGTAGACGGGGGCGTCGGTGCGGATCCTGCGGTCGCTGTGGACGCGCGGTCCCTCCATGCCGACGAGTTCGGCGGCCAGTTTCTCGGCCAGGTCGGTGAAGTGCTCGCGCGGGGGGTAGACGGTGACGGCCTTGCCCACGGCACCCGGCCGGGAGCGGTGGGAGTTGAGCTCGCGCAGGATCTCGGTGGTGCGCGCGAACTTGAACCGGCAGGGGGTCCGCAGCAGGAGGGGGAGGGCGCGGTCGAGGGTCTCGACCAGGGTCGGGGGGCGGGCCGACAGGTGGATCTTCCAGCCCTGGGGCGGCAGGTCGAGACCGGGGAGGGTGACGTCGGTCCAGGTCGTGTGGTCGGTGATCACGCGTCCGGCCCGGCGCAGGCGTTCCTCCAGCGCGGGGGTGCAGGCCCGGGTGGCGTCGTGCTCGCGCACCGTCGGTCTCCTGTCGGTGTGTCGGGGAGGGGCGGCCGCCGGCTGGGGGCGGCCACCCCGGTGTCGGGCTCGTTCCGGGTGGGACGTGCTCGGTCGTGTCCGGGTGCGGCTCCGGCTCAGGTTCGCGGTGTCGTGGCCGGGTCCGGCGTCAGAAGGTGGCTCCGTCGCAGCGGATGGTCCAGCCGCTGATGCAGGTGCGGATGCAGTCGAGGTTGAGCTGCTCGGAGAGGAGTTCGGTCTCGGCTCCGAGGGAGACCAGGGGGGTGGTGTCGAGCGTTCCGGCGTCGCGGGGCAGGTCCTGCGCGGCCATGGGTTCCTCCCGTTCGGCTACTGATTGTGAGAGGCACGCTACCTCGTGTAGCTTTGCCGAAGACTTCAATCCCCCCTGGGATGCGCGGAAAACGGTTCGGTCATCGGATCCGCCCACCTGGCCACCAGATCGCGTCCGGTTTGGCCCCATGAGGAGTGAATTGGAACCCGAAAGTCCCCCCATGACCTCGATGGGAGTGACGGCCGCAATGCGCCAGGCCGCCACGCCCGAATCCCCACCGGAGGTGCCCGCCATCCGAGCCGAGGGGCTCGTCAAGACGTTCCCCGGAGTGGAGGCGGTGCGAGGGCTCGACCTCCTCGTCCGCCCCGGGGAGATCTTCGGTCTCCTGGGGCCCAACGGCGCCGGGAAGTCGACCACGATCTCCATGCTGTGCGCGCTGACGCGGCCCACCTCGGGCGGGCTGTGGGTGGCCGGGCACGACGTGCGCACCCGCCCGGCCTCCGTCCGCCGCTCCATCGGCGTGGTCTTCCAGGAGACCACCCTGGACGACAAGCTCACCGTCGAGGAGAACCTGCGCATTCACGCGGTCCTGTACGGGGTCTCCCGCCGCCGTGCGCGGGAACGGGTCAGCGCCATGCTCGCGCTCACCGAGTTGACCGACCGGCGCCGCAGCCTGGTGGGCACCCTCTCGGGCGGGATGAAGCGCCGCCTGGAGATCGCGCGCGGTCTGCTGCACGGTCCCCGGGTGCTGTTCCTGGACGAGCCGACCGTGGGCTTGGATCCGCACAGCCGGGCGGAGGTGTGGCACCACGTGCACCGCATGCGCCGCGAGTCGGGCGCCACCGTCCTGCTGACCACGCACCACCTGGCCGAGGCCGACCACTGCGACCGGTTGGCCATCCTCGACCACGGCCGGGTCGTGGCGCTGGGCTCACCCGAGGAGCTGCGGGCCAGGATCGGCCGCGACAGCATCCGGGTGCGCACCGCCGATCCCGAACGCGACGCCCTCACCCTGGCCGGCGGTCTCGGTGTGCGCCCGGCCGTGATCGACGGCCAGGTGGTGGTGCGCGCCGAGGACGGGGCGGCCATGCTGCCCAGGATCGTGACCGCCCTGGAGGGGGCGGTCACCTCCGCGACCGTGTCCAGGCCCAGCCTGGACGACGTGTTCCTGCACTACACGGGGCGCAGCCTGGGTTCCCCGGCCGGTGAGGGGAGGGCGCGGTGATCGACGCGTCGTCGCGGGAGGTCGGCGCGCGCCTGGCCGGGGAGGCGCGCGCGGTGGGGGCCGTGTGGCAGCGGGAGATGATCACCTTCGGCCGTGAGCGTCTGCGGCTGGTGATCAGCCTGCTCCAGCCGCTGCTGATCCTGGTCTCGCTCGGCGTCGGCCTGGGCGCGGTGGTGCCCGACGGGGGGTCGGGGATCGGGTACGTGACGTTCCTGTTCCCGGGGGTGCTGGTGATGGCGATCCAGCCGCCCGCGTTCGCGTCGGGCGCCTCGATCCTGTGGGACCGCGAGTTCGGGTTCCTGCGGGAGATGTTGGTGGCACCGGTGCGCCGTGAGTCGCTGCTGCTCGGCAAGGTACTGGCGGGAACGGCGACGGCCACGTGTCACGGGGCGGTGCTGCTGGTGTTCGCGGGCGCCGCGCAGGTGCCCTACGATCCCGCGCTGCTGGTGTCGTTCGTGGCCGTGTTGGCGCTCGCGGCGTTCGCGATGACGTCGTTGGGCGCCCTGCTGGCGGTGTCGCTGCCCAGTCCGCAGACGTTCCAGGCGGTCACCGGGCTGCTGCTGGGGCCACTGGTGTTCCTGTCCGGGGCGTTCTTCCCGCTCAGCGGTCTGCCGTCGTGGCTGGACGCGCTCACCGCGCTCAACCCGCTGACGTACGCGGTGGACGCGGCGCGGCGCGTCCTGGCGGCGCGTCTGCCGGGTGAGGCACCGACGGGACTGTTCGAGGGGCTGGAGGTGTGGGGTTCGCTGGTGCCGGTTCCGGTGGAGCTGGCGGTCCTCGCGGGGTTCGCGGTGTTGTGCCTGGTGGTGGCCGCTCGCCGGTTCTCCCGCCCCGACCAGTGAGGTCCGGTTCGGTCCCCGCCCCGGGTGTTCCGGGACGGGGACCGACGCGTGTGCGGGTGTCGGCGCCCTGACCGGAGACCACAAGATGTGTCAATTTCCATTGACAATCATGCTGTGTCAATTTATCTTGACGTTGTGGCCGACAGCACCGAACCCATCGACCCGCGGACCGGCCTGAGGGCCGTGGTCGCGCTGCGCAGACTCGCCGACCACCTGGAGGGGCTGCACGTGCGGGACGCACGGGCCCAGGGGTGGTCGTGGCAGAGCATCGCGGACGCCCTGGGCGTCACCCGCCAGGCCGTCCACCAGAAACACGTCCGCCGGACCAAGGAGTAGGACAGACCATGTTCGAACGTTTCACCAAGGAGGCCCGGGAGATCGTCCGCGGGGCCGTCGAGTCGGTGGAGGAGCGGGGCGAGGACAGGGTCGGCCCCGTCCACCTGCTGCTGGCCCTGGCGTCCGACACCGAGAGTCTGGGCGCCCGTGTCCTGGCCGACCACGGCCTCACCGCCGCCGAACTCGACACGGGAGCCTCCCCGCAGGGCCCGGCCGGCCTCACCGACGACGAGATCGCCGCGCTGCGCGCCGTGGGCGTGGACACCGACGCGGTCTTCGACCGGATCAGGGAGAGCTACGGCCCCGACGCCCTGCGCCCGGAGGCCGCGGCGAAGCGGCCCGGCAGGCGGGGGCGGCGCGGCGGCTCCTTCGACCCCCGGGCCAAGAAGGTCCTGGAGCTGAGCCTGCGTGAGGCGATCGCCCTGCGCCACAGGGCCATCGGGTCGGGGCACATCCTGTTGGCGCTGCTGCGCCAGGGCCTGCCGGAGCCGGTGGCGGGGGTGGTCGCCGACCACGGCCTGACCTACGAGCGGGCCCGGCGGCGCGTGGACGGCGCGCTCGACGACGCGGCCTGACCGCTCACGCCCCGGAACCGTCGTCCCGGTCCCCGCGCCCGCGCTCCCGGTCGGGGACCAGGACGCTCAGGCAGGTGACGCAGCCCTCCATCCTCTCGAACTCCGAGACGTCCACCGGCAGCACCCGCCAGTGCTCGGCGGTCAGCTCGTGGATGGTGGCGGGCGCGGCGGCACTGACCAGGACGTCGCGCCCGCCCAGCGGCAGCACGTGCGCCCCCGGTTCCTCGGGGGCGCGCCGGATCGGGGGCAGCGCCGCGGTGTCCACCAGGTCGGGCAGCCCGATCAGCGAACCGTCGGGGAGCGCCGTCACCGCAGACTTCAGGTGCAGGACCGCTCCGAGTCCGACCCGCCTGACCTCGCGACCGAGTGGTTTGAGCAGGCGTGCCAGCTGGTCGGCCCCCTCGGTGTTGGTCCGCCCGCCCACGCCGACGTAGACGGTCTCACCCACCTGGAGCACGTCCCCGCCGTCCAGGGTTCCGGGGGCCTCCAGGCGGGCCACCCGCAGACCCAGGGAGCGCACCGACGCCTCCACCCCCTCCACCTCGCCCCGGCGCTCCTCGACCCCGGGACGCGTGAGTACCGCCAGGTCCCCGCAGACGACCACCGCGTCCTCGACGAACACCGAGTCCGGGTGGTCCGGGGCCGGGTCGACCTCGACCACCCGCCACCCGGCCGAGGCCAGCGCCTCCTGGTAGATGACGTACTGGCGCATGGCCAGCACGGGGTCCACGGGAGAGCGGGGGAGGTGGGTGAGGATGCCCCGTGCCATCTCCGGGCTGGGCCTGCGTGTGAGGGCCAGCCCCGGGCTGGTGAATCCGTCCACGTGCGTGACCTCCCGGAGGTTCGGGTCGGGTACGGGAGAGCTCAACGTACCGCGTCGGCCGCACCGGCTCCCGGACGCGGCACGCGGGTCGCCCGCCTTGTCCGGGGGCACCGCCCGAGGCAGGGTGGGCACATGGACGTGATCGTTGTCGGTGGCGGGATCGTGGGCATGAGCGCGGCCTTCCACCTGGCCAGGAAAGGTGTGTCCACCGCACTGGTGGACGCCGCGAACAGGGGGCAGGCGACCTCGGCGGGGCTGGGTGTGGTCTTCCCCTGGCCCCTCCCCTGGGACTCCGCGCCCCTGTGGGAGTTCAAGGCGCGCGCCGCCGCGCACTACCCGGAACTGATGGCCGAGTTGGCCGACGACGGGCACGTGACCGGGTACGAGGCGGTCGGCGGCGTGTCGGTGGACCGGGAGGGGGACGACGCCGGTTACGACCTGATGCGCACTCTGGCCGAGCGGCCGGAGTTCACCACCATGGGGCGGGTGGAGCGGTTGGCGCCGGGCGAGGCGACCCGCCTGTTCCCCCTGGTGCCCGAGGAGTACGGGGGTGTGCGCGTGGCCGGTATGGCCCGCCTCGACGGCCGCCGTGCGCGCGACGCGCTGTTCGACGCCGCGGAGGAGCGGGGGCTGCGGTACTTCAAGGGCGACGCCCACCTGTCCTGGAACGGACATCGCGTGACCGGGGTGAGCGTGGGCGGCGACGACCTGGAGGCCGACGTGGTGATCGTCGCCGCCGGGGCGTGGTCGGCGCGCCTGCTCGCGGTGGCGGGGGTCGACCTGCCGGTGTTCCCGGTGCGCGGCCAGATGACGCACTTCGCGTTGCCGGGACGTGACACGCGCGCCTGGCCGGTGGTGCGGTTCGGTGAGCGCGGGTACTTCGTGTGCGCGTTCGGCCCGGACCGGGTGGTCACGGGTGGAACGGTGGAGCCCGAGGCGGGGTTCGACCGGCGGGTGACGGCCAGTGGGCTGCTGCACAACCTGTCCACCGCGGTGGAGGTGCTGCCGGGGCTGGCCGAGGCCACGGTCGTGGAGACCAGGGTGGGGTTCCGGCCGGGAACGCACGACGGCGGTCAGCTGCTGGGGCGGATCGGACGGCTCCCGGGGGTCGTGGTGGCGACCGGCCTGGGGGCGGAGGGGCTGACGTTCGGCCCGTACCAGGGCCTGGTCGCGGCCCGCCTGGCGGCGGGGGAGGACCCGGGGCTGGACCTGGCGGAGTTCCGCCCCGACCGCCCCCAGTCAGAGTGACGCATGCCACAAAAACAAGCACGGTTTTTCATTTGACATTTTCGCGAAATCGCTTGCTAGAACTTGAGTTTCGGCCTTGAGAACACCTGGCGAAACCACTATCCTGAGGAGTTTTGGTGAGCGAGAAAATGCCGGTCCGCCATCTCCGCGTCGTCGCGTCGCGTCCCCTCACCCCGCACATGGTGCGCGTGACCTTCACCGGTGACGGCCTGGCCGCCCCGTCCCTGAGCGGGCCCGACCAGCAGGTCAAGCTCTACTTCCCCCGCCAGGGGCAGGACGCGCCCCGTCTGCCCCGCCCCGAGGGGGACCTGATGTCCTGGTACCGGGCCTACACCGCCCTGCCCGACGACGAACGGCCCTGGATGCGCAGTTTCACCCTGCGCGGGCACGATCCCGAACGGGGCACCGTCGACATCGACTTCGTCGTGCACGGCGACTCCGGGCCCGCCACCCGGTGGGCGCGGCGGGTCCGTCCCGGCGCGGTCCTGGGCATGTTCGGCCCCTCCGCCGAGTTCGCCTCCCCCTTCGACACCGCCACCCCCGACTGGCTGCTCATGGCGGGTGACGAGACCGCCCTGCCCGCCGTGGGCACCCTGGTGGAGAGCCTGCCCGAGGGGCGGCGCGCCGTGGTCCTGGTCGAGGTCCGCGACACCGCCGAGGAGCTGCCCCTGACCACGCGCGCCGACGTGGACCTGAGGTGGATCCACCGGGGGGACGCCGCGCACGGAGAACGGCTGGTGGCGGCGGTGCGCGCCGCCGAGCTGCCGCCGGGGCGGGTGGGGGCCTGGATCGCGGGTGAGGCCGGGATGGTCCGCTCCCTGCGCCGCCACCTGGTGAACGACCGCGGCGTACCCAAGCGGGACGTCGACTTCACCGGATACTGGCGGCGGAGCCTGACCCAGGACGACGCTCCCACGACCGAGGACATGGCCGAGGCGCGGGAGAGGCTGGAACTGGCCCGGGGGGCTCGGTAGGCCGAGGCCCGGCCGCGGCGCCGAGCCCCGCGGCCGGGCCGGTCACGTCGGTCAGCCCAGCTTCCTCAGCAGTTCGGCGGCGAGCGGAGCCGAGGAGGCCGGGTTCTGGCCCGTGACCAGGTTCCGGTCCACGACCACCTTGGGAGCCCAGGGCTCACCCTCCTCCACCCGCACACCTGCCTCGGTGAGGCGGTCCTGGAGCAGCCACCTGGCCCTGTCGGCGAACCCGGCCTGGCGCTCCTCGGCGTTGGTGAACGCCGCGACCCTGTAGCCGGCGAAGGAGTTGGCGCCGTCGGCCCCGGTCGCCGCCAGGAGCGCGGCCGGGGCGTGGCAGACCACGCCCAGCGGCGTCCCGCCCTCCAGGGCCCGGGTGAGCAGCGCCCCGGAGTCGGCGTTGACCGACAGGTCCTCCATCGGGCCGTGGCCGCCGGGGTAGAAGACCGCGGCGTAGTCCGCGAGGTCGACGTCCTCCAGCGCGATCGGGCCGCGCAGTTCGGTCATGGCCTCCAGCGCGGCGGCCATCCTGTCGGCGCCCTCCTGCCCGCCGTTGGCCTCGGCGGACAGGCTGCCCGCGTCCACGGTCGGGACCACCCCGCCGGGGGTGGCGACGGTGACCTCGTGCCCCGCGGCCGTGAACGCCTCGTAGGGGGCGACCGCCTCCTCGGCCCAGAAGCCGGTGGGGTGCCTGGTTCCGTCGGCCAGCGTCCAGTGGTCGACGCCGGTCATCACGAAAAGGATCTTGGACATGGTGTGTTTCCTCTGGGCGGCGGGCCGCCGCGGACCCGCGGTGACGTGGTGGCGCGCACCCGACGGCCCGCGAACCCGCGACCGCGGGTGCGGGCCGTCAGTGCGGCGACGGTTCGAAACTAGGCGCCGAACCCACAGGCGTCCAATGCGAAGACGAATACCCGACATCAATCTTTCTATGGTTTTCCGGGAACGGCACAGAGCCGTGACCCGGCTGCCCGGAACATGACCCGCAACGGACCCGACGCGCCGACCCGGCCGCCGTGCACGTGGTCGGCCAGGACGCCCGCGAAGCCCCCGAGGTCCTCACGGAGGTCGGCCCTCCCGCACCGGAACCCGGGCCGATCCGCCTCGGCCAGTGTGGTGGCGTCGGTGAGGCACGGGGGAGGCCGGGATCGACGCGGTGGTGTGGACCCCGGGCGCGGCTCCACCGGTTCGACCGGTGCGTTCGCCAGGATGACCTGGTAGGAGAGCGCACTGAAGGGCGGAGCCGGTGGAAGCCGACACTGTGACGAGCCTGACGCCGCTGTTGGTCATCGTGACCGCCGCGGTGGCCGCACCCCTGGTGGTCGACGTGCTCGGCCGCTGGGTGGTGCTGCCCGGCGTCGTGCTGGAGATCGCGTTGGGCATCCTCATCGGACCGTCGGGGTTCGGTCTGGTCGAGGAGACCGACATCATCACCGCGGCCTCCGGCATGGGGCTGGCCCTGTTGATGTTCATGGCCGGGTACGAGATCGACGTGTCCCGGGTGGCCGGGGGAACGCTGCACCGCGCGGGAACGGCGTGGGCGTGCGCGCTCGGTCTGGGCCTGGGTACGGCCTGGCTGCTGCTGGGCTGGTCGCAGACGGCACTGATCATCGGGCTGGCCCTGACCACCACGGCGCTCGGGACGGTCCTGCCGATCCTGCGTGACTCCGGGGTGCTCGGCTCGGTGTTCGGCGCGCGCGTGCTGGCCTCGGGGACGGTGGGGGAGTTCGCGCCCATCGTGGTGATCGCCCTGCTGTTGAGCGGCTACCGGCCGCTGACCGGGTCGCTTCTGCTGCTGGCCTTCTTCGCCGTGGCCGTGCTGGCCGCCTGGCGGATGACCTGGGGGACCTCCGCGCGGATCCAGCGGCTGGTCCGGGTGACCCTGGGCACCAGCACCCAGCTCGCGGTCCGGTTGTGCCTTCTGGTGGTGGTGTTCATGCTGTGGGTGTCCACGATCCTGGGGCTGGACAGCGTCCTCGGGTCCTTCGCGGCGGGGATCATCGTCCGGGTGATGCTGTTCAACAACCACCCCCAGGAGGTCGAGGAGGTCGAGACCCGGATGACGGCCGTGTCCTACGGCGTGTTCATCCCGGTGTTCTTCGTGGTGACCGGGGTGCGGTTCGACCTGGACGCGCTGGTGTCGGACTGGGGTGCGGTCGCGACCGTGCCGATGTTCCTGGTCCTGTTCCTCCTGGTACGCGGACTTCCGGTGTGGGTTCTGTGCCGCAAGGGGTTGAGCCGCCACGAGGGTGTGGCTCTGGCGCTGTTCTCCGCCACGGCACTGCCCCTGCTCGTGGTACTGACCACCATCGGAACACAGGCCGGTGACATGAACTCGGCGCACGCGGCCGCGTTGGTCGGCGCGGGCATGCTCTCGGTGCTGATCTTTCCCCAGGTCGGCCTGGCGCTGGTCGGGCGCACACGGGCACGGACGCGGACCGGTGCACCCGCCGCGACGGACGGGTGACCGTGCCCGCGCCCGGACCCGTGCGGGCGTGCGCTCGGCCGGCCGGCGCTCCGCGTCAGTCCGGGGGGACGTCCTCCAGGGCACCGAAGATCCCGGCCTCCAGGTCGACCTCGTCCACCTCCAGCGACGGCGCGGGCAAGTACAGGTGGGTCTGGTCGGTGTCGCCGGGTTCGATGCGGCAGGGGAGGCGCACGGGTTCGACGTGGAAGACGTCTCCGTCGTCGCGGGGGCCGCCGACGCGCACGGACCGGTGGACGTCCCCGGAGTCCGGGTCCACGATCCCGAAGGAGCCGAACCGGCCGCCGTGGTTGCCCCGTTCGCGGAAACTCACGCCGACGACACCGGTGGTTCTCCGGTCTCCGTTGTCGGTCAGCGCCACGGAGGCGACGACGCACGCGCCGTCGCGGCCGGATGAGTAGTCCTACTCAGGCGCCCCGGGGACGATCGGACCACGATGGACACATGAGCACCCCCAACACACACCCCCGGTCCACCTCGCAGTTCTACCTCCAGTCGGTGATCGCCTTCGCCGTCTCCTCCCTGGGCGCGGGCGCGGGCATCGTCTACCTGCCCGTCGACCTGTGGATGCGCGCCTTCCTCGGGATGAGTCTCCTGTTCGTCATCACCTCGACCTTCACCCTGGCCAAGTGCGTGCGCGACCGTCAGGAGGACGCGATCGCGGAGGAGATGGCCCAGCAGTACCAGCAGATGCCGGTCTGGAACGGCCAGGAACCGCTCCACCAGCACCAGTAGCCGGTCCGGTGCCGCCGGGGACTCACGGCGGACCCGGACCCGGGCGCGTCAGCGGATCAGGCGGCGGGCGGAAGAGCGGCTCCGGCGCCCCGTTGGCGCGCCCCCGTGTCCCACGGGGGCGCCGCACGCGGTCGGGGCGCGGACCCGTCACGGATCACGCCGGGTCGGCTGGATGCGCAGGTCCTCCTCCGCCCGCTCGGTACCGTCCGGGGCCAGGTAACCCACCCGGACGGGTTCACGGGAGGCGTCGTCGACCACCGACAGGGGCGCGCCCTCCGGTGTGAGGTACTTGGCCCCCCACTCCATCAGCGCGAGCACGACGGGCGTCAGGTCACGCCCCTTCTGGGTGGGCACGTACTCGTACCGGGTGCGGCTTCCGGGTTCCTTGTAGGGCTGGCGGGTCAGCAGTCCGGCCTCGGTCAGGTGCTTGAGCCGGGCGGCGGCCACCGCCTCGGTGACGCCGACCCGGGTGACGAACAGATCGAAGCGGCGCACGCCGAACAGCAGTGCCTCGCGCATGATCAGCAGGGAGGAGCGGGGGCCGAGGACCTCCAGGGCACCGGCGATGGCGCACTCGGTGGGGCGCCAGGCGCGCGGGTCGGCCAGGGCGTGGTCCAGCTTGATCGTCATACCCCAGAGCCTAGTGAGCGAAGCAAGACCGGAACCCGCCCGACCGTGCGCTCCGCGGCACGGCCGGCCGGTCCCGCGTTCTCTGACGGCCCACGACCACCGACCCGTCGGAACGGCTCGTCTAGGGTGACGGCATGGACGTGGTCGACGAACTGCTGAGCGGTGTCCGGGGGCGCGGATCGGTGTTCGGGAGGTCGGTCCTGCGGCCGCCGTGGTCGCTGCGGTTCACTGACGCCCCCTACCTCACACTGTGCGTTCCCCTGCGCGGCACGGGATGGATCGTGCCGCCGACGGGGACGCCACGGCGGGTCTCGGTCGGTGAGGTGGCGATCGTACGGGGGCCGGATCCGTTCACCTTCACCGACGCCCCGGACACGCCCGTACCGGCCCCGACAGCCGGAGTGGACGGTGGCGCGTCCCCCGCGTTCGCGTACGGGGAGCCGGAGGAGCTGTCCGGCAGCACCGTGTTGCTGGTCGGGGCCTACGACGTGCGCGCCGAGGTCCCGCGCCGCCTCCTGCGGGTCCTGCCCCCCGTGGCCGTCGTCGCCGACGGCGGTGAGTGCGCCCCGCTGCGCGACTACCTGGAGGCGCAGATCGGGGTCGCCGGTCCGGGTCGGCAGATCGTCCTGGACCGGCTGCTGGACTGGTTGCTGGTGTGCGGTCTGCGCGACTGGTTCGACCGCCCCGAGGCCGAGTCGCCCCAGTGGTACGCGGCCCTCGGCGACGACGTGGTCGGACCGGCGCTGCGGGCCCTGCACGAGGATCCGGCCCGGCCCTGGACCACGGCGTCGCTGGCCACCCGGGCCGGGGTCTCGCGCACGACCCTGGCCAAGCGGTTCACGGACCTGGTCGGCGAGGGACCGGTCTCCTATCTCACGGGGTGGCGGATGACACTGGCCGCCGACCTGCTGGCCCGGCCGGAGCTGACCGTCGCGTCCGTCGCCCACCGGGTGGGCTACGCCGACGCCTTCGGCTTCAGCGCCGCCTTCAAGCGGGTGCGCGGGGTGAGTCCGTCCGCCTACCGGGAGGGCCTCACCGCCGCGGGGCCCGACGTTGGGCGGGCCCCGCGGGCGGAGGTTCCCGGACCCGCCGGATAGACGGCGACCGGCGGAGCGCGGGACGGCCGCCCGTCCGCGTACCGGCGGTCCGGGACGGCCCGCGCGGACCGGGCCCAGGGCCGGGGCTCGGCCGCCAGACCTCGCGGGTCACCGCTTCCAGGCGCCCCGGGCGGCCTCCTCCCGGACCACGTCGGCGACGTCGCGCGGTTCCCGTCCCAGGGCACGGCGCACACCGTCGGTGACCACGGCGTCCTGACTCGTGCGGATGGCGTGCATGGCGTCGGACCACAGCGCCGCCTCGGCCGGGGAGAAGCCCTGGGCGACCAGTGCCCGCTGGAAGTCCTCCCCGCTGACCGGAAGGTAGCGCGCCCCGATCCCCGCGGCCGCGCCGATCTCCTCCAGCAGCTCGGCCACGCCGACCGCGCGCGGCCCGGTCAGCTCGTAGGTGCGGCCCGCGTGGCCGTCACCGGTGAGCGCGGCGACCGCCACGGCCGCGATGTCCTCGGTGTCCACGAACGCCGCCCGGCCGTCGCCCGCGGGCAGTGCCAGCTCGCCCGCCGCGATGGCGTCCCGGAAGTCGCCCTCGCTGAAGTTCTGCGCGAACCAGCTCGGCCGCAGGATCGTCCATTCGGCTCCGGACCCGCGCAGCGCGCGCTCGCCCGCCAGGTGGACCTCCGCGGCGGTGGTGTCGTCACCGAAGTAGCCGGGCACGTCCACACCGCGGGCACTCAGCAGCACCATGCGGCGCACCCCCGCGGCCGTGGCCGCCTCGATCAGGGCGGGCGTGGGTGAGGGCGACGTGTCCAGGGGAACGACGTACATCCCCGCGGCACCCTCCAGCGCGGGCCCCCACGTGTCCGGGTCGGCCCAGTCGAACCGGACCTGTCCCGACCGCGACGCGGCCCTGACCTCGATGCCCCGCTCCCGCAGGCGGGCGGTGACCTTGCGGCCGGTCTTGCCGGTCGCTCCGATGACGAGTACTGGTGCGTTGTCCATACCGGCATCCTGGCGCCCGTGCACACTCCGGGGCCATGCGCCGGGATACGCCGCGCATAGGCGTGCGTACGGGGGGCGCCCAGCACCTGCCCGGCCGGACCGCGGGGCCGGGGCGTCCGCCTCGTGGGGCCGGCTCCGGGGACGAGGGACACCGTGCCCGCCGACGGTGACGAGGGCACCCGCGGTGGCCGCCCGAACGGGGTGGCGGCACGTCGGTTCGGCGCCCGCGCGGCACCCGGACGTCCGTGCCGCAGGGCTCCGTCAGGAGGCGGAGCGTGCCAGGACACCGCGCACGACGCGGTGCGCGTCGCGGCCGACCCCGCGCAGGCTGGCCGAGGAGTAGCTGCGCTGGAACTCCAGTCCCACATACCCCAGTGCCGGGACCGTGGTGGAGATCCCGCCGGAGTGCAGCGGGCCGCCGTCGGCGGCCAGGGCACCGGTGCCGTCCAGGTAGTCCAGAGCGGGCCGGTAGCCCGTGGCCAGCAGCACCGTGTCGACGGGCTCCGCGGCTCCGTCCGCCCACTCCACACGGTGTCCGCGCAGACGGGCGAAGAGCGGTCTGCGGTCGGGGTTGCCGGTGGCGAACGCCGCGCGGAACCGGCCGTCGTCGATCACCGGCGTGCGAACGCGCTCCCACAGCCGGCCCACCGGGGCCGAGTCGACGCCCGTGACGGCACCCCACCAGTGGACGTCACGGCCCAGCGGATGCTGGTCCACCCAGGCGATCGGTGCCCGGCTGGAGAGGCTCACCCGGGCCACCCGCGCCAGCTCGACGGCGATCTCCACACCGGAGCTCCCGGCTCCCACGACCACGATCCGCTGTCCCTCGAAGGGTTCGGGGGAACGGTAGTCGGCCGAGTGGAGCACCGCGCCGGTGAACCCGCCCAGGCCCGGCAGCGCGGGGCGGTGCGGGCGGGTGAAGGTCCCCGACGCCGCGATGAGCGCGCGTGCGCGCCGCGGAGTGCCCTCGGCGGTGGAGACGGTGAAGCCGTCGCCGTCGTGTTCGACGCGGGTCACCTTCTGGCCGAAGCGGAAGTCGGCGTCCAGTCGGGCTGCGTAGTCGCGCAGGTAGGCCGCGACCTCGTCCCGGGAGGGGTAGGTGCGCGCACCGCCGGGCATCGCCCTGCCCGGGAGGGAGGCGTGGGGGGAGGGCGAGAACAGGGTCAGGCTGTCGTAGTAGTGCGGCCACGAACCCCCGGCCGTGTCGGCGGCCTCCAGCACCAGCGGGCGGATCCGACGGCGGTTGGCCGCCTGGACGGCGGCCAGCCCGGCCTCTCCGGCACCGATGACGATCATCGGGGACTCGGACATGAGGGATCCTCTCCGGCCTCGGGTGCCAGGGGAGGCTACCGGCCCCGTTCCGGTGCGCACAACCGCGGGTTCCGGCCCGACGCTCGGGGCCTGGAGGCCGGGGCACCGGCCCCGGGGGACGCCGCACCCGCGGACGGGGTCCTGTGCGCGGCGGCACCTCACCGGCAGGGGTCAGCGGAGTGCCGCTGGAGGGACGACCTGACTTGACATTTTCATAGTCAACAGCCTAGCTTCCTGGCTATGCAAATCCATAGCCAGGACGTCGGCGAGACCACCCGACGCGCCGTGTTCGCCCCGGACTGGGCCGGCTTCGGCGGCACCCACGGAGGCCTGGTGGCGGCCCACCTGCAACAGGCCGCCACCGACGTCCACGGCGCGACGCCCCGTGCCGTCACCGTCCACCTCCTGGACCCCGTCCCGCCCGGAACCTTCGACATCCGCGTGGGCGCACTGCGCGGCGGCCGCTCGGCCGCCTCGACTGCCACCATCGACGGCCTGGCCACCGCGCTCATCCGCCAGACCCGGGGGCCGGACTCACCGCCGGCCGTCTGGCCGCGCCGCACCCCGCCCCCGGCGGTCCGGGCCGAACCCGGCTCCCTGGACCGCTTCACCCCGCCCGAGAACATCGTCCGCTTCGGTCGCCACCTGGACATCCGCCCCCTCAGCGACACCCTTCCGCTCACCGCCGGAACCGAACCCGCCTACGAGGCCTGGGTGCGCCTGGATCCCGACGCCACCGGCATCGACCACCTGGACGAGAACGCCACACGCCTGATCCTCATCGACGCCATGCCACCGGGCCTGTTCGCCCTCTGGGACCGACCCGTGCCCGTCCCCACCCTCGAACTGTCCGTGCACCTGGCACCCTGCCGGCCGGAGGGGCCCTGGTACCTCGTCCGGCACCGCACAGTCTGGGCTTCCGAGGACCTGTGCGTCGACGAGACCACCCTGTACACCCGCGGCGGCCACATCGCCGCCCAGGGACGCCAACTCCGCCGTCTCATCCACACCTGAGCCGAAACCGAGGACACCACCATGCGAGAAGCCGTCATCGTCGACGCGGTCAGAACCCCTGTCGGTAAGGGCAAGCCGACCGGGGCCCTGCACGAGGTCAACGCCGTGGACCTGCTCGCCCACAGCCTCCGCGCCCTCATCGAACGCACCGGCCTGGACCCCGCCCTGGTGGACGACGTCATCGGCGGCGTGGTCACCCAGCACGGTGAGCAGGCCGCCAACATGACCCGCCGTGCGCTCCTGGCCGCCGGGTTCCCCGAATCCGTGCCCGCCACGACCGTCGACCGCCAGTGCGGCAGCAGCCAGCAGGCCGTCCACTTCGCCGCCCAGGGCGTCATCGCCGGCGCCTACGACATCGCCGTCGCCGCCGGGGTCGAGTCCATGGGCCGCGTCCCCATGGGGGCCAACCTGGCCGGGTCCGCCGACCCGCTGGGCGAGGGCTTCGCCAAGCGCTACCCCGAGGGCCTGGTCGGACAGGGTGTGGCCGCCGAACTCATCGCCGCGCGCTGGGGCATCTCCCGGCAGCGGATGGACGAGTTCGCGCTCACCAGCCACGCCCGGGCCGCCGACGCCACCCGACGCGGCGCGTTCGACTCCCAGCTCGCCCCCGTCAACGGGCTCACCGCCGACGAGGGCATCCGCGAGGGCGGCACGATGCAGACCCTGGCGGCCCTGCGCCCCGCCTACCACGACGACGCCACCGCCGCCCGGTTCCCGCAGATCACCTGGGACGTCACCGCGGGCAACGCCAGCCCGCTCAGCGACGGCAGCGCCGCCGTGCTCGTCATGGCCGCCGACACCGCCGCCGCCCTGGGCCTGAGGCCCCTGGCCCGGCTGCACAGCTTCGCCGTGGCCGCGGACGACCCCCTCCACATGCTCACCGCGGTCATCCCCGCCACCCGCAGGGTCCTCGACCGCGCCGGGCTGTCCATGGACGACATCGACCTGTTCGAGATCAACGAGGCGTTCGCGTCGGTCGTCCTGGCCTGGGCCCAGGAGACCGGCGCCGACCTGGACCGGGTCAACGTCAACGGCGGCGCCATCGCGATCGGGCACCCGCTCGGCGCCAGCGGCGCCCGGCTGACGGCCACGCTCGTGCACGCCCTGCACGAGCGCGGCGGCCGGTACGGGCTCCAGGCCATGTGCGAGGCGGGAGGGCTGTCCAACGCCACCGTCGTCGAACGGCTCTGACCGGGACGTGCCGGGGCCGACCAGCGGCGGTCGGCCCCGGCACGTCACCCTGTCAGGCGTTGGGGGGAAGGGCGGTTCCCGCACCCCGCTGACGCGCTTTGAGCAGGTCGTGCCGCTCCTGGGGCAGGGTGGGCTCCCCGGCGCCCTGCACCTCGAACCCGGCGTCCTCGATCATCTCGCGGTCGGCCTTGCCCGCCTGGCCCTCGCTGGTCAGGTAGTCGCCGAGGAAGATCGAGTTGGCGATGTGCAGAGCCAGCGGCTGGAGGGAGCGCAGGTGGATCTCGCGTCCCCCGGCCAGGCGCACCTCCACGTCGGGGAAGACGAACCGGGCCGCCGCCACGATGCGCAGGCAGCGCTGGGGCGTCAGCTCCCAGGTGCCCTCCAGGGGAGTGCCCTCGAAGGGCATGAGGAAGTTGACCGGCACCGAGTCCGGCTCCAGGTCGCGCAGCGCCAGGAGGGCGTCGATGAGGTCGTCGTCGCTCTCCTTCATCCCCGCGATCAGACCCGAGCAGGGCGAGAGCCCGGCGTGCTTGGCCTGCTCGACGGTCTCCACCCGGTCGGAGAACTCGTGGGTGGTGCAGATGTCGGCGTAGCGCTCCTCGGAGGTGTTGAGATTGTGGTTGTAGGCGTCCACACCCGCGTCGCGCAGGCGGTCGGCTTGGCCGTTCGAGAGCAGACCCAGGCAGGCGCATACCTCGACGCCGGGGAACTCGGACTTGATGTCGGAGATGGTGGGGGCCAGGCGGTCGACGTCGCGGTCGGTGGGGCCGCGCCCGCTGGCGACCAGGCACACCCGGCTGGCTCCGGCCTCGACACCCGCGGAGACCGCCTCACGCGTCTGGTCGGGTTTGAGCCAGGTGTACTTGAGTGTGTCGGCCTCGGAGCCGAGCCGCTGTGAACAGTAGAAGCAGTCCTCCGGGCACAGTCCACTCTTCATGTTCACGAGGTAGTTGAGCTTGACCCGGCGGCCGAAGTACCGCAGCCGGACCCGGAACGCGGCGGCGACCAGGTCCATCAGGTCGTCGTCGGAGCTGCTCAGGACCTGGCGGAGCTCGTCGCGGGTGGGCGTCTCACGTCGGAGGGCCTTGTCGGCCAGAGAGTGGAAAGTCGTCACGGTGACGATCCTGGAGTGTTCCTCGCGCGGAGCGCATCCGTCGAACCCGCCAAAATCACGGCGCAAGTCTTGTACACGCTGGCTGTTTCCCGGGCTCACTCCCGGGCCGGAGGGGAGGGCGGCCCTCTCCAGGGGAGGCGGTCAGGGTACCTGCGGGGCGGGATCGGCACCAGACCGGCGCCGCGGCCCGGCGGAAAACCAGTTGTCTCCCCCTGCTTCGGACACAAGACTGACGCCCCATGATGGACGGCTTCCACCCCAGGACCAGCTTCGGCGCGGACACCGCACGCCACTACGACGACCGCCTGCGCGGTGACGAGGAGGCCACGGCCGCCTTCCTCGCCGGGTACGCACGGGACGGGAGGGCCCTGGAGTTCGCGATCGGGACCGGACGCGTCGCGCTCCCGCTCGCGCAGCACGGTGTGCGGGTCGACGGTATCGACCTGTCACCGCACATGGTGTCCAGGCTGCGTGAGAAGCCGGGGGGTGCGGACCTCGACGTGATCGTCGGTGACATGGCCTCCGAGGCCACCGGCAGGACCTACCCGCTCGTCTACCTCGTCTTCAACACCCTCTACAACATCCTGACCCAGGAGGGTCAGATCGCGTGCTTCCGGAACGCCGCCCGCCACCTGGACGAGGACGGGGTGTTCGTGGTCGAGGCCGCCCCGCCCTGGGCGTGGATCCGGGGTGAACAGTTCGTCAACGTTGAGCGCCTCACCGCGGGCGCGGTGACCCTCGACGTCAACCAGTACGACCACGCCACGCAGATCCTCGACGAGAACCATGTGAGCCTCGGCGTCGACGGCATCGGGCTGGCTCCGATCTCCTGCCGCCTCGTCTGGCCGTCGGAGATGGACCTCATGGCCCGGCTGGCCGGTCTGCGCCTCGTCGAGAGGTCGGGAGGGTGGGACGGGGAACGGTTCGACGCCTCCAGCCCCCTGCACGTCAGCGTCTACGGCCCGGCCTGATCCAGGTGGGCCGCCTCAGCCCACCTGGGTCAGGACCACCACCGCCGGGGCCGAGGTCAGGCACCCCCAGCGGATCCCGGTCTCCACCCAGCTGTCCCCCGTCCGGAACGCGACCGGGGAGCGGAACATCCACCACCGCTTGCCGCGCACCGCGACCGGCCAGGCCAGCGGCACACCGCTGCGGGTCAACCAGTCACCGAGGACGTGCGTCACCGCGCCCACCCCCGCCGCCAGGCCCACCAGCCACGGCGTCCCGCCCGGCAGGTACACGGCCGCGGCCGCGACCAGCACGGACAGCACCCCCACCACCTGGAGTCGGGCCCTCCTCGGCCCGCCCAGCGAACGCCCCGCGGTGCCGAGCCCGAGCGCGGACATCGCGAGGACGGCGACGCCGAGTCCGAGCCCGCCCGACGCCGCCAGGCCCCACACCAGCAGTCCGAACACCCCGCACGCCGGAAGCGTGTGCGTCAGGTGCCGGTGGCCGCCCGGCGGCACCGTCCGTCCGTCGGCCAAGGTGCGTGGCTCCAGGGAGTCCCCGGGCCCCGCCGTCATCCGGTAGACCACACGCGACAGCCTCCGCAGTCCCACCGCCACCAGTTCGGACAGCCCTCCCAGGGACCGTCCGACCGTGCTCCCCGGTTCGTCCAGGTCCGGCAGGAGCGCGGCACCGGCCGCCACGGCACCGCAGACGAACACGTCCGAAGGGTGCGCGCCCAGCGCGGCACCCGTCAGCACACCGGCGAACACACCCGTCGCGGCGTGCGAGACACCCAGCATCGACACTCCTGGAGTCGGGGGAGGAGGGGACACCGGACACCGTCCCCCACCCGAGCCGGAGGAAATCGGGGCGTTGGACCCTTCCGCCGGGAAACCCTCCCCGGTTCCCGGCGGCCCGCGTCCCGGACAGGACACACCGAACGAACCGAACGGAGACACACATGGACCAGCGACCCCTCCTGTTCGTCGACGTCGACGGCCCCCTCAACCCCTACGCCGGAAGTCGCCGGGGTGCCTACCGCGACGGCTACCGCAGGTGGAGGGCTGAGGGGTTCGAGGTACTGCTCAAACACGGACACGGGGCCGCTCTGGCCGCGCTGCCCTACCAACTCGTGTGGGCCACCACGTGGGGGCACGGCGCCAACGTCCACATCGCGCCCCGCATCGGCCTCCCGACGCTTCCCGTGTGCGAGTTCCCGGCCGCCGGGACCCACGCGCCCGGATCGGTACACGTCAAGACCCCCGGCATCGTGGAGTACGCCGACGGGCGGCCGTTCGCGTGGGTGGACGACGAGATCGCCCGCGCCGACCGGGACTGGGTCGACCTGTGGCACCCGGGACCGGCGCTCCTGCACAGGGTGGGCCCGGCCAGGGGGCTGACGGCCAAGGACTTCGAGGTGCTGGCGGAGTGGGTGGTGCCCGGGTGGGGGCGGGAACGGGACAGGTGACCCCCACCGGTCCGCGCCCGCCCGATGTCCACCCGTCCCCGGCAGCGGGTGGCGTACGGCGGCGCACGTCGCGAGGAGAGGCGATGCCCGCACAGGGGGCACAGCGGATACGCTGGACACCAGCTCGGCACCCAGGCCAGGTCGGGGCGGCCCCGGGGCCGGTGTGACAGCACCGCCCGGGGACGTTTTCAGCTAGATCCAGGCCAGACTCCATCTGGAGTGGATCTGGAGTGGAAGGTCCTGGGCACCCCTCGGCAAGACCGAGTGAACCACGAGCTTCCGGCCCCTCTACCTCGGATCTGCCTGATGCGCCTGCTGTTGATCGACAACCACGACTCCTACACGTACAACCTCCACCAGCTGCTGGCGCGTGTGCTGGGCGAGTCCCCCGAGGTGCTCACGAACGACGACGCCCGCTGGGACGGCCTGGACCCGGCCGCCTTCGACGCCGTGGTGGTCTCTCCGGGACCAGGGCGCCCGCACAACCCCCGTGACCTGGGCCGGGTACCCGAGCTGCTGGCCCACACCCACCTCCCGGTCCTGGGCGTGTGCCTGGGCCACCAGGCCATCGCCCACCTGGCCGGAGCCGACGTCACCGCCGCCCCCGTCCCGCGCCACGGACACCTCACCCGGGTCCGGCACACCGGCCGCGGCCTCTTCGAGGGTCTGCCCCAGGACCTGACCGCCGTGCGCTACCACTCACTGGCCGTTCCCGAGCCGCTCACCGCACCGCTGGCCGCCACCGCCTGGGCCGAGGACGGCGTGGTCATGGGCCTGGAGCACCGGGAACTCCCGCGCTGGGGCGTGCAGTTCCACCCCGAGTCGATCGCCAGCGACGCCGGAGCCGACCTGGTCGCCAACTTCCTGCGGCTGGCCCGCCCCCTCGTGCGGGCGGGGTCCGCCGCTCACGGACGCACCAGCCCCCCGGGCCCGGCCCTGGACGGCGCCGCGTCCGCCGCCACCGGACGGCCCCGAAGACCCGCCGCGGCCGAACCCCCCGCACCGCGCGTGCACGTCCTCGACCGCGCTGTGGACACCGAGGCGGCCTTCGCCCACCTGTACGGCGCCGCCGAGCACGCGTTCTGGCTGGACAGCTCCCGCCCCGAGGGGCCCGCCCGCTTCTCCTTCCTCGGCGCCGCCACCGGCGAGATCCTCACCTACCGCGTGGGCGACGGCGAAGTCCGCGTCCGCGGCGCCGACGGCGCCGAGCACCGCGAGCCCGGCACCGTCTTCGACGCCCTCGACCGGCGCACCCGCCCCACCGCCCCCACCGGCCTGCCGTTCGACTTCACCGGCGGGCACGTGGGCTACTTCGGCTACGAACTCAAGGCCGACTGCGGCGCCGACGGCGTCCACACCTCGCCCACCCCCGACGCGGTGTGGATGCGCTGTGACCGCTTCGTCGCCGTCGACCACGTCGAGAGGCGCACCTACGTCGTCCACGACGACACCGACGACGCCCGCGCCTGGGCCGCGCGCACCCTCGACGCGCTCTCCGCCCTGCCCGTCCCGGCTCCGCCTGCGCCCGCCGGTCCGGCCGTGGACCTGGGCGCCCACCTGGAGCGCCCCCGCGAGGACTACGTCACCGACGTGAAGGAGTGCCTGGGCCACCTCACCGAGGGGGAGAGTTACGAGATCTGCCTGACCAACCGGGTCCGCCTCCCCGACGACGCAGCCGACGGCGACCTGGACCTGTACCGGCGGCTGCGCGCCGCCAGCCCGGCCCCCTACGCCGCCCTGCTGCGCCTGGGGCCGGTGAGCGTCCTGAGCGCCTCACCCGAACGCTTCCTGCGGGTGGACGCCGACCGGGTGGCGGAGAGCCGCCCCAT
Organism: Nocardiopsis sp. KDC1DS13DA1; assembly: GCF_055632325.1. NCBI lineage: Bacteria > Bacillati > Actinomycetota > Actinomycetes > Streptosporangiales > Nocardiopsidaceae > Nocardiopsis > Nocardiopsis sp. KDC1DS13DA1. The sequence goes on from NZ_JBVMUY010000005.1 coordinate 141,385, forward strand.
CAAGGGCACCGCCCCCCGCCACGCCGACCCCGACGCCGACCGCCGCGCCGCCGAGGAGCTGCGCACGGGCGCCAAGACCCGTGCCGAGAACCTCATGATCGTGGACCTGCTCCGCAACGACCTGGGCCGGGTGTGCGAGGTCGGCAGCGTGGAGGTGCCCGCGTTCATGTACACGGAGTCCTACGCCACCGTCCACCAACTGGTCTCCACCGTGCGGGGGCGGCTGCGGCCCGACGTGACCACCCTGGACGCCGTCCGGGCCTGCTTCCCGGGCGGGTCGATGACCGGTGCGCCCAAGCTGCGGACGATGGAGATCATCGACCGGTTGGAGTCCTCCGCGCGGGGCGTGTACTCCGGGGCGCTGGGCTACCTGTCGCACTCGGGGACCGCCGACCTGAGCATCGTCATCCGCACCGCGGTACGGGCCGGCGGGGAGCTGACCATCGGCGCGGGGGGCGCGATCGTACTGGACTCCGACCCCGAGGACGAGTACGGGGAGATGCTGCTCAAGGCCGCCGTGCCCGCCAGCGTCCGCTGACCCCCGGCCGGACGACGCGCCGGGCGGCTGGGGGGCGGACCCGCCGGGCTCGGGAGGAGGGACGTGCTCAGCGGTACCCGTCCACCCTGGCCGCAGCCGCGCCGAACACCCGGGGGTCGTCCTCGCACCGGGCGATGAAGTCCCCGGGGAAGCCCACCTCGAAGTCGGCGGCCGCCTCCAGCCGCAGACGGGCCTCCTCGGGCAGGACGACGTCGACCGCCCCCAGGTTCTCGACGAGCTGGTCGACACGGCTGGCGCCCACGATCGGGTGGACGAAGCGCCACCGCGCGCGCGTCCAGGCGAGCGCCACCTGCGACGGCGCGGCCCCGAGCTCACCGGCGACCTCGCGCACCGCCCGGGCGACCGCGTGATCGCGCGCGGAGAGGGAGCGGGGGTCGACCCGGGTGCCCTCGGGGACGTCCTCCCGGTCGGTGAACTTGCCCGACAGGACGCCTCCGGCCAGCGGCGCCCACGCCGCCACGCTGAGCCCGAGCGCCTCGGCCATCGGCAGCAGCTCCCGTTCGGCGTCACGTTGGAGCAGGTGGTAGGGGATCTGGAGGCCCGCGAAGGGGGTCCAGCCGCGCCACTCCGCCAGGGTGTTGGCGTGGGCGGTCAGCCAGGCCGGAGCGTCGGAGATCCCCACGTACAGGATCTTTCCGTCGCGCACGGCGTCGTCCAGCGCCCGCATGGTCTCCTCGACGGGTGTGCGCCGGTCCCACAGGTGAACCCAGTACAGGTCGACGTGGTCGGTACGCAGACGTCGCAGACTGCGCTCCAGGGACAGGCGGAGGTTCTTGCGGTGGTTGCCCGCCGCGTTGGGATCGTCGGCGTCCCGGGAGAGCGTGTACTTGGTGGCGAGCACGAAGCGGTCGCGTCGGCCGGTGAGCAGCTCGCCGACGATCTCCTCACTGTCGCCGTAGGCCGAGGCGGTGTCGATGACGTTGCCACCGGCGTCGGTGTAGGCGCGCAGGATCGCGTCGTGTCCGCGCACGGTCTCGGGGCCGCCGCGCCGGTGGAAGGTCATGGCGCCGAGGAACAGTTCGGACACGCGCAGGCCGGTCCGGCCCAGCAGTCGGTAACGCAAGGAGGCTGCTCTCCGTCTCTCGTCGTGGGGGTTTCCCGGGGCGCGGGGCGCGCTCTCAGGCGACCCGGCGCGCCGACATCTCGTAGGAGCCGTTGTCGATGCCCCGGGAGAGGATCCGGCGGGGGCGGATGAGGATCCACGCGCGGGCTCCCCGGGTCCACGGCCGCGATCGCCCCGGCCCCGGGGAGGGGATGCCCCCACCGGCCTGATCGCGGGTGCGCCGTCACGGCCGACCGCGGCCAGTCGGCCCGGCGGCTGACCGGTGGGACGGGCGATCGCGCCCCCGCTGAACGTGTGCATGGCTCCGACCCTGGCAGGAGGGTCCCTCTCCTGGGAGACCGCCGTGGGACTGTCCCTCCCGGGGCCACCCTCGGTGCGCGCTGGTTAGACTCCAGCCATGCCAGACAACGGGCTGGGCGCCTTCCTGCGCTCCCGCCGCGAGGCCGTGACCCCCGCCGAAGCGGGGATTCCCGCCGGTCCCCGCCGCCGTACCCCCGGGCTCCGCCGTGCCGAGCTGGCCACGCTCTCCGGGGTCAGCGTCGAGTACCTCACCCGCATGGAGCAGGGGCGCGACCGCCGTCCCTCTCCGGAGGTCGTCGAGGCGCTCTCCGACGCGCTGGGGCTGTCCGGCGACGAGCGGGTCCACATGCACCGGCTCGCCAAGGCGGGCACCGGTGGAGCGTGCCGGGGCGGTCCGCCACCGCCGCGCGCGGTGCGTCCCACGGTGCGCGCCGTTCTGGACCGGCTCGAACCGGGTCCGGCGCTGGTGGTCAACGGTCTGGGTGACGTGCTGGCGTCCACGGCGGGGTTCGCCCGGTTGGCCGGGCCGTCCGGGGTGCTGGAACCGGACGTGCCCAACCTCGCCCGGTACGTGTTCACCGATGACCGCGCCACGACCGCCCTCCCCGACTGGGACGCCGTCGCCGACCAGCGGGCCGCCGACCTGAGGGCGGCCGCGTCGCTGGGCGACGGCCACGCCGCGTCGCTCGCCGAGGAGCTGACCGAGGCCGCCGGAGCCCGGTTCCGGGACCGTTTCGAGGGATCGGCCGCCCTTCCCCGCCGTACGGGCGTCGAACGGTGGGCGCACCCCGAGGCAGGGGAGCTGTCGCTGGCCTACGAGAGCCTCGACCTGCCGGACACCGACGGGCAGAGGCTGGTCGTCCAGTTGCCCGCCGACGAGGCGACCGCGGCACGACTCGCCCTGCTGTGAGGTGGGGCGGTTCCCGACCGGGTACGGTCCGCGACGCGCGAAAAACGGTTTGCCCTCCGCGTCGCGAAGACGCCAGGCTGACGGCCATGCCGTTCCCCAGACACCAGATCCGCGCCCGGTTCACCGACGAGACGGTCACCGTCTACCAGGCCTACGCCCCCTCCATCGGCGGGCCCGCCGCGCGGGAGGGCCGCTTCCCGTCGGCGTGGAAGCGCGGACGGATGACCTGGATCAAGCCGTCGTTCCTCTGGATGGCCTATCGGTGCGGGTGGGGCCGGAAGAGGGACCAGGAGACCGTCCTGGCCGTGGAGATCACCCGCGCGGGTTTCGAGTGGGCGCTGCGCAACGCCTGCCTGTCGCACTTCGACCCCCGGGTCCACCCCGACCGCGACGCCTGGCGCGAGCGGCTCCGGACGAGTGCCGCCCGGGTCCAGTGGGACCCCGAGCGAGATCTGCACCTGCGCCCGCTCGACCACCGCTCCCTCCAGTTGGGGCTGTCGGGGGAGGCGTCCCACCGTTACGCCGACGAGTGGATCGTGGGCGTCACCGACGTCACGTCGCTCACACACGAGATCCACGCCCTGGTGCGCGCAGGCGACCTGGAGGGGGCCGCCGCGCTGCTGCCCGAAGAGCGCCCCTACCCGGTGCCGGAAGGGCTGCTGGACCACCTGGCCCGCACCGTCTGACCGGTCACCCGTCCTTCTTCCCGCCCGGGGAAATACACGCCGGGGTCCCCGGCGGTCGCGGTCACGTCGTGGTCCCGGTCGGGATGGTTCGCTTCCGTGGATCGGCGGTGCGGGGTTCGCACCCGTACAAGCCGCGCGGCGGCTAGGGCCGCTGTGTCGGGGTGGACAGCCGGGCGAGGACCGTACTGAGCCAGAGCAGTCCGAGCCCCGCTCCGGCGGTGAAGGCCGCGACGCTGGCGGCGGAGGCGGCGAAGCCGCCGAGGACCGCCACCGGCACCAGACGGCACGCGAGGGCCCAGCCGCGTTCCCGGCGGGCGGAGAAGTGTCCGGCCAGTACGAGGAACGCGGCGCACAGCGCGAGGTAGCCGATCATGCCGCCGAACATGTGGACGGCGCCGTGCGCGCTCAGCACGGGGGGCGCGGTCTCGGGCGTTCCGGCGGGGAACCCCGCGCCCGGGTCGGCGGGAAAGACCCCGGCGACCAGGAACGAGGCGCCGAACACACCGATCAGCCAAGGCCCCCACGTCCCTCCGGGGTCGTCGCGCAGCGCCTGCCGTGCTCCGATCGCTCCGGCGATGATCAGCGCACCGGTGACCAGGAAGACGATGGTCTGGATCCACCCCAGGGAGCCGAGGCTGAGCTGGCTGAGGGCGTTGCGGGTGAAGTCGAAGCCCTCGCGCGTCAGCCCCTGGATCAGGCCTGCGGTGAGGAACAGGGGTCCCCCCGCGATACCGCCCGTGAGCAGGAGCCGCCACGGGGGACGGGCGGAGGTGGGGGCGGGGGTCGGCGGGGCGGTTCGGGAGCGGGCCACGGGGATCTCCTTCGGGAAGGGAGCTGACAGTACTGGACGGTCCAGTACTGCCCTGGGAACTGGACGGTACAGTACTCGAAGAAGAACTAGACTGTCCAGTACTCAAACGTGAGGGGGCGGAGTGGAAGCGACCACCCAGAGCCGAACGGCGCGCAAACGCCAGGCGGTCATGACTGCCGCGACCGAGGTCTTCATGGCGAAGGGATACGCCGGGACCAGCATGGACGACATCGCCAAACTGGCAGCGGTGTCCAAACAGACCGTCTACAAGCACTTCACCGACAAGGAGACACTGTTCGTCGAGATCGTCCTGGCCACCACGAGCCAGATCGACGCGATGATCGACCTGGTGGCCGACATCCCCCCCGAGGCCGACACCCTGGAGGAGAACCTGACCCGGCTCGCCGGCCGGTTCCTGAGCACCCTCACCCAGCCCGAGGTGCTCCAGCTACGGCGCCTGATCATCGCCAACGCCGACGTCTTCCCCGAACTCGGAGCCACCTGGTACGAACAGGGCTTCGAGCGGGTACTGGACACCCTCGCGGTCTCCTTCCAGCGCCTGGCCGACCACGGACTGCTCCGGATCGACGAGCCGATCCTGGCCGCGAACCACTTCTCCGGTCTGCTCCTGTGGATCCCCGTCAACCAGGCCATGTTCCGAGGCGGCCCGCAACACAGCCAGGCCGACCTCGATCGCTACGCCGCCGCCGGAGTCCGCGCCTTCCTCGGCGCCTACCGCTGACCACCGCACCCCCCGCCCGCCGGCGGGCGGGGGGTGTCGGGGCCGGTACGCCGCCGGCTTCCGGACGGCCCCGCCCCGCGCCGGCGGGAGGAGGGGAGGGAGGGGCGGGGACGCGGAGAAGGAACTACCCGAACACCGGCTCCCCCTCGCGCACCAGGCGCCAGTTGACGGTGTGGAACTCAGCCGGGTCGATGGTGCCGCTCGCCGTGGCGAAGTCGATCAGCGCCTGACGCACCTCCACCTGCCGGTTGTAGACCACCGGCGCGTCCACGATGTGGGGGAAGTTCCCGCCCCCGGACTGCCGGTAGTTGTTCACCGCCATCACGAACCGCTGGTCGCCGGCCACCTCCTGACCGTCCAGGGTGAGCGAGGTGATCCGCTCGCCCTCCGGACGGGAGAGGTCGATCTCGTACTCCAGCCCCGCGATCTGGTCGAAGTTGTAGTCCGGGGTCCCGCCCGCGTTGGTGATGGCCTCCGGGTCGACCTCCTCACCCGGGGCGACCCGGGCGAAGTACCGCGCCGAGTACTCCAGGTAGTCGCGCACCTGCGCTCCGGTCAGCACACTGGCCAGCAGCGTGTTGTCGTAGATGTACAGACCGGCCATGTCGCGGATGCTGACGTCCCCGGCGGGGAAGACCGCCGACCGGCTGAACGGCGCCGCGATCGAGATGACCGGCAGGTCGCCCTCGGGGGTACCCGACAGGGCCGCGCGGACCGTCTCGATCTGCACGTGCTGGATGTAGTCCACGATCGCGGTGTCGCGCCAGCACGCCTCGGCGGCGCTCAGCTCCTCCACCGACGTGGCGATCACCTGGTTGACGTAGGACACCGCCGTGGCGTGCTGGTCCGCCACGGCCGCCACGATCTCCGGGTCCTCCTCGACCGTGTTGGCGTTGAGGGCCACCGCGCTCCTGGACACCACCCGCCAGCGCCCCCGCTCGCGGCGCAGGGCCAGGTCCATGACCGACAGTCGGCGCCCCCAGTACGACGGCATCGACATGAGCACCCGCTCACCGGTGGCGCGGTTGGTCACGAACCGTTCGGGGACGTCCTGGTGCGCGTGTCCGAACAGGATCGCGTCGATGCCGGGGACCTGCTCGGCGACCAGCGCGGAGGCGTTCTCCACCGGGAGGTCGTCACCGTAGGAGGAGGTGCCGCTGTCACCGGAGTGGGCGCTGACGATGACGACGTCCGCGCCCCCGGCCCGCATGATCGGCACCCAGTGGGCGGCGGTCTCCACCAGGTCGCGGAACTCCAGCTTGCCCTCGACGTGGCGCCGGTCCCACAGGATGGAGCCGGGGTTGGTCAGGCCGAGGACACCGACCGTCAGCGGCTGCGTGCCCGGCTTGTTCGTGGTCTCCACGTGCATGCGCTTGAGGACGTAGGGCCGGTAGGCCGGGTCGTCGCTGCCGTGGTGGACGGCGTTGGCGCCCAGCACCGGGGCGTCCATCTGCTCGACCCAGGCGTTCAGGTGGTCGATGCCGTAGTTGAACTCGTGGTTGCCCAGGGCCACCGCGTCGTATCCGACGGCGTTCATCGCGCGCGCCATCGGGTGGACCTCACCGGTCTCGGTGAACGGTTCGACGGTGTTGTAGTAGGTGACCAGGGAGGAGCCCTGGATGGTGTCGCCGGAGTCGAACAGCAGGGTGTTGCCGCGGCCGCGTTCGGCGCGGATCTGCTTGATGAGGCTGGCGGCCTTGGCGATGCCGATGTGGTCTCCGGCGGCGTCGGTGTACTCCGCGTCGCGGAAGTAGTCCCAGTTGAGGCAGGACCCGTGCAGGTCGGACGTGCCCATCACGGTGATGAGGGCGTCCCGGGCCGAGGACGCGGCGGCGGTGCCGGGCCATCCGGCCACCGCCAGCGCGCTCGCGGCGCTCAGTGCGCCGATGGCGCCGCGTCGGGAGATCGGGGGATCCTCGGCCATGTGTGTCCACCTCCGGGGGTGTGGGAGTCACGAAGTCACCCAGGTTAGGGATCCCGGTGGTGTGACGGAAGTGGGCGCGTGTGAACGAACGGTGCACGTTCCGCCCCCGTGGGATGCCGACGTCGCGGGTCCGGAGCCCCGCGCGGTGGTCGGAGAATCCGGTTGAACGGCGACACGGACCCGGGCCACTCTGGTCTCCCCGAAGGGCGCACAAACCGGAGGAGGACACGGTGGACACGACCGTCGGCCAGGTCGTCGCGGCGGAGATGCGGCTGCTCGACCCCAAGGTTCGGGCCTCGCGTGCGCTGGCCGGTGAACTGCTGCACCCTGACTTCACCGAGGTCGGGAGGTCGGGGCGGTGGTGGGACCGGGCGTCGATGCTGGCGGAACTGCCGACGATGGCCGGAGCTCCGGGTGCGGCGCCCGTCCGGGTGAGCGGTATGAGGGGAACGGTACTTGCGCCGGGGGTGGTGCACCTGACGTACACGACCGAGGTCGCGGGGGCGCGGGCCCGGCGCAGTTCGCTGTGGCTCAGGGGCGACGACGGGGCCTGGCGGATCTACCACCACCAGGGCACACCGGTCCCGGAGGGTACGGAACAGTCCTGAGAGAGGTTCCGCGTGTCCTGCTGCCTCACATCCTCGGCCCGCGCGTGCAGCACGGAACCGGCACGAGGTTCTCGACGCAACACTGTGAACTTTATGAACAATAGTGTCCACAATGGCCACAAGGTTTACTCGCGGCGCTGGTGGGACCATGCTCGGAACATCCAACCGAGTGAGACCGGCATCACTGTCCAGAGTGACGCACGGCATACTCCGCCCATGGCGGCCGACACCGGATCCGCCCCGAGGAACGGCGCGATGCTTTCCACCACCAAGGTCACGGCGGCCTCCGGCACCGCCGTCGAGGAACCCGTCACGGAGACTCCGGTCGAGGCGCCGGACCTCGCCCCCGGCACCGGGCACGGCGCGCCCGCCTCGGTCCGCGAGTCCCACCGCCTCCCCGGCGTCCTGGCCAGCGCGTCCAGCGCCCGCCGCCTGGTCGAGCGCTTCCTGGGCCGTCTGGACCGCACCGACCTGGCCGACGCGGCGACCCTCGTCGCCGGCGAACTCGTCGCCAACGCCGTCGAACACGGCCACCCGCCCGTACACCTGGACCTGGCCTGGGTTCCGGGCGGCGTCCGTCCCGCCCTGCGCCTCGACATCCACGACCACGGCCGCCTCGTCCCGCGCTCCGCCGATCACCACGCTGACGAGGAGGCCGAATCCGGCCGCGGGTTGCTCATCGTCGACCACCTGGCCGCCCGGTGGGATCTGGCCCCGCATCCCGCCCACGGAACGCACGCCTGGGCCGAGATCGCCGCGGCGGCACCCTAGCCGCACCGCACCACGGCGGCGGATCGCTACGGAACGGACTCCCCGCGGCGGCCCGCCGCGGGGAGTCCGTCACTGGTCCCGGTACCCGGCCGCGGTCCTCGTCCGCGACCGGGCCCCGCCTCGCGGTCCGACCGGTCAGGCCGTGGCCGCCTTCTCGTAGCCGACCAGGCGCACGCACACGGTCAGTCCGAGCATCGCCTGCTCCAGCTCGGCCAGGCCCGGGAAGCTGGGCGCGATGCGGATCGTCGCGTCCTGCGGGTCGTTGCCGTAGGGGTGGGTCGCACCGGCCGGAGTCAGCACGATGCCCGCCTCGGCCGCACGGCGCACCACCTCCTTGGCGCAGCCCTCGGGAACCTCCAGGGTGACGAAGTATCCGCCCTCGGGGTCGGTCCACGTGGCCAGGCCGGTACCGCCGAGCTCGGCCTCCAGGATCCGCTGGACGGCCGCGAACTTCGGCTGGAGCAGGTCCCGCTGCCGCTCCATGTGCTTGCGCAGTCCCTCCGCGTCCCGCAGGAAGAGGACGTGGCGCAGCTGGTTGACCTTGTCGGGGCCGATGGAGCGCTTGGAGTTGTTGGCGGTCAGCCAGTCCACGTTGGCCGCGGAGGAGCCGAAGAAGCCGACGCCCGCGCCCGCGAAGGTGATCTTGGAGGTGGAGCCGAACACGAACGCCCGGTCGGGGTTGCCGCCCTCGGCGCACGCGGCCAGCAGGTCGGCGATCTGGACGGATTCCCCGGTCAGGTGGTGGGCGGCGTAGGCGTTGTCCCAGAAGATGCGAAAGTCCGGGGCGGCGGTCTCCATACGGGCCAGGCGCGCCACGGTCTCGTCCCCGTAGACGACCCCGTTGGGGTTGCTGTACTTGGGCACGCACCAGATGCCCTTGACGGCCGGGTCCTCGGCGACGAGGCGCTCCACGACGTCCATGTCCGGGCCCGAGGCGTCCATCGGGACCGCGACCATCTCGATGCCGAACCGCTCGCAGAGCGCGAAGTGCCGGTCGTAGCCGGGCACCGGGCACAGGAACACGATCCGGTCCTGGTCGGCCCAGCGCGACTCGGCCCCCGGCAGCACGCTCAGCAGCGCGTGGACCAGGCAGTCGTGCATCAGCTCCAGGCTGGAGTTGCCGGCGGCCAGGAGCTGCCCGGAGGGCACCTGGAGCACGTCGGCGAAGATCTCGCGGAGCTCGGGCAGGCCCCGCAGGCCGCCGTAGTTGCGCACGTCGGTGCCGTCGGCGGCGGTGTGCGCGTCGCCCGGCAGGCTGAGCAGGTCCTCGGAGAGGTCGAGCTGCTCGGGTGCCGGCTTTCCGCGGGTCAGGTCGAGCTTGAGGCCGCGGCCCGACAGCTCCTCGTAGTCCCGCCGCGCCAGGTCGAGGAGCCCGGTCAGGGCGTCGGCGCTCAGCTCGGTGGTCATGGTGGTTCCTCCAGTGTTCTTCACACGATCGCGGACAGGCTGCGATCGTCTCCTCCAGAACCCTGGCACACTCCGGGTGACATCCGCCAAACGGGTCCGGACTCTTGACGAAGGCGGGCGGGGAGGGGCAGGCGACGACGCTGGCGACAGCGCCCCGGTCCAGGAAGCGGTGGGTGCCGTCGGGGGGAAACCCGCCGCTTCCGCGTGCCGACACGGTGTCCGCGCGGCAGACCGTCCCGGGGCGGGCGGGACCCGCTCCCGGAGGTGTCGCTCTCCCGGCACCGGTCGGTCAGCGGCGGCCCGGCCGTGATGATGCTGTTCTTCGTCCCCGCCATGGGCTTCCTCACGGTCTTCGTGCTGTTGCTGCGGATGACCGGGGTGCCCACAGGCGCACGCGTGGACAGGGTCTCCCGGCCACGGGCCGCGGAACGGTTGCCTGAACCGGTGGAACGGCCGGACAATGGTGGAAGGGCCCGTAGGGTCCGATTCCGCACCGATGCCGCGCGAACGAGGCAGGGGAGGCTTCCCATGTCCCCTCCAACGCACACCGAGGACCGCTCCGCCGATCCGACGATCTACCGTTCTCCGGCGGACGCCATCGCGGCACCTCCCGAGGAACTCGCCTACGTCGTCGGATTCGACCGTTCCGCACACCGTCCCGACGCCCTGTTCACGGTGTGCGCCGACCCGGACTCGGCGTCCTACGGCCAGGTACTCAGCACCACGGAGATGCCCAACCTCGGTGACGAGCTGCACCATTTCGGATGGAACGCCTGCTCCAGCGCGCTGGCGCACGCGGGACACCAGCACGCCGAGCGCCGGTACCTGTTGATCCCCGGACTGCGCTCCTCGCGACTGCACGTCCTCGACACCCGCCCCGATCCCGCCCGGCCCCGGCTGGTCAAGGTCGTGGAAGCGGCCGAACTCGCCGAGAGGGCAGGCTACTCCCGTCCGCACACCCTCCACTGCGGCCCGGACGGGGTCTTCCTGTCCTGCCTGGGCGGCGCGGACGGAGACGACGGCCCCGGTGGGGTGGCCCTGCTCGACCACACCACCTTCGAGGTACTGCGCGCCTGGGAGACGCGGCGGGGACCGCAGCGCCTGGCCTACGACGTCTGGTGGCACCTGCGCCACGGAATCGCCGTGACCAGCGAGTGGGGCACCCCCTCGATGGTGGAGGACGGCCTCGACCCGGAACTCCTGCTCGGGCGCGGGTACGGTCACGCGCTGCACTTCTGGGACCTGGCCTCAGGCAGGCACCGGCAGCGGGTGGACCTGGGTGACGAGCACCAGATGGTGCTGGAACTGCGTCCGGCCCACGATCCGGAGGCGGACTGGGGTTTCGCCTCGGTCGTCGTGAACGTCGTGGACCTGTCGGCCTCGGTGTGGCTGTGGCACCGCGACGGTGACGCCTTCCGCGTCCGGAAGGTGATCACGGTTCCCGCCGAGCCGGCGGACCCCGGCCGCCTTCCCCCTGCGCTACGACCGTTCGGTGCGGTTCCTCCGCTGGTCACCGACATCGACCTGTCGGTCGACGACCGGTGGCTGTACGTGTCGGCGTGGGGGACGGGGGAGCTGATCCAGTACGACGTCACCGATCCCTTCGAGCCCCGGCGCACCGCCTCGGTCCGGCTGGGCGGGATCGTCGACGGCGGCCCGCACCCGTCGGCGCCGGAGACCCCGCTGACGGGAGGCGCCCAGATGGTCGAGATCAGCCGGGACGGGAGGCGCGTCTACCTGACGAACTCCCTCTACGGCTCCTGGGACGACCAGTTCTACCCCGGCGGGATCGACCCCTGGCTGGTCAAACTCGACGCCGACACCGACCGGGGCGGCCTCCGGGTCGACCGGCGCTTCTTCCCGCACGGCCGGGACTTCGGGGGACTGCGCGTCCACCAGACACGCCTGGCCGGCGGAGACGCCTCCTCGGACTCCTACTGCTACCGGTGACGGGGGCGGGCTCCTGCCGGACCTTCGCCAGGACGTCGCGGACGAGGGGACCCGCGGACCGCTGGCAGCGCCGGGCCTGGCCGCGGGCACGAACGGGAACGACCGCGCCGTCCCACGCGGTGCGGCACCGGTCGGGAGCACCGGCGCACCGACGTCACCGTGGTCGAGGCCGGTGCGTGCGGCCACCGCGTCCCCGGGAAACGGCCCGGAACCGTCGTCGGGGCCCGCCCCGGCCGACGTCCGCGCCGCGCCGCGCGCGCATCCGCCCGACCACGGCCGCCGCGCCGACCGCCAGGACGAGGCCGTAGACACCCAGGGTGACCCAGCTGCCGACGAGTACCGAGACGTCCCCCTGCCCCACGGCCAGCGCGCGGCGCAGCTGTACCTCCGCCACGGGACCCAGGATGACCGCGAGCAGGACCGGCGCCAACGGAAGACCGTAGCGACGCATCATCAACCCCACCAGACTCAGCACCAGCATCAACCACAGGTCGGCCATCGAGGAGGCCGACGCGTAGACGCCCAGTACCGCGAACACCGTGATCCCGGCGTACAGGTAGGGCCTGGGGATCGACAGGAGCTTCGCCCACAGCGGTGCGAACGACAGGTTGAGGGCGAGCAGGATCACGCTGCCGATGAACAGGCTGGCCAGCAGGGCCCACACCAGGTCGCCGTTGCGCTCGAAGAGCAGCGGGCCGGGCTGCAGACCGTACTGGTGGAAGGCGGCCAGCATGACCGCGGCGGTCGCGGAGGTGGGGAGTCCCAGACCGAGCAGGGTGCCCATCGAGGTACCGGCGCTCGCGCTGGCGGCGGCCTCCGGGGCGGCCACGCCCTCGATCGCGCCCGTCCCGAACTCGTCGGCGCGCTTCCCGCGGCGGGCACGCCGGGCCGAGATCCTGCGCTCGGTCCGGTAGGCCAGGAAGGTGGGGAGCTCCGCCCCGCCCACCGGGACCGCCCCGAAGGGCAGCCCGAACGCGGTACCGCGCAGCCAGGACGGGGCGGCGCGGCGAAGTCCGTCGGAGCCCAGCCACGGCGTCCCGGCACGCTCCGGAGCGCTCCCGGTCCCCTGGTCCGCGTGCCTGACGGCGGCCACGTGCAGCACCTCGCCCACCGCCAGCAACGCCACGGTGACGGCGATGAGGCTGAAGCCCTCGAAGAGTTCGGGGACGCCCAGGGTGAACCGCTCCGCCCCGCTGAGGCTGTCGATGCCCACCAGGGAGAGGGACAACCCGACACCCAGGGCCGTCAGCCCGCGCAGGACCGAGCGCGACACGACGGAGGAGATCGCGACGAACGCGAACACCGTGAGCGCGAAGTACTCGGCCGGGCCGAACCGCAGCGCCACCTCGACGAGAGCGGGGGAGAGGAACGCCACCACCGCCGCCGCCAGGAACGCGCCGGTGAACGCACCACCCGCCGCGGCGGCCAGCGCCTGTGCGGCCCGCCCGCGTCGTGCCATCCGGTTGCCCTCGACCGCGGTGGCGATCGCCCAACCCTGACCCGGTGTGTTCGTCAGGATCGCAGCCGTGGAGTCACCGAACATGCCGCCGTAGTAGACGCCCGCGAACATGATGAGCGCGCCGGTGGGGTCGAGGTAGAAGGTGACCGGCAGCAGCAGCGCGACGGCCATGGAGGTGCCCAGGCCCGGAACCACCCCGACGGCGGTGCCGAGTACGGCGCCCGACAGCGCCCAGAACAGGTGGTCCGGGGCCAGTGCGTTGGCGAAGCCCAGCGTCAGGGGGGCGAGTACGTCCATTCAGAGGATGCCTCCCAGGATCCCGGACGGCAGGCGGAGGCCCAGGCCCGCGACGAAGACGAGTTGGACGACCGAGGAGAACACCACGGACAGCGCGGCGTCGAAGAGGAGACGACGGCTGCCCATCGCGTAGGACACCCCGAAGAACAGCAGCGCCGCCGACAGCAGCCACCCCACCGGTCGGAGCAGCAGGACGAACACCGTCAGCGAGCCGACAACGATCCCGACGGTCCACCAGTCGAAGCGCGCGGAGGTCCCGCTGCCCGGTTCGTCCGGTGCGGTCCGGGCACCCCCGGGCCGGCGGCGCAGGACCTGGAGCGCCAGCGCGCCCCCGGTTCCGGCCATGAGGATCGCGACGAGAGCGGGGAAGAAGCGGGGCCCCGGGGGCTCGGCACCCGGTGGTACGGGCATGGTGGCGGTCTGCACCGCGATGAAACCGGCGATCGCGAGGACCAGGGCGGCCATCAGCAGTTCACCGCGTCCCCGCCACCGGGGCCGTCGTACCCACCGGAACCATGGGGACCGCACGGACGGTCGCCGTGTCCCTCGGATCTTCGGGGACCGGCGTGCTCGGCGCGAGGCGGCCGACACGCCGGCTCCGGTGGACCTCGGGCTCATGACAACCCCAGTTCCCCGGTGATGCCGGTGATGCGTTCGGTCTCGGCGGCGATGAACTCCTCGAACGCCCCGTCGGTCTGGAAGGTGTCCTCCCAGCGGTTGCGCGCCAGGGTGTCCGCCCACTGGGGGGTGTCGCGCATCTCGGTGACGATCGCGGTCAGTTCGGCGCGCTCGGCCTCGGTGATACCGGGCGGGGCCACCACACCGCGCCAGTTCGGCAGGACCACGTCGATGCCCTGTTCGGTCAGGGTGGGTGTGTCGACTCCCTCGACGCGCTCGTGTGCCGCGACGCCCAGAGCACGGATGTTCCCGGCGGCGATCTGGTCGCTGAACTCGTCGTAGCCGCTGATGCCGACGTCGACGCCGCCCGAGAGCACGGAGGTCAGGGCCTTGCCTCCGCCGGAGAAGGGAATGTAGTTGACGTCCCCGGGATCGATCCCGACATCGCGGGCCACCATCCCCGCCAGGAGGTGGTCGGTCCCGCCCAGGGAGCCACCGCCGACCGCCATCGCGCCCGGGTCGGACCGCCAGGCCTCGGCCAGGTCACCCATGTTCCGGTGGGGGGAGTCCTCGCGCACGACGATCACCTCGTGGTCGTCGGCGAGGCGGGCGATGGGGGTGACGTCCTCCAGGCTGTGCGAGGAGCCGTCGGCGATGACGCTGCCGATCATCACGGTTCCGGTCACCAGCATCAGGTCGGGGCGGCCCCGCTGGCGCACGACGTGGGCCAGGCCGATGGTTCCGCCCGCGCCGGGGACGTTCACCACCTGGGTGTGGGCGACGATCCCGCCCTCGCGGTAGGCGTTCTGCGACTCGCGCGCCACCAGGTCCCAGCCGCCGCCGGGCGCGGCGGGGACGATGATCGTCAGCCTGTTGCGCAGGGTCCTCGACGCATCGTCCCCCGTCGTCGCCGCGTTCAGCGCGGCGGCGCAGACGATGGCGAACGCGACGAGCGCGCCGACGAAGCGAAGGATCCGCTGCACGCCCATGAGGTGGTTCTCTCTCGGAACCGCGGCCGCGGAACGCGGGAACGGCCCCGATACGCGGCTGGGATACACGTCCACCCTACCAACGGGTGATGCGGGTCACTCTGGTGAACTCCGGCCGGGACCGCCGCGGCCGCGGACGATCGCCGGGGTTGTCCACAGGCGCGCGTGGACTTGGTCGCCCTGCCACGGACCGCGATACGGTTACGTACATGGGTAACACACCGACCAGGCCGTCCACGTCGGCCGAGGACTACGTGAAGGTCATCTACGACCTCCAGGAGCGCGGTACCGGACCGGTGACGATCTCCGGGATGGCCGAGCGGCTGTCGGTGTCCAACTCGTCCGTGTCCGGGATGCTGCGCAAGCTCAACGAACTCGGCTTCGTCGAGCACCAGCGGTACGGGGCGGTCAGCCTCACCGAGGCCGGAACCAGGGCGGCGCTGTCGGTACTGCGGCGGCACCGGCTGCTGGAGACCTATCTGGTGGCCGAACTGGGCTACTCGTGGGACGAGGTGCACGACGAGGCCGAGATCCTCGAACACGTGGTGTCGGACAAGTTCGTCGACCGCATCGCCGCGCACCTGGGAGACCCGGTCGTGGATCCGCACGGCGACCCGATCCCCACCCGGGACGGGGACATCGTCGAACGCGAGTCGGTGCTGCTGTCCGACGCCAAGGAGGGCACCCGGGGGGCCGTCGTCCGGGTCAACGACAACGACCCGGACCTGCTGCGCTACCTGGCCGACATCGACATCGGCATCGGGATGACCGTCGAGGTCGTCGAGCGCCAGCCCTTCGCCGGTTCGATCCAGATCACCGTGCGCACGGGAGACGGGGCGCCCGAGCGTTCGCAGTCCCTGGGACTGGTGGCCGCCGAGGCCCTGTGGATCTCTCCGGACAGCACGTAACCGGGCGGGGACGGGGCCGACCGGTCGGTGGAGTCGCTTTCCCAGCAGCACTGGAACGCGCTCCGGGCACGGGCGGAACGGTTCGGCCGAGCCCCCGGTAGCGGGGCGGGGGCCCGGCCCACGTCCTTGCGCGAGGCCACGGCGGGAGGGGATCAGCCGGTGTGGCTCAGGACGAAGTCGAACTCGGCGGTCCTACCGGCACCGTCGCTTCGGACGTTCATCAGCAGCCGGGGATCGAAGATCCAGTCGGTGCGGTTGCGCGGCTCACCCGGGAAGTAGAGCTGGGTGGTGAGCACCGGCCGGCGCGGGGCCTGCACCTTGACGTGCAGGTGACGGGTACGGCCGGGGTAGAGGCCGGGAACCACGGTGGTCAGCCGGAAGGCCCCCTCCACGGTGGTGTACTGGTGGCCGCGGTAGTCGTAGCCGGTGTTGTCGTAGATCCCGCCGTCGTCGGCCTGCCAGAAGTCGAGCAGGGCACCGGCCACCGGTCGGCAGTCCCGGGTGAAGACGTAACCGGAGACCACCAGCGCCACCCCGGGGTCGCCCGGGATCACCAGGTCGGAGCGGTGCGGGGAGTTCGGGGTGAAGTAGGGGCCCTCCATCTGCGGGGGCGTGGGGTCGTCGCCGTCGTCGCACTCCGGGGTGGGTTCCAGCGGGCTTCCCGCCGCGGCCTGTTCGCGGGCGAGCGCCGGGGCCGCCCCGGCGGTGGACAGCAGGGCCGCTGCGGGAGCCGCGACGAAGGCAGCCTTGAGCAGGGTTTTCCGGGTGGGCCCTTCCTGCTCCGGGCGGTCGGTGCTCTCGGGCATGGAGACACTCCTCGTGGGGGAGAGGGGATGGGGCCCGGCCGGGACTCCCTGTGGGTGAGTACGAGGCTACGGAACGTCCCCGGGGAGGGCGATGGACGGATCTCGGCGGACGTGGTGCTTCTGCACGGCGGTGCCGGACCGGCGGCGGAACTCCCCGGGGCTGTCCCCGGTCTCACGGCGGAAGAACCGGCAGAAGTAGGCGGGGTCGGTGAAGCCGACCGCGCGGGCCACCGTGGCCACGGTCAGCCCGGTACCGGCGAGCAGCCGCTTGGCCTCCAGGGTGCGGGCGTCGCGGAGGAGTGCACCGGGGGTCCGTCCGGTCACCCGCCTCACCGTCTCGGCCAGGTGTCCGGGGGTCACTCCGAGTTCGGCGGCCGCCCCACCGACCGACATCCCGGCGGTCACGGCGGAGCCCTCGGCGAGGCGGAGGAAGCGTGTGGCCAGGGCGTCCGCACCGGAGGACGGCGGCGCGGGTTCCCGGTCGACCCACCGGGCCGCCCGGATCAGCAGGATGTGCAGGTAGGCGCGGAGCACCGAGGCCATGCCGTGCCCGTGGGCGCGGTATTCGCGCAGCATCTCGTCGAGCACACCGGCGACCTCGGCGGCGGCCCCGGGTGCCAGCGCCTGCCAGGGGCGCTCGGCGGCCAGTCGGCGGAGGAGGTCGCGGTCGCCTGGCCGGTCCAGCAGGAAGGCGTCGTCCAGGAGCACCACGTACCCGTCCACACCGCGGGCCGCCGCCCAGTGGTGCACCTGACCGGCGGCGAGGATCCCCAGGTTGGGCGGGGTGATCGGCCACCGGCACAGATCGATGACGTGCTCACCGGTACCGGCCGTGACGTGCACGATCTCGTGGAAGGTGTGCCGGTGCGGGAACGCCGCCCGGGACAGCGGCCCGATCGTGTCGAAGGTCCCGATGGCGAACGGGAAGAGCTGCGGGGCGGGAACCTCCAGCCGGTGCAGCTCCATGGGGGATGCCGTCTCCATGAGCGCTCTCCTGCCGTCTCTGTCCGAGGTGCGCGCTAGCGTGCTCCGCCCAGGAAACCACCCCGCCGACAGGCCCACCGTCACGGAGGTCGCGCTGATGGTTCCGCGCGAGCACGCACCTCCGCGGCTCTACTGGGCCTGGCTGGCCGGAACCGGAGTGAGCGCGCTCGGTACCCAGGTGCTGGTGTTCGGACTCGTGTGGCACGCGGCCCTGGTCAGCCCCGGTATGGCCGCGGCGGTGCTGTCGGCACAGGTCGTGCCCCGTGTACTGCTGACCCTGCACGGGGGTGCGCTGAGTGACCGTGTCGGGGCCCTGACCGTCATGGTGGTCGCGAACACGGTCCTGTGCGTTCTGGCGGTCACGGGTGCGGTGGTCATGTCCGTGGCCGACCCCGGCCCGGCCGTCATGGTCGTGATCGCGCTGGCGCTGGGCACGGTCGACGCGATCGACGTTCCGGCCTCGTCGTCGGTTCCCGTGCTTCTGGTCCCCTCCGCCGCGATGGGCCGCGCCGTGGCGGCCCGGCAGATCGCCCTCCAGGGCGCCGTGCTGTGCGGACCACCGTTGGGTGGTGCCGCGATCACCCTGCTCGGGTTGCCTGCCACCTACGGGGCCGGGGCCCTGGGCTACCTGGTCATGCTCCTCGTGCTGCGCCTCGTCCGCTCCCGGGCGGAACCCGCACCGCCCACCGGCGTGGGAACGGGACTGAACCGCCGGGTCCGCGAGGGGGTGGCGATCGTGTTCGGCACTCCACTGTTGCGTGTGATCGTACTGCTCACCGGGGTCTTCGCCATGTTCGTCATCCCCTTCTCCCCGCTCCTGGTACCGGTGGTCTCCGCCGCACGGGGCTGGGACGCGGTGACCACGGGGACGGCGGCGGGCGCCTTCGGTGCCGGTACGGCCTGCGTGACCGCGGTGGTCCTGTGGCGTGGAGCCGCTCCACGCGCCGGTCTGGTCGCCGCGTTGGGGATGATCACCGCCGGGGTGGGGGTCTCGATCTCCGCGTTCGCTCCGAAGCCGACGGTCTTCTGCCTCGTGTCCCTGGCCGTCGGTCTGGGGACCGGTCTCTTCTCCACCCACGTCGGCCCTCTGTTCATGGTCGCCTGTCCTCGGGAGGCGGTGGGGCGGGCCCAGGCGGTGGTGACCCTGGCCCAGTGGCTACCGCTGTTGTGGGCCAACCCGCTCATCGGCCTGCTCGCGCGGATCCACCCGGAGACCGTCCTGCTGATCCTGTGGGGCACCGGGGCGGGGGCGGCCGGAGCGGCCGCCCTGTGCGTGCGACCCTTCCGTGGGGCGCTGCTGCCCCGCGCCACCCGACAACCCGAGCGGGAGGCCGGCTGACGCCCCGGCCCCGTGCGGAGGCAAAGCCATGAGATGCGGATCCAGCTATTTCCAATAATTCCTAATCTAATAGGAGATTTATTTCGGTGGCTGGTACCCCGACCCACCACCGACGCCGAGCGGATCAGGCGCGCAGGGCGGGCAGGATCGCCTGGTCGACGATGGCGTCGATGTAGTCGTCGTCGGGCATCGTCATCATGTCGAGAGCGGACTTCAGCAGCAGCGCCTCTCCGATGTCCACGACGACGGGGGTGAGCCGGGCCGGGTCGACCTGCCCGCGTTCGGCGTAGTGGAGCAGCACGGTGCGGGTGAAGCGCCCGCCACGCGCGTCGAACACCTCCTCGTACAGCCGCCTGTGCAGTTCGGGCCTGCGCCGCACGGCCGAGGGCCGCGAGTGGCCGTGGGTGCGCCGACTACTGCGCCGCCGCGGGCTCTGGATGGTGGCCATCGGCCTGGCGCACACCGTGCTGATCTTCTTCGGCGACATCATCGCGGTCTACGGGCTGATCGCCCTGCTGTTCACGGCCGTACTCCGGTTCACCGACCGCCGGCTGCTCGCCCACGCGTTCGGATGGATGGCGGCGGGCAGCCTCGTCTACTCACTGGCGAACACGGCGGTGTTCGCGGCGTTCGCCGAACAGGGGGCCGCGGCCGGACCGGCGACGCCACTGACCGACCTCGTCGGGCGCTCCGCCTCCTGGGTGGTGCTCGCGCCGTTGCTCGTCGTGATCTCGGTCTTCCCGTTCATGATCGGGGTGTGGGCGGCCCGCCGCCGACTCCTGGAGGAGCCCGACCGCCACCGCTCCCTGCTGGTCCGTATCGCGGCGGACGGCATCGGGGCGGCTGTGGTCGGCGGGATCCCCCAGGCGCTGATCAACATCGAGGTCTGGGACGCACCGGCCGCCGCCGAGCCGTTCGTGTTCTGGCTGCACCTGCTGGTCGGCTACTTCGGAGGGTTCGGCTACGCGGCGCTGATCACGTTGGTCGCGGATCGGCTGGGAGAGCGGCGCGGAGTGGTCGTCAACGCTCTGGCCGCGACCGGCCGCCGCTCGATGACCTGTTACCTGTTGCAGTCGGTGGCCTGGACCGTGCTGATGCCGCCCTACGCCCTCGGGGTGATGACCTCCCTGACCGACACCCAGGCCGTCGGGGTCGGGATCGCGGTGTGGTTGGCGACCGTGGTCATCGCCGACCTCATGCGCCGCGCCGGGGATCGACAGGGCCCGGCCGAATGGCTGCTGCGCCGCCTCACCCACAGCCGGACCTGAGGCGGACCGCCCTCTCCGGCCTTCCCGAACAGGGCACGCGTGTGGATCGAACATCGTGCTCCGATATCGAAGACGGGTGCGGGGCCGTGGGGGAGGGGTGGGCGAAGGCGTCGGAAGGCGGCAACGGCACGAGCGGCGGGGACCAACGCGATATCGCCGAGCAGCTCGATGCGGTCGGCCGACACCGGTACATCGACCGCGGGTGCACCCGGGCCGAGCTTCTCCTCCTACGGGCTCCGGTCGAGGAGCGCGCGGACGGTGAGCGGGCCTCCGGCGTCGCCCTCCCAGTCCCAGTACAGGGCCAGGATGTCGATGATGCCTGGGCCGTAGCCGCCCACAGCGAGCGACTCGGGGGCGCGCATGCGGGGGAGGGGGAGGCGCGGTTGCCCGGGGCGGGGGCCGTCGTCGGTGACGCGGACGGCCGGTGGGAAACGGAGGCTTCGATCTTGATGCGCGTGGTTTCGCCCGCCGGGTTGAATCCGGCGGGCACCGAGCCCCTCACTCACCCAGCGCGGCGTTGATCAGATCCACGAGCTGTTCGGCGGCCGCCGCCGTGTCGTACTCCGGGTCGCTGAGTCGCTCAGCGACGATCCCGTCGATCGCCCCGCCGACGATGATCGCCAGCGTTCGCGTGTCCCGACCCACGTGTGCTCCACGCGCCCGCCGCGCGCCGTCGATGATCTCCGCCAGCGGTCCCCACCGCTCCGCCGACGCGTACCCCTCACCGTCGTGGATCAGCGCCTCGGTGATCATCCGCGTGTGCCTCGGATGCTCCCGCAGGTACCCGACCATGGAGCGAACGTAGGCGGCAGGCGCCCCCTCGGGCGCGGCGGCCTCGACCTCCCCCGCCACGTACCCCGCCAGCTCCGACAACACGTGGTCGCGCGCCGCCCGCACGACGGCGTCCTTGGACGGGAAGTGGTACAGCACCGCCGCCTTCGTGATGCCCGCGCGCTCGGCGATACCGGACAGCGCGACACCGGCGAAGCCCCGGTCGGCGACCAGTTCGACGGTCGCCTCGATCAGTTGGGCGCGCCGCGCGCGCTCGGTCAGGGTCAGCTCCCCCGACGTCGACCTCGTCCTTGCCATGCCACTGATTCTACCGTACGGTCAAATTACTAACCGATCGGTTAAGGAATCTCCTATGGGCACACGAAACCCCAGCTCACGACGGCGATGGCTAGCCATCACGGGGATCTGCGCCATCACCGCCCTGGTCGCGGCGGCGGCCCTGCGCTCACCCTCTCCGGTGGGCCACTGGAACAGCTCCCAGGGCCGCGACGAGTTCGCCGAGGTGTACGACGAGGCCTTCGCCGATCTGCCCGAACCGGAGCGGACCCTCGACCTGCGCACGGACTTCGGTATCGTGCGCGCCTACCGCTTCGCGGGTGACGGTGAGGCCTCCGCACCCCTCGTGCTGCTGCCGGGGCGGGCGTCGGCGAGCCCCGTATGGGCCGACAACCTGCCCTCCCTGTTGGAGATCGGCGACGTCTACACGATCGACCTCCTGGGCGAACCGGGCATGAGCGTCCAGGACCGCCCGATCGAGAACGACGCGGACCAGGCCCGATGGCTCCACCAGGCGCTCGACGGCCTCCCCGGGGACGGCTTCCACGTCGTGGGACTGTCGATCGGCGGCTGGACGGCGGCCAACCTGGCCACCCGGCGACCGGAGCTGGTCGAGACGCTCACGCTGATCGACCCGGTGTACGTCTTCTCCGACATCCCACCGGGCACGACCGTCCGCGCCCTCCCGGCCGCCCTGCCCTGGCTGCCCCGTTCCTGGCGGGACGGGTTCAACTCCTGGACGGCGGGCGGAGCGCCGGTGGAGGACGTCCCCGTGGCGGACATGATCGAGGCGGGGATGCGGCACTACACCCTGCGCCTGCCCCAGCCGACCAGGATCAGCGAGGAGCACGTGGGCCGCCTCGGCATGCCCGTGCTGGCGATCATCGCCGGGAACTCGGTGATGCACGACGCCGACGAGGCCGTGGCGGCTGCCGAGCGAACTCTGCCCGAGGGGAGCGTGCGCCTCTACCCGGACGCCTCCCACGCCGTCAGCGCAGAGCGTCCGGAGGAGATCGCGGCCGAGGTCGCCGCGTTCATCGGCGGTGTCTGAGAGCGGCACGCCCTCTCAGGGCCGGGGCGCGGACAGCCGGGTGCTGACCTCGCCGATCATCCGCTCGAACATCCCGGTCGCCGCGCCGCGGGGCATGAGGACGGCCGCGCGCAGGGCGGCCTCGCTCTGGAGCAGGGTCCGCGGCCCCGAGGTCGCGATGCCCCGGGTGGCCGTCCTGGCGGCCTTCACGGCCTGCCGGTCGCGGCTGCGCCCGTAGGCGCTCAGGGCGGCGGCCGGGTCGTCGTCGGCTCCGAGGCCGTCGAGGGCGCGCAGCAGCGCCGCGACGTCCTCCAGTCCCTGACCGGCGCCCTGGGCGAGGATGGGGGGCATCGTGTGCACCGCGTCGCCGATGAGGGCGCACCTGCCGCTCGACCACCGCAGCGGCGCGGGGTGCCGCCGGTGCGGGAAGAGCGCGAGGTCCTTCTCCGTCAACGTGTCCAGGAGCCGGGTGACGGGCGGCGCCCATGCCCGGTACCGGTTCCGGAGGAGGGCGAGCGCCTCCTCCGGACCGGCCTGGCCGTCCTCCCGGCGCAGCCGGAGGTCGATGAGCCAGTTGACCTTGCCCCCACCCGCGGGGTTGATCCCGACCCCGCCCTCCCGGCCGAGGAACATCAGGGATCGGGAGCGCAGGTCGAAGGGCGCGTCGACGAGGCCCTGCCAGGTGGCCGCGCCGGTCGGCCGCGCGTCCGGGCCCTCCTCGGCGCCGAGGATTGCGGTGCGCACCCGGGAGTTGACGCCGTCGGCGCCGATGAGCAGGTCGGCGGAGTACGCGGCGCCGTCCTCGGTCCGCACCCGCACGGTCCGGCCGTCGTCGTGGACGTGTGCGCAGCGGGCGCCGAAGCGGAAGATCTCCTCGGGCAGGTCCTCGACGAGCCGGGCGAGCAGCGTCGGGCGGGTGATCCCCAGCGTCGGGGCGCCGAACCGCTCCTCCAGCCGGACGGCGTCCACGGACATCACCGGGCGTCCGCGGGAGCTGTGGGCGTCGACGGCCTCGATGCGTTCACCCGCCCCGTCCAGGCGGACCCCCAGGTCGTCGAGGACCGTGGTGCCGTTGGGCCAGAGGATGATCGCGCACCCGGTGTCGCGCAGGGCGGGTGCCCTCTCGAGTACGGTCACCTCGTGCCCCGCGGCCAGGAACCCCCTGGCCGCCGCCGTTCCCGCGATTCCGGCCCCGACGATGAGCACGCGCATACCCGACCCCACATTCGTGATATTGCGTAGTACTACGACAAGTAGTACATCTGGGTTCGAGAGGAGCGGGAACCGGGGTGGGAACAGTGCGGCCTCAGTCCGCGGACCCCAGGGATGCCTCCGCCCGGTCCGCGAAGCGTGTCAGCGCGGTACCGAAGTCCTGGGCGTACTGGGGGGCGGGCTGTCCGAGCAGCGTTCGGTGCGTGGATCGGGCGGAGCGGACCCGGACCTGGATCCCGGTCTCGGCGGCGAAGTAGCGCTCCGTCGCGACCCACCGGCTGTCCGCCCAGCCGGGGGCCTCGGTGTGCTGACCGGCACCCGCGACGGAGGTGCGCACGAACTGCGGAGCCCCAACGGTTACGGCCGCCTCGATCAGCTTGGCCCCTCGGGTGATCTCGCCCTCGAAGGACCGCTCGTTCATCTCGGGTGTGTGCGCGGAGAAGACGCCGCGCACACCGCCCGCCGCTCTGCCGACGGATTCGCCGGCCACTCAGGTCGGCCTGGACCGGGTCGGCACCGAGCGCCTCGACGCCCTGTGGCCGGTCGGCGCGGCGGACCCGGCCCCGGCCCGCCGCCCGGACGCCGCAGTGCGGCGTCCGGCACGGTGCCGCGGAGGGCCTCAGCCCTGCCGACGCACGCCGGGGGTTCCGGCGTCGATGACGAAGCTGGCGCGGTCGGTGATGGGGGCGCCGGGCTCGGAGACGTAGTCCACCACCCGGTAGTCGGCCCTCCACTCGGTGGGGGTGACGGTGTTGCGCACGTAACCGCGCCTGCGGTTGATGAAGTGGATGTGCGGGTTCTCCCGGAGCTGGACGGCGTCGGTGGGGTTCTGCTCGACCCCGTCCCGCCCGCTGGTGAAGGACGTGCCGACCAGCTCGGTGGCGACGGTGGCGGAGTTCGGGTCGTCGAAGTCGGCCTTGACGTCGGCGACGTAGTTGGCGTGCACGTCACCGGTGATCACCACGGGGTTGTCGACCGTGGCCAGGTGGTCGCGCACGCGGTCGCGCTCGACGCGGTAGTTGTCCCAGGCGTCGTTGCTGACGTTGACCGCGTCGCCGTCGGCGAAGTCGCGCTGGGAGAAGAACACCTGCTGGGCCAGGACGTTCCAGCGCGCCCGGGAGTCCGTGAGGCCGTCGAGGAGCCACTGGCGCTGCTCGGCCCCGAGCAGGGTGCGGCTCGGGTCGTCGCGGTCGGCGTCGGGGACCTGGACGTCGCGGTACTGACGCGTGTCCAGCAGGTGCACGTCGACCAGGTCGCCGAAGTGGAGTCTGCGGTACAGCAGCAGGTCCGCGCCGACGGGACGCTGGGACCGGCGCAGGGGCATGTGCTCGTAGTAGGCCTGGAAGGCCGCCTGGCGCCGCAGGAGGAACTGCTCGGGGGGAACGTCCTCGCCGTAGGAGGTGTCGTCGGCCCAGTTGTTCTCCAGTTCGTGGTCGTCGAAGACCACGGCCCAGGGGAAGGCGGCGTGCGCGGCCTGGAGGTCGCCGTCGCCCTTGTACTGGGCGTGCCGCAACCGGTACTCGGCCAGGGTCCGGACCTCCCGGGGCGGGTGGTGGCCGCGCCCGATCTCGCCCTGGTCGCCGGTCTCGTAGATGTAGTCGCCCAGGAACGCCACCAGGTCCAGGTCCTCCTCGGCCAGGTGGGCCTGGGCGGTGTAGTAGCCGTTGGTGTAGCTCTGGCAGCTGGCGAAGGCGAACGCGAACCGGTCCACCCGCGCGCCCGGCGCCGGAGCGGTCCTGGTCCGGCCCACGGGGCTGATCTCGCGCCCGCAGCGGAAGCGGTAGAAGTACTGCGCTCCGGGGCGCAGCCCCTCGACCTCCACGTGGACGGCGTGGGCCCGGTCGGGTTCGGCCACCGCGGTTCCGGCTGCGCTGATCCGCCGGAACCGCTCGTCCTCGGACACCTGCCACTGGACGGGGACGCGCCAGTCGGGCATGCCGCCCAGGCCGTCCTCGGCCAGCGGCCGGGGTGCCAGCCGGGTCCAGAGCACCACACTGTCGGGCAGGGGGTCGCCGGAGGCCACGCCCAGGGTGAACGGGTCGGAGATCCGGGGCCCGCGGGGGGTGGCGGCGGCGAAGGCCTCGGTGCCGCCGAAGGTCCCCAGGGCCGCGGCGCCCAGGCCGACCGCGCCGCCGACCAGGACCTGGCGGCGGGTCGTGGCGTACGGGGGGAGCGAGGCGGCCAGGACGGTGGAGTCACGGAGGGTGGGCAGGGGGGAGTGCGGGGTGGGGGTTCCGGGCATGCGGGCTCCTGGGGTGTGGGACGGATCGCCGCCGGGGGGGGCGAGGGGCCGTCCACTATCCGGCCACGCGATGCGGTACACCCCAACCAGCGGACGGTGAACGTTGGTGGCGCCGTGGTGACGAACAGTTGACGTTCCGTCGCGGGACGAACGCGGGGACCGTCACGGTGTGCGCCGTGTGTCCCGAACGCGGGCGCGACGTCCTGGTGGGACGGCGTGTGCCCGTACTGATGGCGTTCGGTGTCGGTCCGTCCGCTCGGCCACATGCTAGATCGCTACTTTGAGAATATGAGTGACTACACGCCGTGTTGTCCTCGAATGCGGGTGCGATGCCTGGCAGGAAGGCCGGACCATCGCGCGGGCCATGACGACCATGGCCACGGGCGACCCCACGAACACGGGGATGGAGAAGGCGTCGTGGAGCACGCCGACGGGGGTGTACGCGACCAGGTCGGGTGTGCCGGGGGGGTGACCGCTGACCGGGTCGGTGACGGACAGCGGACCGGAGACCACCCCCGTCCGCAGCAGCGCCCCCGTGGCCCGGATGTCCCCCGACCACCGCACCGGACGCACGGGGGACCGGCGGTTTCCCCCTGGGTTCCGCACCGCGCCGCGGGCGTAGGGTGGGGCCATGCGCAAGCGACATTGATCCTCCGCCAGAGGCCGGTCGACGGCACACGCACGCGGACCACCGGGAGGCCCCCGCACCCGGTGTCCCTTGTCGTACGACCGAAAGACCTCCATGCGCACCCCGTCCTCCCGCGTGTCCGACGCGCGCACGTCACGTCTGACGCTGCCGCTGTACGCCTACGCCGCCACCGAGGAGTTCATCCTCCTCTACCCCCTGTACGCGTTGCTGTTCCAGGAACACGGCCTGTCGGTCGCCCAGATCAGCTCCCTGTTCCTCCTCTGGTCCGCGGCCGGCCTCCTCGTCGCCGTCCCGTCCGGAGCCTGGGCCGACGTGGTTCCCCGGCGCTACCTGCTGGCCTCCGCCCCGCTCCTGGCCGCCGCGGGCTTCACCCTGTGGCTGACGGCGCCCTCCTACTGGGCCTTCGCCCTCGGCTTCGTCCTGTGGGGGGCGGGCGGTGCCCTGTCCTCCGGCGCCCTGGAGGCGCTGGTGCACACCGAGCTCACCCTCCGGGGCGCGGCCGACCGCTACCCCGGGATCATGGGTGTGCGGCGCACCCTGGGGGTGGTGTCCGCGGGCGGCGCCACCCTGCTGGCGATCCCCGTCATGTCCGCGGGCGGCTACCCGGCGGTCGGCGCCGCGAGCGTCGCCATGTGCGCGCTGTGCGCCCTCGCCGGGCTGGCGCTGCCCGAACACCGGTCGGGCGCGGCGGCGTCCGTGTCCGACGGAGCACCCGACCGCACCGGGGACGGTCCGGCCGGTCGCGGGGAGGCGGAGGAGACCGACGAGCCGCCCGTGTCCGCCTACGGCGCCGCGTTGCGCGCCGGACTGGCCGAGGCCCGCGCCAGCCGCGCCGTGCGCGCGGCGATCGTGCTCGTGGTCGTGGTCGGCGTGTTCTGGGGCGTGCTGGACGAGTACCTGCCGCTGCTGGCGGTCGAGTCCGGAACCCCGGTCGAGACGGTGCCGTTCGTCGTCCTGGTGGCCTGGACCGGAGCCAGCCTCGGAGGGCTGGCCGCCGGACCCGCCGCGCGCCTGCCCTCCCGTGCCCTGCCGTTCCTGCTGGGGGCGGCCGGGATCGCCATCGGGGCGGGCGCGCTGCTGGGCGGCCCCCTCGGGTGGGTCCTGATCGGCGCGGGCTTCGGTGCCTGCCAGTCCATGGACGTGCTCGTCGACGCCCGGCTCCAGGACAGCATCACCGGCCCCAGCCGGGCCACGGTGACCTCCCTGGCCGGGCTGGGCACCGACGCCCTCACCCTCACCTCCTACGCCCTGTACGCGGGCGCGTTCGCCCTCCTGGGCCACGCGGAGGCCTTCGCCCTGTTCGCGGCCCCCTATCTGCTGGCCGCGGTGGTGTGGGCGCGCTCCGGTGCGCGACGGGACCGAGACAGCCCGGACACGAGCCAATAGCATCAAGGGTCGTGGGATATCAGATAACGAACACCACGAACAGCGACAGCCCGGGCACCGTCTCCGTGCGCGGGATCGACGTCAGCTACAGCGACCGTGGAGCCGGCTACCCCCTTCTGATGATCCACGGCCACCCCTTCGACCGCACGATGTGGGACCCGCAGGTACGGGCCCTGGCCGGGCGCGGATACCGCGTCATCACCCCCGACCTGCGCGGATACGGGAACAGTTCGGTGGTCCCCGGGGCCACGGCCCTGGAGGCGTTCGCGCGCGACCTGGCGGCCCTGCTCCACCACCTGGGCCTGGGGGTGGTGGGGATCGTCGGGTGGTCCATGGGCGCCCAGATCGCGTTGGAGCTGTACCGGCTCTTCCCCGACGGAGTCGACACACTCACCCTGGCGGCCACCACCCCGCACGCGGAGACCGAGCGGGGCCGGGAGGACCGCGAGCGGATGGCCGACCGGCTGGCGGCCGAGGGCATGGGCCGGTACGCCGACGAGATGACCGTGGGCATGATGAGCCCGGCCAACGTGCGTGAGATGCCCGAGGTCGCCGCGCACGTGCGCGCCATGATGCGCGCGGCCCCGCCGGAGGGGGCGGCGGCCGCCCTGCGTGGTCGGGCCCGACGGCCCGACCACGTGCCGCTGCTCAGGAGGGTGTCGTGTCCGACGCTCCTGGTCACGGGGCGGGAGGACCCCTTCACCCCGCCCGCAGTCGCCGAGGCCATGCACGTACTCGTGCCGGACTCGGTGCTGGAGGTGGTGGAGGGGGCCGCCCACCTGCCCAACCTGGAACGGCCGGACCGGTTCAACGAGGTGCTGCGCCGGTTCCTGGAGCACAGGCGCACCCGTCGGGGCCGGTGAGCGGAGTGGACACCGCGCCCCGGTCCCGTCCGGGGGTGGCGGAGCCCGGGGACGGCCGGGCCCGGCCCGTGCCATGGTGGGCCTTCCCGCCCCCCACACGGAAGGCTCCCGGTGACCGCAGCCGACGACGAACGTTCCCGACGCCGCCCCGCGCCCGGACGCCAACGGCTGGGCGGTGACTACCGGCGGCTGCTGTGCGCCAGCGCCCTGGGCAACCTCGGCGACGGCGTCGCGCTGGTCGCCCTGCCCTGGTACGCCTCCACCCTGACCGACGACCCCCTGGTGGTGTCCGCGGTCGGCGCGGCCACCCGGCTGCCGTGGCTGCTCATGGCACTGGTCGCGGGGGTGGTGGGGGACCGGGTGGACCGGCGGCGGCTGATGGCGTTCTCCGGCGGCGGCAAGGCGATGGTCCTGGTCGCCCTGACCGTGCTGGTGGCGACGGACACCGCCGGTGTGGGGACCGTGCTGGCGGCGGCGCTGCTGGTCGGGGTGTGCGAGGTGCTGTTCGACAACACGGCCCAGGCCCTGCTGCCGTCGGTCGTGCCGCGCGAGCGCCTGGAACGCGCCAACGGCACCCTGTTCAGCGTGGGGGAGGTCGCGAGCCGGTTCGTGGGCGCCCCGGTGGCCGGGCTCCTGGTCGCGGTGTCCGTGGCGTGGGCGTTCGGCGCGCAGGCCGTGCTCGTGGCGTGCGCCGTGCTGGTGCTGCTCACCCTGCGCGGCGGTGCGGGCCGGTTCGGCCCCGGGGAGAAGAAGGACCACCCCCCGATGCGCGTGATGCTGGTGGAAGGGGTGGTGTGGCTGTGGCGGCACCGGCTCCTGCGCACCCTGGCCCTGGTGCTGGCGCTGTCCAACCTGGCGGGGACGATGAACAGCGCGGTCCTGGTGCTGTTCGCGCAGGACGTGCTGGGCCTGGGATCGCGCGGATACGGGCTGCTGCTCACCGCCACGGCCGCCGGGATGATCGTCGGGGCCCAGTTCGTACCGTGGCTCATCCCGCGTGTGCCGCCCGGGGCCACGCTCACCCTGGCCCTGGCCGTCCAGGGCGCGGCCTACACCGCCGTCGCGGTGTTCCCCGGCGTGGCGCTGTTCGCGGTGCTGTGGGTGCTGGTCGGCTTCACCATCGTGTGGTGGAACGTGCTCACCCTCTCGCTGCGCCAGCGCGTCATCCCCGACCGGCTGCTCTCCCGCGTGCTGTCGGCCTACCGCACCCTCGGCTGGGGCGCCGCCCCGATCGGGATGGCGCTGGGCGGCGGTATCGCGGCGGCCCTCGAAGGGGTCGTGGGGCGCACGGCGGCGCTGTCGGCGCCCTTCCTGGTGTCGGGGGTGCTCAGTTTCGCGCTCGTGGCGGTGGCGGCCCGCCACCTGAGCACCGCGGCCATCGAGCGCGCCCTGGCCGCCGCCGGGTCCGGGGACTGAACTCCGCCCGGAGGGCCCGCTGACGGGGTGCCGTCCCGGCCGGGACGACACCCCGCGTGCTCAGACCCGCTCCACCGGCACCCAGAGCTCACCCTCGGCGCCGCTGCGGTCCCCGGCGTACTCCACCCGCAGCATCTCGGGGCCCGCGACCGTCCGGTAGGCCGGGTTCGAGGGGAACCACTGCGCGTAGGCGTCAGCCCACAGCCGCTGCACGGCCTCGGGCATCTCGTGGGCGGAGGCACCGAACGGGAAGACCACCCACGTTCGGGCCGCCACCTCCAACGTGTCCATGCCCTCGGGGGCGGGCCCGGACGTGGCCGCGGCGTGGTAGTAGTCCAGTTCGCCGCCCTCCGCGCGCTCGGGCCCGATGTTGTCGGTCACCGAGAGCGGCCCCGCGGGCTCCTGGTCGCTCATCCGTGCGAGCCGGGCGTGTTCCTGCGCGCCCAGCCCCCGGACGAACTCCTCGATGGCCGTGTTCGGCCCCTCGTGCACCAGCGGTACGCGTTTCCTGTGGCCCACCAGGCGGAACGCCTCCTTGTCCACGACGCGGTAACGCATGTCCTGACTCCCTTCGACGGTCAGACGAAACATCAGTCGGGGTTGGGACCGCAGGACCGCTCCGGTACGCCGGGCCTCGCCCGGACTCACACCGTGCAGGGAGCGAAACGCCCGGGTGAAGGCCTCCGCCGACCCGTAGCCGTGGCGTACCGCGACCTCCAGCAGGGTGCGCCGCCCGTCGAGTACCTCGGCTCCGGCCAGTGTCAACCGGCGCCGCCGCACGTACTCCGACAACGGCATCCCGGACAGCGCCGAGAACATCCGTCGGAAGTGGTGCTCGGTGGTGAGCGCCTCACGCGCCACCGCCGCCACGTCCACCCCGTCCCGGAGGTCGTCCTCGATCCGTTCCAGGGCCCGGTTCAGCCGTTCCAACACGGTCCCACCTCCCTCTTCCACCACTGACGTTAGGAGCGGCGGCACCGGTCGGACCCGACAGTCGCGGGTCCGTTCCGGTCAGGCCCGGGCGGGCGCGGCCGAACCCGCCGGTGCGCGCCCCCGCTCGGGCAAACCCAGGACATCGTTGGGCAAGAAGCGTGTCTGGTCCGACGTGCCGGTCGCCGCGGACGCGCACCATGGAAACCAGGATGGCCTGACGGCCGACCCTGAGAAGGAGGTGGGCGGGGCGGGGGACACGCGCCCCGCGGACACATGGACCTTGGTTTTCTGCGTCCTCTGTACGAAAGCGACGCCCCGGTGGCCTCGGTGCACCTGGACACCAGCCGCGGCACCAGGGACGCCGACAAGGAGATCGAGCTGCGCTGGCGCCACCTGCGCGAGGAGCTGGCCTCCCTGGGCACCGACGAGGCCACGCTCGACGCCCTGGAGGAGGCCGTCGGCGAAGGGGACTCGCGGGCGTTCGGCACGCACGGCCAGTCCCTGTTCGCCTCCGACGGCCAGCTCCTGTCCGCCCACACGCTCACCGAACCGCCCAGGCAGGACCGCGCCGCGTGGCTGCCGATCCCCGACGTGCTGCCCGTGGCCGTCGAGCGGGGCCGCCACCTGCCCTACGTCCTGGTGGCGCTGGACCGGGTCAACGCGCACGTGACCGCCCATCCCGCCGCCCCGAGCCGGGGCCCCGCGGCCGAACACGACCTGACCGGCAGGAACCTGCACGGCATCGACGTCATGAGCCGGGGCGGCCCGGGCAACCTGGGCGGCTACAACGGACGCTTCCCCGGTAAGCACGTCGCCCAGGACATGTGGCGGGAGAACACCGCCAAGGTCGCCGAGCACGTGCGGGACGCGGTCGCGGAGGTCGGCGCGGAGGTGATCTTCGTCGGCGGTGACGCGGAGGCGATCGCCTACCTGCGCGAGAACCTGGCCGAGCGCCGGCTCGACACACCGATCCTGCTGGTCGCGGGAGGGCGCGGCGGCCCCGACGCGGAGGAGCGCCTGCACGAGGCGGCGGCCGAGGCGCTGCGCGAGTTCGTCGAGCAGGGGCAGGAGCACGTGGCCGCCGAGTACCAGCGCAAGCTCGCCCACGACCAGGCCGTGTCGGGCACCGAGCCCACACTGCCGATGCTGTCGGAGGCCCGGGTGCGCACCCTGCTGGTGGGCGCCGACCGCGACCACGAACCGCAGCTGTGGGGTTCGCCGAGCGAGCCGGTCCTGGTGGGGGTGCACAGCAACGACATGGACGACCCGAGCACCGCGTTCCGGGCCCCGGCCAGCGCGCTGATGCTGCGGTCGGCGGTGATGTCCGACTCCGGGTTCACCGAACTGCGTGAGAGCGGTGAGCCCAGCGCGGACATCGGTGCCATCCTGCGCTACGCGGGCCGCGGCTGACGGGGGCGGAGGCGTCCGGTCCGGGCACCTCACCGGCCCGGCGTGTCGTCGGTGCCGTGCAGGTGGGTGCGCTCGCCGTTGTGGTCCAGGACGGAGAGGATCTCCACCGGGCCCTCGTGGGCGCCGATCAGGTGCGGGGTCATGGTCCCGAACTCGGCGGCGTTGCCCGCCTGGACGAGAACGGTCCGCTCGCCCAGGCGCAGCAGGGCGGTGCCGGACAGGACGGTGAACCACTCGCGGCCCGGGTGCACGCACAGGTGCTCCGGGCCGGTCGGCCGCTCGGGTGTGATGCGCATCTTGGCCACGGTCACGCCGTTCAGGGAGCGTTCGCGGGACAGCAGCCAGGTGGTCGCCCCCCGCGTGTGCCGGGGCTGCGGCCGGATCACCACGTCCTGGTCGTCGGCGGTCTCGACGAGCTGGTCGAGCGTGGTGTCCAGGGCACGGGCGATGGGCACCAACTGGTCCAAAGCGATCCTGCGGCGCCCGGTCTCGATACGGCTCAGATTGGACGGGCTGAGGTTGCAGCGGGCCGCGAGGGCGTCCAGGGTCCAGCCGCGCGCGCGCCGCAGACCGCGGATGCGCTGGCGGATCACGGCGTCCAGGTCAAGTTCTTGCTCCATAGGCAAGAGTGTATGCGCTCAAGACATCAAACGGTTAGCGTGGAGGCATGACACACCACGCTCAGCACCACGCTCACCAGTGCGGACACCATGCCCACAGGCAGGGGCGCGACGGCGGGCACACCCACCACGACGAGTCGGGGCTGGCCGACCTGCTCGACCTGGACGCCGAGGTCTTCGCCTCCCCCCTGGACGACCTCATCGCCTGGGTCGACGGGCACACGACAGCCGCGCCGGAGACCATCGCCGACGTGGGCGCCGGAACCGGTACCGGGACCCTGGCCCTGGCCCGGCGCTTCGAGGGGGCCCGGATCGTCGCGCTCGACCAGTCCCCGGTCATGCTCGACCGGCTGCGCGGTGCGGCGCGGTCGCGGGGGCTGACCGACCGGGTGCACCCCGTCGAGGTCGACCTGGACCACGCCTGGCCCCGGGTCGGCTCCGTCGACCTGGCGTGGGCCGCCGCCTCGCTGCACCACGTCGGGGACCCCGACCGGCTGTTGCGCGACCTTCACGCGGCCATCGCCCCCGGCGGTCTGCTGGTCGTCGTCGAGATGGACACCCTGCCGCGCTTCCTGCCCCGCGACATCGGATGCGGCCGTCCCGGCCTGGAGGAGCGCTACCACGAGGAGGCCGCGCGGGACGGCTGGAACGCGTACCCGAACTGGCGGCCCCACCTGGAACACGCCGGGTTCGAGGTCGCCGAGGAGCGCGGCTTCGACTTCGAGGTGCACCCGGCGCCACCGAGCGCGAACCGCTACGTCCGCGACCACCTCGACCGCGTCCGGGCCTCGCTCGCCGACAGGCTGGACCCGGACGACGTCGCGGCCCTGGACCGCCTTCTGCGGGACGACACCCCCGAGGCCGTCCTGAACCGCCGCGACCTGGTGGTGCGCAGGGCCCGGACCGCCTGGGCGGCCCGCCGCCCCTGAACCGCCGGGACGGAAGCCAGAGCACACAACGGGGAGGGAATGTCGCAGTGAACAAGGAACGGAACACGGCCCCGGACGTCGACGTCGCCGTCATCGGAGGCGGCGCGGCGGGGTTGAGCGCGGCCGTCGCACTGGCGCGGTCGCTGCGGTCGGTGGCCGTCGTGGACGCCGGCGAGCCGCGCAACGCCCCGGCCGAGGGGGCGCACAACGTCCTCGGCCTGGACGGTGTCGCCCCACGGGACCTGCTCGCCAGGGGCCGGGCGGAGGCCGAGCTCTACGGGGCGCGCGTCCACGAGGACCGGGCCGTCGCCGCGCGGCGCCGGGGCGGGGTCTTCGAGGTGGACCTGGCCGTCGGCGGCACCGTACGGGCACGGCGGCTCCTGCTCGCGACGGGGCTCGTCGACGAGCTCCCCGCCGTCCCGGGCGTGCGGGAGCTGTGGGGGTCGAGTGTCCTGCACTGCGCCTACTGCCACGGCTGGGAGGTGCGCGGGCGGCGCATCGGTGTGCTGGGCACCAGCCCCATGAGCGTCCACCAGGCGCTGATGTTCCGGCAGCTCAGCGAGGACGTCACACTCTTCGTCCACACCATGCCCGACCCCGACGGCGACGCGTGGGAGCAGTTGGCCGCGCTGGGCATCCGGGTCGTGGAGGGCACCGTGCGGATGCTGCGCACCGACGTCGGTGTCCTGCGGGCGGTCGTCCTGGCCGACGGACACGAGTTCCCGGTGGACGCGGTGACCGTCACCCCGAGGTTCATCGCGCGCTCGGACCTGTACGAACAGCTCGGCGGCACGCTCACCGACCACCCGATGGGGGCGTTCGTCGCCACGGGGCCCAAGGGCCGGACCGACGTGCCGGGGGTCTGGGCGGCCGGGAACACCAGCGACCTCGCGGCGATGGTCGCCACGGCCGAGGGTGCCGGGGTCGAGGCCGCCACCGCGATCAACGCCGACCTGGTCACCGAGGACGCGGCGGCCGCCGCGCGGGCCCGCGCGCGGCGGTACCCGGTGGCCTGACCCGAGCCCGGGCGCGGGGCGCCGACCCTGCGGTCAGCCCCACCCCGCGCCCGGGCGGCCACCCCCGCCCGGCGGGCGGCACACCCCATGGCCTGGGACGGAACCGAACTCCTAGGGTCGTGGCGTCATCCACCGACGTCACGAGGACCAGCACATGATCACCCTGCGGGGGCTGACCAAACGCTACGGCGGCACACTCGCCGTGGACTCCCTGGACCTGGAGGTGCGGCCCGGCCGGGTCACGGGCTTCCTCGGCCCCAACGGATCGGGCAAGAGCACGACCATGCGGATCGTCCTGGGCCTGGACCGTCCGACCAGCGGCAGCGCGCTGGTCGGCGGTCGGCCCTACCGGGAACTCGACCGTCCGCTGCACCACGTGGGCGCGGTGCCAGGGCGCACCTGACGGCGCTGGCGCGCACCCACCGCATCCCCGGGCGCCGGGTGGACGAGGTCCTGGCGGCCGTGGGACTGGAGTCGGCGGCACGCAGGCGCGTGGGCGGCTTCTCACTGGGGATGCGCCAGCGCCTCGGTATGGCGGCCGCCCTGCTGGGCGACCCCGAACTGCTCGTCCTGGACGAGCCGGTCAACGGGCTCGACCCCGACGGTGTGCTGTGGGTCCGCAACCTGATGCGTTCCCTGGCGGCCGAGGGACGCACGGTGTTCGTCTCCAGCCACCTGATGAGCGAACTGCAGCGGACCGCCGGCCACATCGTGGTGATCGGCCGGGGGCGCCTGATCGCCGACGCCCCGCTCGACGAGGTCCTCGGCGACAGCGCGTGGACGTCCGTCCGGGTACGGGCCCCGCACCCGGAGGACCTGGTGACCGCACTGAGGGCCGAGGGCGCCGGGGTCGAACGCGTCGGCCCCGGAGAGCTCACCGTGACCGGGGTCGGTGTGGAACGTGTGGGAGAGCTGGCCCACCGGGCGGGGGTGGCCCTGCACGAGCTGAGTCCGCGCGCGGCGTCCCTGGAACAGGCGTACCGCGAGCTCACCGCCGACAGTGTCCAGTACACGACGGCGAAGGGGGCCTGACGGTGCACACGGCCACCCCGGCGCACTATTCGCGCACCCGCCCCGCCCCCCGGCCGCCGGGCCCCGCGCGTGCTCTGTCGGATCTCGCGCTGGCCGCGGGCGCGGAGTGGGTCAAGCTCCGCTCGGTCCACTCGACCTGGTGGGGGCTGGCCACCGCCCTGGTCCTCATGGTCGCGGTCGCCCCGTCGGCCGCGTTGACGATCGCCACCAACATGGGCCACGGGACGCTGCCCGAAGCCCGGATCCCGGCCTCGGAGACGGCGCTCTACGCCGCCCTGTGGGCCGTGCAGTTCGCCGTGGTCGCGGTGGCGCTGCCGGTCATCACCTCCGAGTACTCCTCGGGGTCCATCCGGCCCAGCCTCCAGGCGGTGTCGTCCAGGGTGCGGCTGCTGACCGCCAAGGCGCTCGCGCTGGCGGCGCTGGTGTTCGCGTCCGGACTCGTCATGGCCGCCGTCGGGACACTGGTGACCTGGGCGGTGTCCCGGCACCCGCTCTTCGAGGCGCAGGTGACCCTCGACGCGGGGGAGGCGGCGCTGGACGCGGTGCGCGCGGCCGTCCACCTGACGGCGGTGGCGCTGGTCACGCTCGGGCTCGGCGCGCTGCTCCGCTCGACAGCGGCCGCGCTGACCTGTGTGTTCATGCTGTTGATGGGGCTGCCGGTGATGCTGCTGCTCATGGGCGGCGACCTCGGTATCCTCCTCGCGGGCCGCCTGCCGTTCCTGG
Organism: Nocardiopsis sp. KDC1DS13DA1; assembly: GCF_055632325.1. Classification (NCBI taxonomy): domain Bacteria; kingdom Bacillati; phylum Actinomycetota; class Actinomycetes; order Streptosporangiales; family Nocardiopsidaceae; genus Nocardiopsis; species Nocardiopsis sp. KDC1DS13DA1. The sequence goes on from NZ_JBVMUY010000005.1 coordinate 178,313, forward strand.
CCGGCGTGTCCTTGGGAGACAGCCCGTTCCTGGTGGGCGGGTTCGAGCACGCGCTCCCGCCCGCCGCGGGCGGGGCGGTGCTGGTGTGCTGGGCGCTGGTGTGCCTGGGCTCCGGCGCCGTGGCCCTGGTACGCCGGGACGCGTGAGCCGAGGGGTGCCCCGACCGGGGCGGCATGGGATGGACGGGACGGGAGAACGCGTGGAGACAGCCCGGGGGGACGCCTGGCCGCGCCTGCGTACCGCTCTGAACCCCCTGCTGGGGGGAGCGCGGTCGTTCGTCGCGGTGGTGGCGGGTCTGCTGACGGCCCTGCTGACCCTGGCCATGGGGGCGGTTGCGCTGGCCGCCCTGCCCGCCCTGGCCTGGCCCCGGGCCCGGAGGCGGACGGCACCCGCCCTGGCCGGGTGGACGGTGCGGCTCGGCGACGCGGAGGTGGCCAGGCTGGCGCTGTGGGGCGGGCTCACCGTCCAGTCGGACGCGGGGGTCACCCCACGCGTGGTGTACCTGGTCGCCCGGCTGCCGGTGGCGTGCGCGTCGGCCCTCCTGCTCTTCGTGCTGGGCGGACTGCTGGCACTGTTCGGTGTCGGAACGGTGTGGGAGGTGGTGAGCGGTACCGCGTCGGAGGTGGCGATCTCCATGCCCGGCGTGAGCCTGTCCACCTCCACCGCCATCCTGGGCGCCGCGTTCACGCTGGTCACGTTCCTGGCGCTGTGGGGCGGGCTGGTCGCGGCCACCGCGTTGGACCGGCTGCTGGCCCGCAGGATCCTGGGCCCCAGTACCGAGGACCTGCTCCACCGGCGCATCGACGAGCTGGCCCGGTCGCGCTCGGGGATCGTCCAGGCGGTCGACGAGGAACGGCGCCGGATCGAACGCGACCTGCACGACGGCGTCCAGCAACGGGTGGTGGGGTTGGCGATGCTCCTGGGACGCGCCCAGCGCGGCAGCGACCCCGAACGCACCGCGCACCTGGTCCGCCAGGCCCACGGGGAGGCCCGCGTCCTGCTGGACGAGCTGCGCGAGGTGGCGTGGCGGGTCTACCCCACGGCCCTGGACACCCTCGGCCTGGAGACCGCTCTGGCCGAGGTCGCCGACCGGGCGCCGCTGCCGGTCACGGTCGACTCCGACCTGCCCGAACCCCTGTCGCCCGTGGTCGCCACGGCGGTGTACTTCGTGGCGCGCGAGGCCATCACCAACGCCGTCAAGCACGCCCGCGCGCACGAGGTGGCCGTCGCCGTGCGCGCCGACCGCGAGGGGGTGGAGCTGAGCGTGGCCGACGACGGCCGCGGCGGTGCGGATCCGGACGGGAGCGGCCTGACCGGGCTCGCCCGCCGCCTGGGGGCGATCGACGGCACCCTGACCGTGCGCAGCCCCGAGGGCGGGCCCACGGTCGTGCGCGCCTTCGTCCCCCGTGCCCGATAATCGTGCCCACACCGCCCCCGACGAAGACGGAGCCCCCATGCGCCTGGTGATCGCCGACGACTCGGTCCTGCTGCGGGAGGGGCTGGTGCGACTCCTGGAGGAGGAGGGACACCAGGTCGTGGCCGCGGTCGGTGACGCCGACGCCCTGATCGGCGCGGTCGCCGCACACGCGCCCGACGCCGCGGTGGTGGACGTGCGCATGCCCCCGACCCACACCGACGAGGGTCTGCGCGCCGCCCTGAGCGTGCGTGCCGAGTACCCCGGCGTGGCGGTGCTGGTGCTGTCGCAGTACGTGGAGCAGCGCTATGCCGCCGAACTTCTCGCCGGGTCCTCAGGCGGGGTCGGGTACCTGCTCAAGGACCGGGTCTCGGAGGTCGGGGAGTTCCTCGACGCGCTGGAGCGGGTGCGCGGGGGCGGCGCGGCCTTCGACCCCGAGGTGGTGCGCCGCCTGCTGTCGCGCACCACCCACACCGACCCGCTGGCGTCCCTCACCCCGCGTGAGCGCGACGTGTTGGAGCACATGGCCCAGGGCCTGGCCAACGGCACCATCGCCGAGCGCCTGCACGTGTCGGTCAGCGCGGTGGAGAAGCACGTCAACGCGATCTTCGACAAACTGGGTCTGGCCCACACGGCCGGCTACAGCCGCCGTGTGCTGGCGGTGCTGCGCTACCTGGGGTCGTGAGGCGTGCCGCCCAGGGTCAGCGGCAGGTCCTCGGGCAGATCGTCCAGCGCGGCCACCCCGTGCAGGTGGTGCACCCCCGCCTGCAGACCGTCCACGACGGTGGCGGCCCAGGCGGTCAGGGCGGCGGTGGCGCGTGACTGCCCCCGTCCGCGCGCCCAGCGCACGTGCTCACCGGCCCGTGCGAGCACCGTCCAGGCGTCGGAGCCGGGCAGGTGCAGCCCGGTGGGCAGGCGGCGGGCGCCGGGGAGCCGGGTGAGCCCGGCCAGGGCGACCGTCAGGGGCGCCGAGTCCACCCCGAAGTGGGTGCGCACCGGTCGGTCCAGGTCCCGGGTCAGGACGTGCTGGTCACTGAAGTCGACCCGGTACAGGCGCCGTCGCCCCTGCCCGGGCAGGGCGAACACCGACGGCCGCGTGTAGTTGCGCACCGGCGTCCCGGTGGCCGGGTCGGGGAAGGATCGGCCCAGCAGCCCGAACGCCCACGCCGCGCCCGCCGCCCCGTGCTCCTCGCCGGCGCCCAGGACCACGGCCAGGTCGATCGGCCCGCCCCCCGGAGCACGGGTGTGCAGGTCGGCGGCGAGCAGGTTGGTCAGCCCCGGCGCGAGTCCGACGTTGAGCAGGACCGGGGCGCGCGGCGACAGCCGTTCCACGGCCGCCACGTAGGTGTGGGTGGCGGTGGCGTCGACGAAGGCCGCGCCCCGTTGCGCGGCGATGGCGACCAGGGCCGGTTCCTCGGCCCCGGAGGCGTTGACCACCACGTCCACGTCCTCCAGCGCGTTGTGGAAGCCGCCCGCCTCCGGGGAGCGGGCATCCACGACGCGGTCGGCCCGCCGCGGGTCGCGACCCGCGCTCCAGCAGGTGTGGCCCTTCGCGCGCAACCGCTCGGTGACCAGCGATCCGACCGCTCCGTAGCCGCCCAGTACCAGGACTCGCACGTCCGTTCCTCCTGACGCGGTGCCACGGCTCGGCGACACCGAAAGTATCTGTAGTGATGCCCCAATAAGATAAGTGGAGTGCCACTACAGTCAACTCGTAGGATGGTGACCATGAGCACACACGGCACCGACGGGCGCCTCGCCCGGACCCGCGCCACCCGCGCCCGCGTCGCCGAGGCCGCCACCCGGCTGTTCACCACGCGGGGCTACACGGCCACCAGCATCCAGAGCGTGGCCGGCGAGGCGGGCGTGGCCGCCCAGACCGTCTACAACGCCTTCGGCACCAAGGCGGAGATCCTGAAACAGGCCCTGGACCAGGCCGTGGCCGGGGACGCCGAACCCGTGGCCACCCTGGACCGGCCCTGGGCGGGGGAGGCGCTGTCCGCCCCCGACGCCGCCGAGCAGATCCGCCGCCAGGCGGCCGGGACCGCGTCGGTCATGGCGCGGGTGGCGCCGCTGTCGGAGGTCCTGCGGGGCGCGGCCGACTCCGACGACGCCCTTCGCGCGCTGTGGCGGACCAACGTCGAGCAGCGCAGGACGGTACAGCGCGCCTTCGCCGAACGCCTCGCCGAACGCGGGGCGCTGCGCCCGGGGCTGACCGCGGAGGAGGCCGCCGACACCGCGCTGGCCCTGCTCAGCCCGGAGGTGTTCACCCTGTACACGGTCCAGTGCGGCTGGAGCGTCGACCGCTGGCGCCGCTGGGCGACCGGCGCCCTCCTGCGGCACCTGACCGATCTGGAGCCGGCCGCCGACGCGTCGGCGCGGTGACGGCCTCCCGGGGGAGCCCTCCCCTCAGGCCCCGGCCATACCGAGCCGGGCCAGCAGGTCGGCCTCGGTGATGATGTCGATGCGCTGGCCCCGCTCGCGGTAGGTCTCGGCACGGACGTGCTTGGAGGTCTTGCCGGCGCCGTCGTGCGCGCCGACGACGAGCACGTCGGTCCTTCGGGTGACGTTCTTGGCGGGGTGGCCGCCCGCCTCGGCGATGCGCCGCCAGGCCTCGGGCTTGTCCATGGCGGCCAGGTCACCGGACACGCACACGGTACGCCCGTACAGCGGCCCGGAGGGGTCGGCGTCGGCCACGGCCTCGGGCATGGGGGCCTCGGCGGCGCGCCGCCATTGGTCGAACCGGTCCTGGACCGGCGGGGAGGCGGCGGGCCCCGGAGAGGGGGGCGGGGCGCTCGGTGCCGCGACGGGGTCCAACCGCCCCAGGCGCAGGCGCGCGGCACGGGACAGCTCGGCCAGGGACGTGGTGCCGTGTTCGGTCATCGCCGCGATCATGATCCGGGCGGCGGCCTCGGCGTCGGCGTCGGCACGGTGGTGGTGGGTGACGCGGTGGCCGATGTGCGCGCACACGGTGGGCAGACGGTGGTCGGCCAGGGCGCGCCACAGGCGCCGGGACAGCGCGAGCGTGCAGGCGTAGTCGATCGCGGGGTGGCCGAGGCCGGTGTGGGCGCACGCCCTGCGCACCACCCCCATGTCGAAGGGGGCGTTGTGCGCGACCAGGGCGCCGCCGTCGGCGAAGTCGAGGATCCGCCGCCAGACGGCGTCCCAGGTCGGGGCGTCGGCGACGTCGGCCGCGGTGATGCCGTGGACGGCGACGTTGTGGTGGGAGAAGTGGCGGACGGCGTCGGGCGGGCGGATGAGGGTGGAGTAACGCTCCACCGGTTCACCGTCGACCACGCGCACGAGGCCGACCGCGCAGGCGCTGCCCCGGTCCTGGTTGGCGGTCTCGAAGTCGATCGCGGTCCAGGTGTCGGTCACCGCGCACCTCCCGCACGTCGCTCTCCGTCCGAACGGTTGGAGGTTACCGCTCCGGCGGGGCCGGTGGGGACGGAACCGGCATCCCCGTGCCCCTCTCGGGGCGGCCCACCCCCGTAGTTGAGTTTGGCGGCCTTGTGATAAAAAGTTAGGCGTGCCGAACTTTAGAGATGAGCCGCCCTCAAGGCCGTGGCCGACCGTGCTCGCCGCGGCCGCGGTCGGCCTCACCCTGACCGCCTGCTCCGCCGGCGCCACATCCGCCGGTGACACCGACGAAGACGGGCGCCCCCTCGTCCTGACCACCTTCACGGTCATCGCCGACATGGCGCGCAACGTGGCCGCCGACCGGGTCGAGGTCGTCTCCATCACCCGCCCCGGCGTCGACATCCACGTCTACGAACCCACCCCCGACGACCTGGCGCGGGGGCAGGACGCCGATCTCATCCTGGAGAACGGCATGGGGCTGGAGGCCTGGTTCCAGCAGTTCACCGACCGCATCGACGCCCCCACCGCGACGATCAGCGCCGGGATCGACCCCATCCCCATCGCCTCCGGCGACTACGAGGGCGAACCCAACCCGCACGCCTGGATGTCCCCCGACAACGCCCGGGTCTACGTCGACAACATCCGCGACGCCCTCGTCGGACTCGACCCCGAGGGCGAGGCGGACTACGACGCCGCCGCCGAGGCGTACAAGGCCGAGATCTCCGAGGTCGGCACCTTCCTGGAGACCGAACTGGCCGAGGTGCCCGCATCCAGCCGCGCCCTGGTCACCTGCGAGGGCGCCTTCCCCTACCTGGCGCGCGACGCCGGACTGACCGAGATGTACCTGTGGTCGGTCAACTCCGAGGGCGAGGCCACCCCCCGGCAGACCGCCGCCGTGACCGAGTTCGTCCGCGACAACGACGTTCCCTCCCTGTTCTGCGAGAGCACCGTCAACGACAGCACCCAGCGCTCGGTCGCCCGCGAGACCGGCGCCGCGATGGGCCCCGTCCTCTACGTCGACTCCCTGTCGGAGGAGGGCGGCCCCGTCCCCACCTACCTGGACCTGATCCGCTACGACGCCGAGGCCATCGTCGAGGGCCTGAGCGCCGGGTGAGGAGAACCATGATCCCCGCCATCGAGGTCACCGGGGCGACCGTCCGCTACGGCGACGTCCTGGCCCTGGAGGACGTCAGCCTCACCGTGGAGCCGGGACGGGTCTGCGGCCTGCTCGGCACCAACGGTTCGGGCAAGTCCACCCTGTTCAAGACCATCCTGGGCCTGGTCACCGCCGACCGGGGCCAGGTCCGGATCCTGGGCCGCACCAACGCCGCCGCCCGCAGGGAGGGACTGGTCGGCTACGTCCCCCAGTCCGAACAGGTCGACTGGGCCTTCCCCGTGCGCGTGCGCGACGTGGTCATGATGGGCCGCTACGGGCACATGGGCGCGCGCCGCCGGCCCCGCGCCGCCGACCGGCGGGCCGTCGACCACGCCCTGGACCGCGTCGACCTGACCGACCTGGCCGACCGGCAGATCGGCGCCCTGTCCGGAGGCCAGCGCAAACGCGCCTTCGTCGCCCGCGCCATCGCCCAGGGCGCCGACGTCCTGCTGCTCGACGAACCCTTCGCCGGGGTGGACAAGCGCTCCGAGGGCACCATCGTCGAACTGCTGGGTTCCCTGCGCCAGGAGGGGACCACCCTGCTCGTGTCCACGCACGACCTGTCCCAGGTGCCCGAACTGTGCGACGAGGCCGCGCTGCTCCAGCGCCGCCTGCTCTCCCACGGGACACCGGACGAGGTCCTGCGCCCCGAGGTCCTCATGGAGGCCTTCGGGGTCCGCCCCAAGGAGGGAGCCGCCCCGTGGACGGCCTGATCCAGTGGTTCGCCGAACCCATGCAGTTCGAGTTCGTCCAGCGCGCCCTGCTGGTCAGCGTCGTCGCGGGGGTGGCGTGTGCCGTGCTCTCGTGCTGGATGACCCTGGTGGGCTGGTCGCTCATGGGGGACGCCGTCTCCCACGCCGTCCTTCCCGGTGTGGTCCTGTCCTACCTGTTCGGGGCGCCCTTCGCCGTGGGCGCACTGGTGTTCGGGGGCGGATCGGTGGCCCTGATCGGGGTGGTCAACCGCACCTCGCGGGTGAAGGAGGACGCGGTCATCGGGGTCGTGTTCACCGCCATGTTCGCCCTGGGGCTGGTGCTCGTCTCCCGTGTGCCGAGCCAGACCGACCTGAGCCACATCCTGTTCGGCAACGTCCTCGGGGTCTCCGACGCCGACATCTGGCAGGTCGTGGTCCTGGCCGCGGTCGTGCTGGCCGTGGTCTGGTACAAGCACCGCGATCTGACCCTGTACGCGTTCGACCCCGTGCACGCGCACGCGCTCGGCATCAACCCGCGCCTGCTGGAGACACTGCTGCTGGGGCTGCTGTCGGTCACCGTCGTGGTCGCCCTCCAGGCGGTGGGGATCATCCTGGTGGTGGCCATGGTCATCATCCCGGGCGCCACCGCCTACCTGCTCACCGACCGGTTCGAGCGCATGCTGGTGATCTCGGCGTCGGTGGCCGTGGCCGCGTCCTTCGTCGGCGTGTACGCCAGCTTCCACGTCAACGTGTCCACGGGCGGGTCGATCGTGCTGGCCCAGGCCTGCGCGTTCGGCCTGGCCTACCTGTTCTCGCCGCACCAGGGCGTGCTCTGGCGCGGACGGGGGGCCCGGGCGCTGCGGGCGCGCGCCCGGACCCGCGCGTGAGGCGTGTCCCCCGCGCGGGGGGACGCGCGGGGGACACCTCGGACGTTCGGCCGGAACGGGTGGCGCGGATCGGGCGGTGCGAGAATGCACCGCATGAGTGCGGCGATGGGAACCGGTCCGGTCGGACGATCCGACCGCGGCGGGGTGGGGGACGGGGTCGTGGTCACCGGTGCGACCGGCGGAATCGGCTCGGCCGTGGTCGGCGCCCTGGCCGCACGCGGGCGCAGGGTGCTGGCGCTGGGGCGTGACCCCGCACGCCTGGCGGACCTGGCCCGGGACCACCCGGGCACGGAGCCCGTCGTGGCCGACCTGCGGCGGCCGGAGGACCTCGCCGATGCGGTGGGCGGGTACGCGGGCCTGGACGCGCTCGTGCACTGCGCGGGCATCGCCCCGGTGGCCCCCGTGGCCTCGTCACCGCCCTCGCTGTGGCACGAGACGCTGACCGTGAACCTGGTCTCGGCGGCGGAGCTCACCCGTGTGCTCCTGCCCGCCCTGCGCGCCCGCTCCGGGCACGTCGTGTTCGTCAACGCCGCCCCGGGGCTGCACGGCGTCCCCTCCTGGTCCGCCTACACCGCGAGCAAGGCCGGGCTGGGGGAGCTGGCCGACGCCCTGCGCGCCGAGGAGGCCGAACACGGCGTGCGGGTGACCAGCGTCCACCCGGCGGGCACCGCCACCGACCTGCTGCGCCGGACCAGGGCCGCGTTCGGGCACGGCTACGACCCCGCTGCGTGCATCCGGCCCCAGACCGTGGCGTCGACGATCGCGGACGTGCTGGACCTGCCGCGCGACGCCCAGGTCGGGGAGATCGCCCTCCGCCCGGGGCCGCGCGGCTCCCGGTAGGGGAGCGGCACGGACCCGGGCGCGGGGATCAGAGCAGCATCGCCAGCTGGCGGGCCTGGGCGACCAGGGTGCCCCGGCTGTCCCAGATCTCCATGTCCTCCTCGTGGTAACCGCCGGAGACGTGCTTGGTGAAGACCCGGCAGGCGAGCCACCCGGGGGCGGGGCGGGCGCGCACGTGCGCGGTCAGCTCGACCGTGATCGTGCTGAACTCGCCGATCTGGAGCACGGCGGGGATGGCGAAGTCGACCATCGCCGGCAGGCTGTGGGTGTCGGCCTCGCGGCCGTCGGCGAAGCGCAGCCAGAACTCGTCGTGCGGACGGCCGTCCTTGCGGCCGTCCAGCCAGCCCGGACGCTCCGGGTAGCGGTAGTCGAGGCGGTGGGCGATGGTGACGCCGTCGGGGCGGTCGAACTCGGCGGGCACGTGGCAGCGGTCGGGGGGCGGCAGGTCCGGCGGGCCCTCCAGGTGGAGTTCCCGGCCCCCGTTCGGGGACAGGTCGCCGTAGGTGGCGGTGGCGCGCACGACCTCCTTGCCGCCCTGCTCCAGGACCACCTGGCCGGTGGCGGTGCGGCGGCCCTCGCGCACGGTCTCGGTACGCACGACGGCCTCGCCGGGCGCGGCGGGGCGCAGGAAGAAGGCGGAGACGGCCACGGGGTCGGGCTGGCTGAGGGTCTGGCCGAGCGCGTTGAGGGCGGTACCGAGGACGTAGCCCCCGTTGGGGTGGGTGGTGAAGGTGGTCCACCCGTCGGTGACGGTGGCGGTGAAGGTTCCGTCGGCCGTCTTGTCGACGCGGGTGTCCCGGTCGTACTCGTGGCCGGCGGCGGTGTGGTCAAGGCTCATGAGGTTATGTTACCGGCGGGTAGGTTAGGGGTCGGTACCCGAGGCGCCCCTTCCCGCGCCGTCGCCTTGACCCTGACGCGACGTCAGGCCCTAGCGTCGTGACCACGGCACCACCAGTGACGACGGACGGGGGAACGCGTGGGCCACACCGTGGGCGAAGTCGCCCGGATCAGCGGCCAGACGGTGCGCACACTGCACCACTACGACCGGATCGGCCTCCTCGTCCCGGCAGAGCGCACCCCCTCCGGCTACCGCAGCTACAGCGGGACCGACCTGGAACGCCTGGGGCAGATCCTCACCTACCGGGAACTCGGCTTCGGTCTGGACGAGATCGCGGCCCTGCTCGACGACCCCTCGGTCGACACCCGCGCCCACCTGGCCCGCCAACACCGGCTGGTGACCGAACGCATCGACCGTCTGCGCACCGTGGCGCGGACCCTGGAACACCTGATGGAGGCAGACAGCATGGGACTCGACCTGACCGCCGAGGAACGCCTCGAACTCTTCGGCGACTTCGACGTGGACGCCCACAACGCCGAGGCCGAGCGGCGCTGGGGCGGCACCGACGCCTGGACCCGGTTCCAGCGCAGCGTCGGCCGCTACACCAAGCAGGACTGGGAGCGGCACAACGCCGAGGCCGAGGAGATCCACCGGGACCTGACCCGGGCCATGGCCGGGGGCGTCCCCGCCGACAGCGCCGCCGCCATGGAACTGGCCGAACGCCACCGCGACCACATCACCCGCTGGTTCTACGACTGCACCCCGCAGATCCACCGGGGCCTGGGGCAGCTGTACGTGGACGACGCGCGCTTCACCACCGCCGTCGACGCCCACGCCGAAGGGCTCTCGGCCTACCTGCGCGACGCCTTCGCCGCCAACGCCGACCGCCTGGAGGCATGAGGCCTGACCTCCTCCCCCGGGCGGTGGACGGCCCGCGGCCCGGGGGAGAGGTCACGCCCAGGCGGGCGCGGCCCGGGCGGCGAACTCCGCGAAGGGCCGGGGCGCGCGGCCGGTCACCCGGAACACGTCGTCGCTGGGGACGGTGTCACCCATCGCGACCAGCGCGGCGAACGCCGCCACCGCTCCCTCAGCGGCCTCCCGGGGCAGACCCGACGCGACCTGGACCCGGACGAACGCCTCGGGGTCGGGCTCGTACCGCACCGGGTAGCCCGCCACGCGGCCGACCACCTCGGCGACCTCGCCGAACGACAGCGCCTCGGGCCCGGTCACCCGGTACACCCTCCCCCCGTGCCCGTCCTCGGTCAGCGCGGCCACCGCCACCGCCGCGATGTCGTCGGCGTCCACGAACGCCTGTCTCACCCCGCCCACCGGAAGAACGATCTCCCCGGAACGGACCGCCTCCACGAGGAAGCCCTCGTCGAAGTTCTGGTCGAACCAGTCGCACCGCAGCACCGTCCACCCGGCTCCGCACCCCCTGACCGTCCGCTCCGCGTCGAGCAGGCGCTCGTCGCCCATCTCCTCGATCGCCCCGCTCGACAGCAGAACGATCCGCCGCACGCCCCGACGCACGGCCAGGTCCACGAACCCGGGCGCGACCGGTACCCCGTCCGGGGCCATCAGATACATCGCGTCGGCTCCGTCGACCGCGCCCTCCCACGTGGAGGGGTCGGCCCAGTCGAACCGGACCCGCCCGCGCCGCGACGCCGCCCGCACCGGACACCCGCGCTCACCCAGCAGAGCGGCCACCCGTCGGCCCGTGGAACCCGTGGCCCCCAACACCAGAATCGGTTTCTCATCCATACCGACACCCCATCACCGAACCGTGACAGTCCCCGGCGGCACGCCGCCGGGCACGGGCCGTCGCGACGGGACTCGGGGTGCGGCGGACCGGAGCGGGGGTACACCCTTGGGGAGCGGAGCGGGGACCCCCGCACCGGCGACCGAGCGGAGGAGACGCACACCATGGCACAAGGTATCCAGGTCGGCGACACGGCACCCGACTTCACCCTCCCGTCGCAGTCCGGGGACCCGGTGCGGCTCCACGACCGGCTCGGCGAGCGGACGGTGGTCCTGTACTTCTACCCCAAGGACGACACCCCCGGGTGCACCGCCGAGGCGTGCGCCTTCCGCGACAGCCACGAGGTGTTCACCGACGCCGGAGCCGAGGTGATCGGCGTCAGCTCCGACTCCGCGAAGCGGCACGCCGCCTTCGCCGACCGACACCGGCTGCCGTTCACCCTGGTCAGTGACAAGGGCGGCAGAGTCCGCAAGATCTACGGCGTGCCGAACGTGCTCGGCCTGCTCCCCGGCCGGGTCACCTACGTGATCGACCGCCAGGGCACGGTCCGCCACGTCTTCAACTCGATGATGGGCGTCGACAAGCACGTCGAGGAGGCGCTGGAGGTGGTCCGGGGGTTGCAGGTCGAGCAGGGCGACTGACGCCGTCGCGCCGGTCGGGTCCCGGCTCAGGACGGAGGCGGGACCTACCCTTGGGTCAGAGCCGCCCAGACAGCCGAGGAACGCGCCCATGCCCGACTCCGCCCCGGAAGACCACCCGATCCGTCGAACGCCCACGGATCGTCGTCGGGACGTGGCAGGCTGTCCAGGACGCCAGCAGCAACGCCCTCCGGGGGAGCCCATGACCGTTGCCGAACACCACCCACCGCCCGAAACCCCGTCGCTTCCGATGAGCCTGGAGCTGTTCGAACAGCTCGCCGCGATCGCCTACGAGGACGACGAAAGGACCATTCTCGAATACCTGAACGGAAAGGTCTGGGCCCACAAGGTGACCGACGGAGCACACGGGTCGATCCTCATGTGGCTGCTGCGCCAGTTCATGGCCCACCGTCCTGACCTGGACCTCAACATCACCAGCCAGGGACTCCAAGTCGACACCTACCGCAACGGGCGCGCACGTCCGGACGGGGTCCTCGCCCCGGTCGGCCATTTCGACCAGGCAGGTGAGTGGGCCGACCCCGACGGGGTCCTCGCCGTCGTCGAGGTCACCTCGTGGGACGCCGACACCCACGCACGCGACCGGGTCGAGAAGCCCGCCGCCTACGCCCAGACCGGCATCGGCGTCTACCTGTTGGTGGACCGTGACGCCAACGCCGTCGTGGTGCACAGTCGCCCCCACCACGGTCAGTATCTGGACCGCAGCACGCACCCTTACGGTGAGGCCGTGCAGCTCCCCGGCCTCGGGATCACCCTGGACACCGACGCGCTCAAGCGGTTCGCCCGCTGACGCCGAAGGCCCCGCCCGCGGCCGTGCGCGTCCACACGGACAACTTGAGGACAGAACCCGACCTACACGCCGTCTAGCGTTGCGCCCATGCACACACCAGCACCCTCCGCACCGAACATCCGCTACGCCGCCGTCACGTTCGACTGCTCGGACCCGGCCGAACTCGCCCGTTTCTACGAGCGGGCCCTGGGACTGCCGGTCGTGTTCTCCAGCCCGCACTTCGTCCTGCTCGGACAGGAGGGCGGTGCCGGACTGGGGTTCACCCGTGTGGACGACTATCGGCGCCCGACGTGGCCGGACTCCGGGCAGGGCAAGCAGGCCCACATCGAACTGGGCGTCGACGACCTGGACACCGCCCAGGCCCACCTGGTGTCCCTGGGCGCCGACGTACCCGTGACCCAGCCGGACCCCGACCGCTGGAGGGTCCTGTCGGACCCGGCTGGGCACCCGTTCTGCATCTCCACCCTGGTCTGACAGGACACGGGAACCGTCCGGTGGTCGGCCGCCGCCGACCACCGGACGAGGCGTGAATCCGGGGTGGGTGACGGCGATCGGCGCCCCGGCTCAGGAGCGGGCACCCCACGGGCGGTACTGGCAGCCCGCCCTGTGGCACCCCTCCTTGGGCGGATGGGACCTGTGGATGTACTCCCCGAAGTCCTCGACCGCCATGTCGAGGGTGTCGTGGCCGACCACGGTGTGCTCCATGAGCACCCATGTGGTGCCGACCCCCTCCTGGACACCGATGATCACCCAGGGCCAGTGGTTCTGGCTCCACACCTGGTCACCGACCCCTGCCTTCTTCCCGTCCTTGGTACGGAATCGCCGGGCCATCCATCACCCCTCAGCGTCTGGTCCGACGGCAAGGACACCACAGGGGGCCGCCGCGAACCAGGGTTCCGCGTGTCCGCAAGCGGACACGGCCCGCTACCGGCCTCCTCCGCCCTCGGAGAGCGCGGAGAAGGCCCGCTGGGATCCCGCCCCGGACCAGGGGCGACGACGCTCCTCACCCGGCCGCCGCGCCCCGGCCGCCGCGACCGCACACCCGGCACCGCTCCCGCCTGCGCAGGCGGTAGGCGACCGTCGCCGCGCCCAACGCCACACCCCACAGGGGGAACAGGAACTCCGGACCCGCCGTGCCCCACTCGCTCGCGTCCTCGATCATCCGGGGCAGGAAGATCCGGAGGTACATCAGCCCGGCGTTGACGAACAGCACCGCGACCACCGACGCCGGAACCACCGCCAGCCACACCGGCACCCGCCGCCCGGCCAAACCCACCATCCACCGGGGGAACACCTCACCCCAGGGCCGGACCAATCCGAAGGTCAGCACGGCACCGCCCAGGCCCATCGTCGCCAGCATCGCGGCGGCCAACCGCACCGACAGCGGCATCTGGGCGACCATCTCCTCCGACGCGCCCAGGGCCAGGCCCAGAGCCCACGCCCACCGGGTCAGGCAGTAGGTGACCGGCATGGCCACCGACACCAGGACGGCCCGCCGCCCCCAGCGGGCCGCCGACTCGGGCGTGGTCCAGGACGGCTCGGTCCCGGTGCGCCCGCAGTCGTCGCACGCCCCCGCCCCGCGGCGGCCGTGGGCCAGGGCGGCGAGCAGCCACAGGAAACCGCCGACCATGCACCACACCTGGTTGAGGACGGGCCAGGCGAACACCGAGGCCACCGAGTCCGTCGAGATCAGCCCCAGCGACCACCCCACGACCAGCACCGGTGAGTAGGCCACGGCCATCAGCACCCGGTAGTCGGGGACGACCAGGAGCAGCACCGCGGCGAACACGACGCCGACGGCCACCAGCCCGGGACCGAACGGCGCCCGACGCACCCCCGCCGCCAGCGCGACGGCCACCGCACACCCCGCGGCGCCCAGCACCGCGATGACGGGACCGCCCACCTCGGCGGTGGCGGATCCGAACCAGGACAGCACCGGCTCGGGGTCGCCCTCACCGAAGGGGAACCCACCCGCCCCCGACCCCCAAGACAGCCCGAGCAGCCCGTAGACCAGGGACCAGACGGCAGCGGCCCACGCGGCGGCCCGGACCCACACAGGGCGCACCCGATCGACGGCCCCCTCAGAATCCGGAGGCCCGCCCTCGGGTCCGGCGTGCCCTGGGGCGACGTGGTCGTCCCGTACGGCGGGACTCTGACTCATCACACGGCTCCTCTCCCGGCCCCTGCGACCGGGACCGGGACCAGTCTTGGCCCGCGGAGCCGTCGGCACCTCCCTCCACGGAGGCAGTCCGGGTCCCCCGGCGGAGGGAGCCGCCCGCCGCGGTGGGGTGAACACGGCCGCTCCACGGTAAAAAACCCGTGGCCCCCGCCCCGGCCGGTGGCTACCGTGCGGGGTATGGGCACCGACCGGCACCACTGGCGCAACGAGGACCTGGCCCGCACCATGGCCGCGATCACGGACGAGGTCGAGACCGCGTGGTCACAGCTGTGCCAGGAGTGGCAGGTGCGGCAGGGCACCCCCGAGGAGTACGACCTGGCCCGCATGGTGACCGAGGAGCCGCAGCGGTTCCCCTGGCGCGTGGTCGACGCCGCCCTGGACCGCCAGACCTGCCCCGAATGCGCCCGCCCCCTCGGATCGGGCCAGCGCGGCTGCGGTCCCTGCGACCTGGCCGACGGTTTCCGCTACGCCGCCCAGGAGCCGGACCGGAGCGGGGTCGCGCCCGGCAACGAGCACGCCGTCCGCGTGGCCCGGGCGGTCAGCAGCGCCCCGCACCGCCACTCGGTGCGCGCGGTGTGCGGATTCGAGCTGTGGCTCCCCGACGTGTACGCGGGGGAGCTGCCCACCACCGACCGGGCCCAGCGGCTGCGCGCCCTGGTCAACCGGCTCACCGAGGACGAGTGCGCCCGGGTGGCCTCCGTCGACGAACTGGTCGCCCTGGCCCGACGGCGCGACCCGCGCTAGCCGCGTGGACCTCGCGTCGGCAGGAGTCCGCGAGTCCGGCGCCTTCGCTCCTCAGCGTCTCCCGGCACAGCTCGGGGGCCGTCCTCGTCCACCCGCGCCCCGGGGCCCGGCGCGGCCACACCCTCCGCGAACCGCCGAAACCGGACCATTCCCCGATAGCGGGAAAACCATTCCGCATATCTGACACGCCGTTTCCCTCTCGATTTCCCGAACTCCGGCGAGCCCGGAAAGAAAATTTCCCGGAGGCGGGGTTCCCGCGGAGGCCGGACGGGAAAAAGCAATGCGGGCTGTCGGCCGTGCGCGTCCGCCCGGCGCATGCACGCGGCACCTCTCCACCCGACGGGAAGGAATCCATGAGCCTGCCCCTGCGCTACGAGGCATTGATGACACGTACGTCCGCGGAGTCACCGGAGGGCGGTTTCACCCTGGCGTGTGTGCTGTGCGAACAGCCGCCCGGCCGTGAGGCGGACCACCGCTGCTCCGCGTGCGGCGGGGCGGTCGACGCCTTCCACGACCTGGCGTCCGTTTCCCTGGACGGCGAATCACGGAAAATCGAGAGAAATCCACTCCGAAGGTATTTCGACCTGCTTCCCGTCCGCGACAGGAACGCCCTCCACTGGATGGGCGAGGGAAACACCCCCTGTTTCACCGCGAAGAACCTCGGCGCGCGGGTGGGAATGTCCCGCCTCACCCTGAAGAACGAAAGCGACAACCCCACCCGCAGCACCAAGGACCGTATCGCCTCCGTCAGCCTGTCCAGGCTCACCGAACTCGGCGTACGCCGGTTCGTCACGGCCTCCACGGGCAACAGCTCCACGGCCTACGCGCACGGGGTGCAGTTCCTGGAGGGCATCGAACTCGCGCTGTTCTGCGGTCGGCGCTTCCACCACCGTCTCAACTACCCCGACCACCCTGCGGTCTCCACCTACCTCGTCGAGGGCGACTTCGTCACGGCCGGGCGCGCCGCGCGGCGCTTCGCCGACCACACGGGCGCCTTCGCCGAGGGAGGTTTCTTCAACGTCGCCCGCCGCGAGGGCCTGAAACTGGCCTACCTGGAGGCGTTCGACCAGATGGACGAGGAACCCGACCACGTGTTCCAGGCCGTCAGCAGCGGCATGGGCCTCCTGGCCGCCTACAAGGGCGCCCTGGAGTACCGGTTCCTGGGGCGGCTCTCGCGTCTGCCGAGGTTCACGGCGGTACAGCAGGCCGGATGCGCGCCGATGGCCCACGCCTTCGGGGAGGGAGCGCGGGCCATCGCCCCACGGCACGTCGTACGCGACCCCCGGGGGTCGGCCGAGGCCATCCTCTGCGGGGACCCCACCCAGACCTACCCCTACGTCCGCCAGGTCTGCCTCGACAGCGGCGGCCGGATCACCTCGGTGGGCGAGGACGAGATCCGCGCGGCCCGCGACCTGCTGGAGGAGACCGAGGGCCTGCGCGTGTGCCACGCCAGCGCCGCCGCCCTGGCGGGTGCGCTGCGCATGCGCCGCGAGGGGGTCGTCGCCGAGGACGACGCGGTCCTGGTCAACCTCACCGGCGGCGACCGCACCGGATGGCGCACCCCCGAACGGTGCCGCGTCGTCCCCGGGGACTGGCCCCGGGGTCCGGTGACGTGGCGGGGCGACCCGGTACCGGGCCCGGTCCCCGCGGAACCGACCGGAGGGGGGCGGGCGCGCGTGTGACGCCGTCGTCACGGGTACGGGGACCATCGGCGCCTCGGCGGCTGGAACCTCGTCTTGGTCGGAGCCGCCTCCTTCTCATGGGCCCGCGGCCTTCGGCACCACCGCCGGGCCCGCACGTCCGGCTCCTCCCCGGGTGGAGGACCGGCGCGGTGCGCCGTCACGGAGACCCGGCGGGAGCGGGCGCCTCCCCCTCAGGGCTCGATCGGCGATCGAGGCGGCGCACGAGCCACAGCCCGTAGCAGAGGAAACCGGCGGCCACACCCAACT
Source organism: Nocardiopsis sp. KDC1DS13DA1 (assembly GCF_055632325.1). Classification (NCBI taxonomy): domain Bacteria; kingdom Bacillati; phylum Actinomycetota; class Actinomycetes; order Streptosporangiales; family Nocardiopsidaceae; genus Nocardiopsis; species Nocardiopsis sp. KDC1DS13DA1. The sequence goes on from NZ_JBVMUY010000005.1 coordinate 195,577, forward strand.
GCACGGGCCAGGGAGCGGCTCCGGGGCTGGCGTACTGCGCGAAGTTGTAGAGCGCGTGCGCGGCCGCCAACGGCCAGATCGTGGTCAGGTGGAACCGGACGGCCGAGTAGCCGAACCCGAACGCCGCGGTACTCACCACCTGGAACAGCGTGTCTGCGGGGTCCCGGCCGAACCAGGCGCCCGACAGCGCGTGGCCCAGTCCGAAGAGTACGCCCACCCAGACCGCTGTGGGCAGCCGTCCCATCGGGGTCAGCACACGCTGGACGACGCCTCGGGACAAGCTCTCCTCAGTGACCGCGACGACCACGCAGAACACCGCCAGACGTAGCAGCGTCCGACCGTCGCCTTCGATACCCGGCACGACGTAGACGGCACTGACCAGGAACAGGGGCACCGTCACCCCGAAACCGGCGACGCCCGTGCGGATCGGCGCGAAACCCGTGTGGCGCCATCCGCCCACGGCAAGTGCAGCGATCACCGGCACCGGCAGGGTGCAGAGGGTGATCACCGTGGCACCCAGATGGGGGGCTTCCTGGGAGGGGACGAGTTCGGCGGCCGTGAAGAGCACGGCGTGCCACAGGAGGGTCAGTCCTGCTGCGAGAGCGAGTGGGGGAAGGGTGAACGGGGGCTCGCGGCGGAACACGTGTCCGATGCTAGCCGGGCCGCTCCGGCCGCGTCGACGCTCGCGCCTCCGTTCTCACCGCGGGGGCCGCCGAGGTCCGCACGGTCGAACGCGACCGGACAGGCCGCGGATCCCCCGGGCGTGGACGAACATCACCGGATCATCCTGGAGCGAGGTGAGGCACCCGGCCCGGATGAGGGATCTGGACCACCCCGCGGCGCCTCTCGGGGCGCCCCGGAAGGCGCCGCCGTGCGACGGGGACGGTGGCCGGCGGCCGACCCGGGCGAGAGCCGGTGACGGCCGACATCCGCGACGACCTTCCACGAGCCCGGGTGCGCGGCCCTCGGGGGCGCGGGTCTGGACGGTCCGCCCGAACCCGCCGCGGCCACGCGTCCCCCCCACCGGCACCGAGCGGCTCCGGACCGAAAGGCCGACGGCGGGGCGGACGGCTCGTGCCGTCTACCAGGGTTCGTTGAAAACAAAAATCTTATGTGTTTTTATAGTTTCACCATCGAAGGGAGCCCCCATGAAGAACGTCATCGAGAGCGCTCACGGCATGACCGACGAGGCTTGGCGGCGGCACGCCAACCCGTGGAGCGTGTGGACCCGCTTCGCGGCCGTGCCCGCTTTCGAGCTGGCCGTGTGGAGCCGGGAGTGGATCGGCTGGTGGTGCCTGGTCGCGGTCGCCGCAGTCATCGCGTGGCTGCTGCTCAACGTCCGCGTCTTCCGCCCGGTGGAACCGACCAGCTGGGCCGCGCGGGGCATCTACGGCGAACAGCTGCACGTCCGGGGCCGCACCCCGGCCACCCACCGCACCGTCCTGCGCTGGCTCATCGCCACCGGGCTGGTCGGCTTCGCCCTCATCGGCTGGGGGCTGGTCGTCCTGGACCCGTGGCCGGTCGTCCTGGGCACCGTCACCTTCCTGCTCGCCCAGCTGTGGCGGATCGACCGCTACGGTCTGCTGTTCGAACAGCACCAGCACGACCGGGACGACGAAGGCGCCTGACCACCGGCGCCTTCCCCGTCCGGGCGCCGAGTGACCGGAGGGGCCGGCCCGAACCCGCTGCGGATTCGAGAGCCCCACCCGTGGCGGGGCCACGGCCCCAGCGAACCCCGACCGGTCTCCGTGGCGACCGACGGAACCGACCACCCCGCCCGCGCGTCCAACCCACGACCGAGACACACGGAGGGGACGTCCATGAAGAAGCCGTGCACCAACAGGGCCGCCTCGGGCATGTGGCTGGCGTTCGGACTCGGTGTCGGCGTCGCGATCGGTGTGGCCATGGGCAACGTCGCGATCGGCATCGCCGTCGGCCTGGTCCTGGGCCTGGCGATGAACACCTCCGGTACCCGTCGGTCCAACGCTCGGGACTGACACCGCGGCGGAAGTGTCACCTACCGCACCCGCGTGCCAGGCATCCGGCACACGCAAGGACGCCCGACGGACGGTGCGAGGAAGGTCCCCACCGGTGATCCGGGTGACCACGGCCGCCACCCGCCCCGAGCGTCACAGCCGGTCACGGTGACGCTCCCAGCCTTCGTCGCTGGGAGCGTCACCGTCCGCTGGTTCCTCCCCGCCCGCCCGGCCGGCCCTGGTGCCGACCGAACCGCGAGGGGCGCGTGGCCGGGGTGGCCGCTGTCGACGGCTTGCACGTGCCACGTGCGGGCGGTCGCGAGGTGGTCGTTGCCTTCGCACCAGTCGGCCAGCCTGCGCGGGCCGCCGTCGCGGGTGGTCGACCAGGGCCGGAACCGGGGCACGGGTGTCCGCGGCGGGGAATGACTCATCCAGGCGCGCCATCCCGCGACATGGGTGCGTCGCGGTCAGGCTTGTCGGGCGTAGGAGGCGAGTCGATCGGCGAGCGCGGTGACGAGGTCGCGCAGTTCATCCGGACGCTCGATGACGAACGGCCGGTCGAGTGAGGCGAGTACCGGAGGCAACCAATCGAGCCGCTCCGCCCGCAGCTCGACGCGCCGCCAGCGCTCGGTCGTCCGGTCCTCGCCCGACACGGACGCGCACTCCTCCAGGTTCGCGACGCTGGCAGGAAGTCGGGCGCGGATCTGCTCCACTGTCCCGTGGATCCGCAAGGTCACCTCGTGCCGGTACTCGGCCGTGGCGAAGCCCGACAACAGGCGATGTGCCGGATCGGGACCCACGGGCGCTTCGAACGAGCCGGGCAGGGTTCGCGCGTTCGCGATGCGATCGAGCCGGAAGGTTCGGTCCGCGCCGAGCCGGGCGTCCTTGCCCGTGACGTACCACCGGCCCGCGTGGGCGACGATCCCGTACGCGTGCAGCGTGCGTTCGCTGCGCCGCCCGTCGCGGTCGGTGTAGCGGATCGAGACCGGTTGGCGGTGGTGCACCGCACCGGCGACGGTGAGCAGGACCTCGGCGTCCGGGGTGTCGAGATCATCGGGCTGATCCGTGAAGGCGAGAGCTTCCAGGAGTGTGTCGAGGCGACGGGCGATGCGCCTGGGCAGTACCCGCCGGATCTTCGCTGATGCCGTCTCGCTCGCCGTGCGCTCCGTCGTCGTCAACCCTGCTCGGCGGCCGGCGACCAGGCCGAGCAGCACGGCCAGCGCCTCGTCGTCACTGAGCATGAGCGGAGGCAGGCGGTAGCCGGGGGCGAGTCGGTACCCGCCGTGACGGCCGCGCACCGATTCCACGGGCACGCCCAGGTCGATCAGTTGGTCCACATACCGCCGTACGGTGCGCCCTTGGACACCGAGCCGGTCGGCGAGTTCGGCCACCGTCCGGATGCCGCCCGACTGCAGCAGCTCCAGAAGTGTCAGCACGCGGCCGGTGGGTCGAGGCACGTTCGCAGACTAACGCACATACAGGACCGATTCTGTCCACTATTTCTCCTAGCCTGCGACGTGCACGGCTCCGTCACAACCAAGGAGATCCCCATGGACTTCGTCTCGATCCGCATCATCACCAGCGACGTAGCACGCCTCGTCGAGTTCTACGAGCGAGCCACAGGGGCGAGGGCGACGTGGGCCACCAAGGACTTCGCCGAACTCAGGACCACAGGCGCCACCCTCGCGATCGCCGGCACCCGCACCGTCCCGCTGTTCGCCCCGGACTCTGCCCGCCCGGCGGACAACCACAGCGTGATCACCGAGTTCCTCGTCGACGACGTGGACCGCGTCCACCAGAACCTGACCGGCTTCGTCACAGACTTCGTCAACGAGCCCACCACGATGCCCTGGGGCAACCGGTCACTGCTGTTCCGTGACCCCGACGGCAACCTCGTCAACTTCTTCACCCCCGTCACCCCGGCGGCCATCGAAAAGTTCGCACGCTGACGCCGCGCACAGCCGCTCACGCGGGAGCCCTGGGATCCTGGTGCTCCCGGTGAACACAGCCGCGAGCCCAGGAACGCCACCAGCCGGGGGCGTCGGGACGCACCGCTGACCCTCGAAGGACGTCCGCGCTCGTGTCCGCGGATCGACGCCGGACCTCCGATCGCGCACGTGGCCGCGGAAGCCGGGGTGCGGGCAGAGGACGACCAGGCCCCAACCCCCACCGGTGCGACGGACCGCGTGCAGCGCCTGACGGTCCAGGGCCGCCAGGTCATCAGTCCCGGCGTGTGTGCGCCGGGGCGGCGGCTGGTGGGGGTCGTGATCGAGAGTCCACGTGGTCAGGGGGTTGTGGCACAGCAACAGCTGGCGGACGGTCCGACGCTCCTGGGAGGCGGCACTCCCGTTCGCGATCTGGAGCACACGGGGAACCGGTCCGGAGCACATCTGGAGCATCGGAACCGTTCCAGCTCATCTCAGCTCGCTCCGGACCCCAAAAAAGACCCCGCATCCGCCAGGGTCCGTGATGGCGCGCATCTCGCCCACCCTGGTGCCGGAGGGCGGCCCGCGGCGTGGCCGACACCACCCGCATCCGCCGCACCGGCGCCCCGGAGCCGACCGGCCGAGCGAAAGTGTCACACACCACATCCACTCCGTAGGCACCCCACTCCACCTGCGAGAACGCGGTTCTCACCGAGGTCGGGGCCCTCGGGTGAGCCGACTGTTTCCCGCGTGTTACGACGCGACACCTCCAGGCAATGCAGGCTTCCTACCTTCGGTTTTGTCATCACCGTCGAGTAGGAAGGCCTGGTCGTGGCCCCCGAGACCAGCTCAGCAAGCCAGCGGACCGGACGGTCCTGGATCACCCACTGGGAGCCCGAGGACCCCACCTTCTGGCGGGAGACCGGCCGACCCATCGCCAAGCGCAACCTGTGGGCGTCGATCCTGTCCGAGCACATCGGATTCTCCATCTGGAGCATCTGGTCGGTGCTCGCCCTGTTCATGACCCCCGCCGCCGGGTTCGACTGGGCCCCCGAACAGAAGTTCCTGCTCGTCTCGCTCGTCGCCCTGGTCGGCGCGATCCTGCGCGTGCCCTACACCCTGGCCGTGCCGATCTTCGGCGGGCGCAACTGGACGATCATCTCCGCGTCCCTGCTGCTCATCCCCACGGTGCTGGCGTTCTACCTGATCCAGAACCCCGACACCCCCTACTGGCTGTTCCTGGTCCTGGGCGCCACCGCGGGCGTGGGCGGCGGCAACTTCTCCTCCTCGATGGCCAACATCAACTTCTACTTCCCCGAGAAGGAGAAGGGCTGGGCGCTCGGCCTCAACGCGGGCGGCGGCAACATCGGGGTGGCCACCGTCCAGCTCGTCGGCCTGGCCGTCATCGCCCTGTTCACCGCCGCCTCCGGACACCTGGTCCCGCTGTTCTACGCCCCGTTCATCCTGCTGGCGATCGTGGTCGCCCTCCGGAGCATGAACAACCTCACCAGCGCCCGCACCGACGTGTCCGCCCAGATCGCCGCCACCCGTGACCGGCACTTCTGGATCATGTCCTTCCTCTACATCGGCACGTTCGGCTCCTTCATCGGCTTCGGGTTCGCCTTCGGTCTGCTCCTGCAGAACCAGTTCGGCCTCGAGCCCCTCCAGGCGGCCTCCGTCACCTTCCTCGGTCCCGCCATCGGCTCCCTCATCCGCCCCGTCGGCGGAAAGATGGCCGACCGCCTCGGCGGCGCCCGCGTCACCTTCTGGAACTTCATCGCGATGGTGATCGCCACCGGCCTGGCCGTCGCCTCCATCCAGATCGACAACCTGGCCCTGTTCATCGGCGTCTTCGCCGTCGTCTTCGTCCTCACCGGCATCGGCAACGGCTCCGTCTACAAGATGATCCCGTCCCTCTACGCCGCCAAGGCCCAGAGCGCCATCTCCGCGGGCACCCCGGCCGCAGAGGCCCACTCCTACAACAAGCGCATCGCCAGCTCCATGCTCGGCCTCATCGGCGCCATGGGAGCCTTCGGCGGCGTCGCGATCAACCTCGTCTTCCGCGAGTCCTTCCGCGCCACCGGGTCGGCCGCCCCCGGACTCATCGCCTTCCTGGTCTTCTACGCTGTCTGCGCCGTCGTCACCTACGCCGTCTACATGCGCACACCCACCACCACGCACACCGCCCAGACCCAGGCCACCGGCACCACGGAGACCGTCGCACGATGACCCAACGCCAGAGCACCACGACCCACTGCCCCTACTGCGCGCTCCAGTGCGCCATGCACCTGGACACCGGACCGGACGGCCGCCTGACCGCCCGTCCGGCGGCCTTCCCCACCAACCGGGGCGGGCTGTGCCGCAAGGGCTGGACCTCCACCGAGGTCCTCACCGTCCCCGACCGCCTCACCCGGCCCCTGCTGCGCAAGGACAGGGACGCGGAGTTCACCGAGGTGGACTGGGACACGGCGCTGGACTTCGTCGCCGCGCGCCTGGGCGCGCTGCGCACCGAGTCCGGCCCCGACACGGTCGCGGTGTTCGGCAGCGGCGGACTCACCAACGAGAAGTCCTACACCCTGGGCAAGTTCGCCCGACTGGCGCTGGGCACCTCACAGATCGACTACAACGGCCGGTTCTGCATGTCCTCGGCCGCGGCCGGCGGCAACAAGGCCTTCGGCCTGGACCGGGGCATGCCCTTCCCCCTCACCGACGTGGCCGGGGCCGAGGTGGTCCTCCTGGCGGGCGCCAACCCCGCCGAGACCATGCCGCCGATGATGGGGCACCTGTCCGCGCCCACGCTCATCGTGATCGACCCGCGCCGGTCGGGCACCGCCCGCGTCGCCCTCGACAACGGGGGAGTGCACCTGGCCCCCCGCCCCGGAACCGACCTGGCCCTGGCCCTGGGCCTGCTGCACGCCGTCCACGTCCAGGGCTGGACCGACACCGACTACCTGACCGCCCGCACCCACGGCTTCGACGAGGCCTGGCGGCACGCCGCCGCCTGGTGGCCCGAACGCACCGAGCAGGTCACCGGCGTCCCCGCAGCCCAGCTCCGCCACGCCGCCGACCTGCTCGGCCGGGCCGCCCGCAACCGGTCCGCCTACGTACTCACCGGCCGCGGCACCGAACAGCACGCCAAGGGCACCGACACCGTCTCGGCCTGGATCAACCTCTCCCTGGCCCTGGGCCTGCCCGGCCGCCGCGGCTCCGGCTACGGGTGCATCACCGGCCAGGGCAACGGCCAGGGCGGGCGCGAACACGGCCAGAAGGCCGACCAGCTTCCCGGCTACCGCCGGATCGACGACCCCGCCGCCCGCGAACACGTCGCCTCCGTGTGGGGCGTGGACCCCGGCGTCCTGCCCGGCCCCGGCCGCAGCGCCTTCGAACTCCTCGACGCCCTGGGCACCGACGGCGGACCGCGCGCCATGCTCCTGTTCGGTTCCAACCCCGTCGTCTCCGCCCCCGACGCCGACCGCGTCCGCGACCGCCTGGCCTCCCTCGACCTGCTCGTGGCCGCCGACTTCGTCCTGTCCGACACCGCCGCCATGGCCGACGTCGTCCTGCCCGTCGCCCAGTGGGCCGAGGAGTCGGGCACCATGACCAACCTGGAAGGCCGCATCCTGCGCCGCGCCAAGGCCGCCGAACCCCCCGAGGGCGTGCGCACCGACCTGGAGGTCCTGGCCGACCTGGCCACCCGCCTGGGACAGCCCGCCGAACGCTTCCCCACCGACCCCGACACCGTCCTGGCCGAACTCGGCCACGCCTCCGCCGGGGGAACCGCCGACTACTCCGGCGCCACCCCCGACCGCCTGGCCGACGGCGAGGCCCTCTACTGGCCCGTGCGCGCCGACACCGCGCCCACCCCGCGCCTGTTCCTGGACTCCTTCGCCCACCCCGACGGCCGCGCCCGCCTCATCCCCGTCGCGCACCGCCCGCCCGCCGAGACCCCCGACGAGGACTACCCGCTCATCGCCACCACCGGGCGGCTCATGGGCCACTACCAGTCCGGAGCCCAGACCCGCCGCGTCCCCGAACTCACCGGCGCCGAACCCGAGGCCTACGTCGAGGTCCACCCCGACACCGCCGCCCGCGCCGGACTCGCCCACGGCGACTGGGCCCGCCTCACCTCCCGCCGCGGCCACACCCGCGCCCGCGTGCGCCTCACCCCCACCGCACGCCTGGACACCGTGTTCGTGCCCTTCCACTTCGCCGGCGACCAGGCCGCCAACAACCTCACCAACCCCGCGCTGGACCCGGCCAGCCGCATGCCCGAGTTCAAGGTCAGCGCCGTGCGCCTGGACCCCGAACCCGGCCCGTGACCACACCACCCGCCCACCCCGGCCGACGCCGCCCGGGAACCCACACCACCACCAGGAGGCCGCAGATGAGCACCACGCAGGGACCGCCCCCGCGTCAGATCGTGGTCGTCGGCAACGGGATGGTCGGCGCCCGCTTCGCCGAGGAGGTCGCCCGCCTGGATCCCGAGGGAGAACGCGTCCACGTCACCGTGGTCGGTGAGGAGGACCAGGCCGCCTACAACCGCGTCCTGCTCTCCGGCGTGGTCGCGGGCTCCTACACCCCCGACCAGATCCGCCTGCCCGTCCCCGACACCCCGGGCGTCACCGTCCGCACCGGGGTGGCCGCCACCGCCCTGGACACCGAGCGCCGCCGCCTCACCCTGGACGACGGCACCCACCTGTCCTACGACGAACTCGTCCTGGCCACCGGCGCCCGCGCCGCCTTCCCGCCCATCACCGGCGTGGCCGCCCCCGACGGCCGCCCGGGGGAGGGGGTCACCGCCCTGCGCGACCTGGCCGACTGCCGACGCGTGCTGTCCCTGGCCCGCCCCGGCGCGCCCGTGGTCGTCCTGGGCGGCGGCGTGCTGGGCCTGGAGGCCGCCCGCGGACTGGTCGGACGCGGCATGCGCGTGTCGGTCGTGGAGTCCTCGCCCTGGATCATGCGCCGCCAGATCGACAAGCCCGCCGCCCGCATCCTCGCCGACCAGTACGCCGCCCTCGGCGTCACCGTGCACTCCTGGCGGGTCGCCTCCCGCTGGGTGCCCGGCACCGGCCTGGAACTGGACGACGGCCGCGTCCTGCCCGGCGACGCCCTGGTGGTCACCGCCGGGGTGCGCGGCAACACCGAACTGGCCAAGGACGCCGGGATCGAGGTCGAACACGGCGTCCTGGTCGACGACACCCTGACCACCTCCGACGCGCGCGTGCACGCCATCGGCGACTGCGCCCAGCACCCCCGCGGCGGCGCCGGGCTGGTCCAACCCGGGTGGGAGCAGGCCTCCGTCCTCGCCAGGCGGCTCACCGGTGCCGCACCGCACGCCGCCTACACCGGCTCCAGCCCGCTGACCCGGCTCAAGGCCGAGGGCATCGAACTGACCGCGTTCGGCCGCGTCCACGACGACGAGGACACCGAGGGACTGGAGACGGTGACCGTCAGCGACCCGCACGGGGGCCGCTACGCCAAGCTCGTGGTCAGCGACGAGCGCGTGGTCGGCGCCGTCCTGCTGGGCTTCCCCGAGGCCGCCGCCACCCTGTCCCAGCTCTTCGACAGCGGCGCCCCCGTACCCGCCGACCGGCTCGCCCTGGTCCAGGGGCTGCCCACGGCCGCCCCCGAAGCCGGGTCCGACACCGGCCAGCAGACGCTGGTGTGCCGGTGCAACGCCGTCACGCGCGAGACCATCGAACAGGCGTGGCTGGACGGGGCCCGCACCCGCGAGGCCATCGCCGACACCACCCGCGCCACCACCGGGTGCGGCGGGTGTGTGCGCGACGTCAACGCCCTGCTGTCCGGGCTCGCCGGCACCGACGCCGCCGGCGTGGGCTGACCCCGGTGCGGGCGCCCGCCGCGAGGCCATGGCGGCGGGCGCACACGGCCGGGCCCCCAGGCGCGGGCGCGCGGTCCGGGTCCGCGCGCCCGCTACTGGCCGAGTCGGCCGTCGATGCGCTCACGCAGCAGGTCGGCGTGACCGTTGTGGCGCGCGTACTCCTCCACCATGTGCACCAGCACCTCACGCAGCGACATGGTTCCGTGCCGGTCGATCTCGAAGGTCTGGCCCAGTGACGCCGTGCGGGCCACGAAGCCGTCGGTGAAGGCCACCTCCTCGCGCCAGAGCCGCCAGGCCTGCTCGACCACCTCCGGTTCGGCGACCGCCCCGTCGAACTCGGCGTCGGGGTCCCCGGGGGTGCAGAACAGCATCGGCACGTCCAGTCCCGACAGCCGCCGCCGGAACCAGGTCCGCTCCACCTCCGCCATGTGACGCACCAGCCCCAGCAGCGACATCGTCGAGGGTTCCACCGCCCTGCGCGCCAGTTGCCCGGCGTCCAACCCCTCGCACTTGATCTCCAACGTCAGCCGTTGGTCGCGAAGGAACCCCATCAGGGTGGCGCGTTCGTCGCCCAACCGCGGCCCGTCCACACGGGGGTCGTCCCGGGGGTCCAGGAACATGTCCGCACGCTTGTTCAGTCCACTCATGGCCGCGATTGTCGCCCATCCGGCCCCGCCGTGGACAGAGCCCCGCGCGCCCAGGACGGCGTCCACGTCCCGGCGGCGCCCGGCGAGGGGCGCGCGGACCCGAGGTGGTCGCGCAACGCGACCAGGTCGGGGTGCGGGTTGTCGAGGCGCCAGAGCAGGCAGTGCGGGTACACGGGTGTGGGGTCGCGCAGGTCCACCCGGCGCAGCCCCGCGTCGGCGGGCCAGACCAGACGCGTGCGCCCACCCACCAGGGTCGCCAGCGACGGGGAATCGGCGACCATGTCCAGGAGCGGCTCGGTGCCGAAGTCGGGCCCCGTCACCTCGATGGTGAGGCCGAACGCGGCCGCGAGGGCGTCGTAGTAGGCGGCCCACTCGGTTCCCGACACCAGGCCCGGCATCCAGAGCCGGTGTCCGGCGAGCTGGACGGGGGTGACCGACCGGGCGCGGGCGAACACGTGGCCGGGTCCGGCCAGGAGTTGGAGGGGCTCGTCCAGCACACGCGCCGACACGACCCCCTCGGGCAGCCGCGCGTGGGACGGGGGCAGCGCGCGGAAGGAGGCGTCGACCGTTCCGGAGCGGACGGCGGCCACGGCCGCGTCGGCGTCGAAGAGCGTCACGACGTCGAGTTCGACGCTCTCGTGGGCGCGGTGGAAGTCGCGCAGCAGGTCGGCCGGGGCCAGGCGGCGACCGATCACGTCCAGGCGCAGCGGGCGGTGACCGGGCCGCACCGACGCCAGGGCCCGCTCCTGGGCCCGCAGCAGCGCGCGGGCGTGCGGCAGGAACGCCTGCCCGTCGATGGTGAGGTCGGCGCCGCGCCCGTCCCTGGTGAACAGCCGCACCCCCAGGGTCCTCTCCAGGGCGGACACGCGCTTGGAGACGGCCTGCTGGGTGACCGCCAGGTCGGCGGCGGCCGCCTGGAACTGCCCGGTGTCGGCGACGGTGACGAAGGTGCGTACGGAGTCGAGGTTCACACCATCATCCTAGGAACACAACTCCGGGTTGTACCGGAGAGCACCGTTCGTTGTTTGCCAGCCGTTTCACCGACCCTCTTGGATGGTCGTCGACAACCACACGTTGTCCACCATCGGTCGAGCCGTACGGGAGGCACCGGGTATGCGGACCAGACTGGGCGGGCCGTTCGGATGGCTGTGGGCGGCCCACGCGATGAGCGCGTCCGGCACCTGGCTCGCGTTCGGCGCCTTCCCGCTCATCGCGATCCTCGTACTGGACGCCGGTCCGACCCGCGTGTCGCTGCTGGCGGCGGCGGGGCTGACGGTGGGCGCGCTGGCGGCCGTTCCGCTCGGCCCGTGGGTGGAGGTCCACCGCAAACGTCCGGTGCTGGTCGCGGCGGACCTGGCCCGGTTCGGAGCGCTGGCCAGCGTCCCGGTCGCCTTCTGGCTCGGCTGGCTGAGCTACCTCCACCTGGTGGCCGTGTCCGTCGTGGTCGCCGCCGCCGACATCACCTTCCGGGCGGCCGGGGGAGCGTACCTGAAGGCCCTCGTACGCCCGGAGCACCTGCTGACGGCCAACAGCCGGTTGGAGTCGACCACCTGGGCCGCCACCGTCGTCGGCCCACCGCTGGGCGGGGTCGCGGTCGGGTTGTTCGGCCCGGTGCTGACCGTGGCGGCCGACGCGGTCAGCCACCTGCTCTCGGCGCTGGGGATCGGAGCGGTCAGGGCCGCCGAGGAGACGCCCGCCCGCCACCGTTACCCCGCGCGGCCGGGCTGGCGCGAGGTGTCCGAGGGGTGGCGGTACCTGCTGACCCACCCGGGGCTGCGCCCCCTGTTCCTGCACACGATCCTGGTCAACGCGCTGATCATGGCGACGTCACCGCTGCTGGCCGTGCTCATGCTCGACCACCTGGCCTTCGCGCCCTGGCAGTACGGTCTGGCCTTCGCGCTGCCCTGCGTCGGCGCACTGGTCGGCGCGCGGCTGGCACCCCCGCTCGTCGCGCGGTTCGGTCAGCGCGCGGTACTGCTCACCTCCGGGACACTGCGGGTGTGCTGGCCGGTGGCCCTGGCCCTCACCCCGTCCGGCACGGGCGGACTCGTGTTCGTCATCGCCGTCCAGTGCGCCCTGATGACGTGCACGGGCGTGTTCAACCCCGTCTACGCCACCCACCGGCTCGAACAGATCCCCGCCGACCGGCTCACCCGCACCCTGACCGCGTGGTCGGTGTCGGGCAAGGCCACCGTCGCCGCCCTGACCTGCCTGTGGGGCCTGCTGGCCTCGGTCACGAGCCTGCGCGCGGCCGTCGCGATCGCCGGGCTGGCCCTCCTTGCGGCCCCGCTACCGCTCCTGCGGTCCGCCCGCGCGCGGCAGGACGAGACGCCCGCACCCCACACACCGCGTTGACCCGGACCGGTGCCCCTGACCGGCCCGGCCGCCGCGCCGGACGTCCGGCACTCCACCGCCGCGGGCTACCCCACCGCCAGGGCCACAGCCGCGCACACCAGCGCCACCGCCGACAGCCAGCTGCGCACGTGGTTCCACCGCACCCAGCCCGCCTCGAACGCGGCCCGCACCGCCGCCGGGTCGGCGATGTCCGCGGCCGGACCCGCCTCCTCCAGCGCGTCGTTCCTGGGGATGTTGGCCGTGAACGTCACCGCCAGGACCGCCGCCAGCGACGCCGCCGCGACCGCGCCCCACCCGGCCGCCGCCCACGCCCCGGCCACGGCGTACAGCACCGCCGTCGCCAGCGCCCCCACCGGGGCACCCATGAAGACCAGGGCGAACAACGGATTGAGGATGGCGACGTTGACGCCCTGCATGGTCTCGACCATCGACCGGTCACCCGCACGCCGCAACCCCGGCATCACCGCCACCGAGAACGCGAGGAACAGCCCGGCGAACAGTCCGGTCAACACCACCGACAACACCGACACGACCACGATCACCGTCTGCACCACGCCCCGCCCTCCCGCCGCACGCCCGCGTTCCGCGCGCAGACTATCCACCCGCACCCCGGACCACCACCCCCAGCCCAGGTGGGCACCCCCGCACAGGTTGGCAGACTGTCCACTTCCACCGCCCAGCGCACCGGATCCGTATGACACCACCCCCTTTTCCTCGGCGGCATGTCGCTATACCGTTCGGTAGGTGTGCTCCCCCCCGCTCGTCGGACGCGCCCGGGAACGACGGCAGTTGCGCACCGCGGCAGACCCCGGACACCTCGTCCTCGTGGCCGGGTCCGCCGGTTCGGGAAAGACCCGACTGGTCCAGGAACTCCACGAGGCCACGGACACGACGGTCCTGACCGGCCACTGCCCGCCCCGGGCCGAACCGTTCCCCCTCGCCCCCGTCATCGAAGCCCTGCGCGACGCCCCCATCCCCGACGGCCTCAGCCCGTTGTGCGGCGCCCTGCACGCCCTCATGCCCGAGCACGGCGACCGCCTGCCCGACCCCCTACCGCCCGCGGCCAGCCCCGCCGACGACCAACACCGCGCCTACCGCGCCTTCACCGAACTCCTCGGCGCCCTGGGACCGGCCGTCCTGGTGGTGGAGGACGTGCAGTGGATCGACCAGACCACCCGCGACCTCCTGCACTACCTCACCCCCCGACTGCCCCCCACCCTCTCCCTCGTCCTGACCTACCGGCCCGAGGAACTGCCCCGGTCCTTCCCCGTGGCCGCCCTGGCCGCGCTCGCCCCGGCCACCACCGCCCACGACGAACTCACCCTCGACCCGCTCACCCCCGAGGACCTGCGCACCCTCGCCCGCGAACTCGCCACCCCCACCCCCCTCACCCCCCAGGACGCCCACCGCCTGCACGCCTGGACCGGTGGCCAACCCCTGGCCGCCGTCGAAACCCTGCGCCACCTGGCCACCCTCACCCCCACCGAACCCGCCGTCCCCACCCGGCCCCCCGTCCCCGCTGCCCTGCGCGACTGGTGGATCCACCGCCTGCGCGCCCTGGACCGCGACACCCGCCGACTCCTGCGCGCCGCCGCCGTCCTGGACACCCCCTCCAGTGAGACCCGTCTGGCCCACGTGGCCGGCCTGCCCCCGCACCGCGCCGAGAAGGCCCTGGCCCGTGCCTGCCGCCGCGGCCTGCTGCACACCACCGACCCGGCGACCCTGACCATCGCCACCCCGCTCCTGCGCCAGGTCTGCTACACCGCGCTGCCCCGCGACAAGCGCCGCCGCCTGCACCGCGCCGCCCTCGACGCACTGACCCAGGCCCCCGACCCCGACCACGCCCGGCTGGCCCACCACGCCCGCGAGGCCGGGCTCCTGGACGCCTGGACCAACCACGCCGAACACGCCGCCGACCTCGCCCTGGCCCAGGGGGAGGACACCACCGCCGTCACCCTGCTGCGCGACGCCCTGACCCGCCGCAGCCTGCCCCCGCGCCGCCGCTGCGAACTCACCCTCAAACTCGGCCGCGCCGCCCTGACCGGCATCAGCGCCGAACACACCATCGCCCTGCTGCGCGACGCGCTCACCACCCCCGGCCTCAGCACCGCCGAACGCGGCGAACTCCGGATGGAACTGGGGCTGCTCCTGCTCAACCAGGCAGCCCGGGGCCGCACCGCCCGCGGTGAACTCGTGCGCGCCACCGCCGAACTGTCCACCCGCCCCGACCTGGCCGCCCGCGCCATGTGCGCGCTCGCCGTACCCCGCGACACCTCCGACTCGGTCGACACCCACCGCCGGTGGATGGAACAGGCCGTGGCCGCCGCCGACCGCAGCCACGACCCCGCCGTCAACCAGATCGTCGCGGTCAACCACGCCACCCTCCTGGCCCAGATCGGCGACCCCGGCGCCTGGAAGATCACCCTGCCCGACCCCGGTTCCGCCCACACCCACCCCACCCCGGACACCCTGGCGCGCCGCCGCGAGTTCGCCCGCGGCTCCCTCAACCTCGCCGACGCCGCCGTCATGCTCGGCCGCTACGACCGCGCCGACCACCACCTGGACGACGCCACCAGCTGGTCGGTGGCCGCCGACGCCCCCTACGTGCACGAGAGCGCCCACACCCTGCGCCTGCTGCTGGACTGGGTGCGCGGCCACTGGTCCGGCCTGGCCGAGGAGACCGAACGCAACCTGCGTTCCCCGCGCCTGGCCCACCTGCACTCGGTCACCGCCGAACTGACCGTCATCCGTGCGGGACTGGCCCTGGCCCAGGGCGACCCCGCCACCGCCCAGACCCACCTGGCCCGCGTCCAACCCGACCCCGAGGACACCGCGCGCCCCGTTCCCGACTACACCGTGCCCGTGCGCGCCCTGGCCGCCGGCCTCCTGGCCCGCCTGGCCACCGCCCAGGGCGACCACGCCGCCGCCTGGGAGCACGTCGACGGCCTGGTCTCCCTGGTGGCCAGCAAGGGCATCTGGGTGTGGGCCGCCGAACTGGTCCCCGGCATGGAGGCGCTGCTGGTCACCGGCCGCTCCGCCGTCGCCCGCGACCTGTGCACCCGCTTCCGCGCCGGACTGCACGGCACCCACGCCCCCGCGGCCCAGGCCGCCCTGACCCGGTTCGAGGGCGCCATCGCCCACCACCGCGGCCACCACGACCGGGCCCTGCGCCTGCACGGCGAGGCCGAGCGCGCCTACCGGGCCATGGAGCGGCCCTACGACGCCGCCCAGGCCCGCGAGGCCGCCGCGCACGCCCACCTGTCCCGGGCCGACCACCAGGACGACACCTCCCCGGGAGTGACCGGCCTGCGCTCGGCCCTGGACGAGTACACCGAACTGGGGGCGGCCTGGGACGCCGCACGGGTACGCCGCGCGCTGCGCGCCCAGGGGGTGGTCGCCGCCCCCGGCACCGGACGCGGGCGCAGGGACCAGCGGCTGTCACCGCGCGAGAGCGAGATCGCGACACTGGCCGCCCAGGGGCGCACCAACCGGGAGATCGCCTCGCTGCTGCACCTGTCACCGCGCACGGTGGAGACCCATGTGGCCAACGCGCTGGCCAAACTCGGTCTGCGCTCGCGGCGCGACCTGGCCGACCCCCCATCACCCACCCCTACGTAGTCCCGCCCGACACACAGAACTACGTAGCAACTACGTATTGTTCGACCACGCCGAGCCACACACCATGACACAT
Source organism: Nocardiopsis sp. KDC1DS13DA1 (assembly GCF_055632325.1). Classification (NCBI taxonomy): domain Bacteria; kingdom Bacillati; phylum Actinomycetota; class Actinomycetes; order Streptosporangiales; family Nocardiopsidaceae; genus Nocardiopsis; species Nocardiopsis sp. KDC1DS13DA1. Next base: position 212,013 of record NZ_JBVMUY010000005.1, read on the forward strand.
GGGTGGCCACCCGACCCACGCATCCCTGCATCCCTCCACCGAAGGGTTCCCCCACATGCGCAAGATCGGTGCCGTGGTAGCGGCCGCCGTGATGCTGCCGCTCCTGGCGGCGTCACCGGCCGCAGCCGACCCCGAGACCCCCGCGTTCCTGGATCTGTCCGATCCCACCGAACGCACCTACATCGTCGTCCTGGACGACAGCGCCAACCCGGAGGAGGTCGCCGACCGCAACGGCGACCACCCCCAGGGCGTCTACGAGCACGCCCTGACCGGGTACGCCGCCGAGATGACCGCGGCCGACGCCGCCGACCTGCTCGAGGACCCCGACGTCGCCTACGTCCAGGAGGACCAGGTCGTCGAGGCCTTCGAGCAGGAGACCCCCACCGGCATCTCCCGCACCTTCGCCCCCGACAACCCCAACCTGGACATCAACGGGCAGCCCGACTACGTCCCCGACGTGGCCGTCGCCGTCCTGGACACCGGTGTCGACGGGTCCCACCCCGACCTCAACGTCGTCAACTCCGTGGACTGCACCAGCGGCTCCTGCCAGTCCAACACCGCCAGTGACGGCAACGGCCACGGCACGCACGTCGCCGGCAGCATCGCCGCCATCGACAACAACCAGGGCGTCGTCGGCATGGCCCCCGGCGCCGACATCTGGAACGTCCAGGTCCTGAGCTCGGGCGGCAGCGGCACCCTGGCCGGTATCGCGGCGGGCGTGGACTACGTCACCGCCAACGCCGACCAGGTCGCCGTGGCCAACATGAGCCTGGGCTGCAACGGTTGTACCGACCAGGCCCTGAGCCAGGCCATCACCAACGCCGTCGACGCGGGTGTGGCCTGGGCCGTGGCCGCGGGCAACGACGGGGTCGACGGTGCGAACTTCTTCCCCGCCAACCACCCCGACGTGCTCACCGTCTCCTCCATGGCCGACTCCGACGGCCAGCCCGGAGGCAACGGCGGCACCCTGAGCTGCCGCGGCGACTCCGACGACACCCTGTCGACCTTCTCCAACTACGGTGACGTGATCGACATCGCCGCGCCCGGCTCCTGCATCACCTCCACCTGGCCCGGCGGCGGCTACAACACCATCAGCGGCACCTCCATGGCCTCCCCGCACGCCGCGGGCGGCCTGGCCCTGCTGGCCACCGGATCGGCCAAGCCCACCGACCGCGCCGGCGTCATGGCCCTGTACCAGACGCTGACCGGCGCCGGTAACTACGACTGGAACGACACCTCCGGCGACGGCGTCCAGGAGCCGCTGCTGGACGTGGGCGACCCCGCCGTCTTCCCCGGTGACGGCAGCACCACCCCGCCCGACGGCCCCGTGGCCGACATCTCCCAGTCCTGCGACGACGCCACCCTGACCTGCTCCTTCGACGGGTCCGGGTCCGCCGGGCAGATCACCGACTACGCGTGGGACTTCGGCGACGGCGCCACCGACACCGGCGCCACCGCCTCCCACACCTACGCCAGCGAGGGCACCTACACCGTCACGCTGACCGTCACCGACGACGCCGGGGCCACCAACTCCGACACCGTCGAGGTCACGGTGGGCGCCCCCGACCACACCGCTCCGACCGCCGACTTCACCGGGTCCTGCTACACCTGGTGGTACTACTGCAGCCTGGACGGCTCCGGCTCCGCCGCCGGTGACGCCCCGATCGTCTCCTACAGCTGGGACTTCGGCGACGGCACCACCGGTACCGGCGAGACCACCTGGCACTTCTACGACGGCCCGGGCACCTACACCATCACCCTGACCGTCACCGACGACACCGGTGCCACCGGCTCGATCACCAAGACGGTCACCCTGTCCTGATCCCCACCCCCCACAGGCGGACCCTTCCCCACGGCGGGGGAGGGTCCGCCGCCTGTTGCGCCCCCGCGTGAACCCCACCGACCACGGCCCCACCCGCGCCCGCGTGGACGAGTTCACCCCCGCCCCCGAACCCACCGCCGAGGCCGCCCGCTTCGCCCGCACCCCGCGCGCCGACACCGGCCCCCGGGCCGGGCAGACCAGCATCGTCGGCCACACCGACGGCCGCGGGTCGGACGCCTACAACCAGCACCTGTCCCGGGAACGCGCCGAGGCCGCGCGCCCTGCTGCGGGAGGAACTCGGCGCGGAGTTCACCCTCACCGCCCAGGGGCGCGGCAGCGCCGACCCGCTGGCCCCCGAGGGCGGGCCCGACGACGAGCAGGCCCGCGCGCGCAACCGGCGCGTGGAGTTCACCATCCGCATCCGCACCGTCCCCGGACGTCACCGAGACGCCCTTGCACGCCGACGCGTTCGGCGAGGTCGACATGCCCCTCCGCTGACACGCCCGGGCCCCGGCCCCGAGGGGAGCCGGGGCCGCCTCCCGGGCCTGGGACACCATCCCGCCGCCGCGGCCGCCCCGGAGCCCGACCAGCCCAACCCCGACCGCGCCCGGGGTCAGGTCCGCACCGGTTCGGCCTCCGGCAGACCCCGACCGCACCCACCGCACCCGGCGCGCCGCCGCACCGCGTAGGCCGCCGTGGCCACCCCCAGCGCCGCACCCCACGCACCCATCAACGTGAACACCACCGCGTGCACCGGCTCGGTGATGGGTGTGGCCCCCTCGGCCACGGTCCCCAACTGCACCAGGGTGCTGCGCCCCATCGCCACCAGGGCCACCGTCACCAGGCTCGCGGGCACCACCGCCAACGCCACCGGAACCCGCCGCCCGGCCAACCCCGCCATCCACCACGGGAACCGCACACCCCACCGCTGCACCAGGCCCAGCATGAGCACCGCGCCGACCGCCCCGGCCGAACCCAGCGACAGACCCACGACCATGATGGAGGGGTCCGAGAGCAACCGCCCGGTGTCCTGTTCACTGAAGTCCAGGGCCACACCGAACAGCCACAGGAACCGCAGCGCCGGGTAGAGCAGCGCCAGAACCACGCCCACCGCCACGGACCACCGGCCCACCCGCAGCGCCCGCGCCCGCAGGTCGCGCTCCGCCCGCGGACTCCAGTGCCCGTCGCGCCCGCAACGCTGGCACGCCCCGTGCACCACCCTGCGGTGGGTGAGCCCCGCCCACCCCCACAGGACCACGCCAAGAGCGCAGAACAGCAACGTCAACTGCACGGGCTCCAGGGTCGCGGACACGTAGGTCCAGGGCAGCCCGGGCACGAACCACCCCGCCACCGGCACGATCATCGTGTACCCCATCCAGGCCAGCAGCGACCCGTCGACGAACACCAGCAGGACCCCGACCGCCATCAGCCAGGCGCCCGCCCCGGCGACCCGCCCACCCGCACCGCCACGGCGCAGCAACAGCACCGAGCACACCAGCCCGACCAGCCCGCACCCGACCATCGCCGCCGAGGCCACCCCCAGGCCCCGACCCGAGAACAGCGACCCGAACCCCCCTTCCGCGGGCACCCCCCGGGGCAGCACACCCGACCACCACCCCATCCCCAGGGCGACGGCCACCGCCGACCAGGCCAACACCGCCCAGGGCGCCACCGGCGCACGCACCCCCTCTCCGGAGGGCGGGACGGAACGCGCGGTCGGGGGAGTGGCCATGGCCCTGCTCCTTCACGAGGGGAACGGTGCTTCGACACCCCCACCCTCGCGACCGGCACCCCCCGCAGCCTCCCCGCCAGGGGTGAACCGCCTCCCTCCCACGGGGGAGCACCCCGATCACGCATTTCTCACCTGCGATGACAGCACATCGAAACATCGCCGTCACAACCACCTGACCGCAGGGAAACACCCCCCGGGTTGCCTGAAACACCACCGCCCCGCAGCCAGGAGGAGCCGAACACCCATGGAAGAACTCGTCGTCATCGGCAACGGCATGGTCGGCCACAGACTCATCGAGGCCCTGCGCGACCGCGACACCGCCCGCCACTGGCACACCACCGTCGTGGGAGAGGAACCCCGCACCGCCTACGACCGCGTCGCCCTCTCCTCCTACTTCGACGGCGCCACCGCCGCGGACCTGTCCCTGGGCGACCCCGCCGGCCCGGCCACCGACATCCACGTCAGCGAACGCGCCACCGGCATCGACCGCGCCGCCCGCACCGTCACCACCTCCTCGGGCCGCACCCTGCCCTACGACCGCCTCGTGCTGGCCACCGGATCCACCCCCTTCGTGCCCCCCATCCCCGGCCACGACCTGCCCGGCTGCCACGTCTACCGCACCATCGAGGACCTGGACGCCATCACCGCCTCCGCCGAGAACGCCCGTACCGGCGTCGTCATCGGCGGCGGACTCCTCGGCCTGGAGGCGGCCAACGCCCTGCGCCTGCTCGGCCTGAAGGCGCACGTGGTCGAACTCGCCCCGCACCTGATGCCCGCCCAGATCGACGAGGGCGCCGGCGCCCTGCTCAAGAACCTGGTCACCGACCTGGGCGTGACCGTGCACACCGGCACCGCCACCACCGGCATCGAACCCGGAGACGACGGCCGCGCCGCCCGCCTGACCCTGTCCGAGGGCGGCCACCTGGACACCGACCTGGTCGTCTTCTCCGTCGGTATCCGGCCCCGCGACGACCTGGCCCGCGCCAGCGGCCTGGACCTGGGCGAACGCGGCGGCATCGCCATCGACGACACCTGCACCACCAGCGACGCCCACATCATGGCCATCGGCGAGGCCGCCAACCACCGCGGCACCGTCTACGGACTCATCGCCCCCGGCAACGCCATGGCCGAGGTCGTGGCCGACCGGCTCGTGGGCGGCGACGCCACCTTCACCGGTGCCGACACCTCCACCAAGCTCAAGCTCATGGGCGTGGACGTGGCCAGCTTCGGCGACGCCCACGGCCGCGCCGACGGCGCCCTGGACGTCGTCGTCAACGACGCCGCCAGCGGCCGCTACGCCAAGCTCGTGGTCTCCGACGACGCCACCACCCTGCTCGGCGGCGTCCTGGTCGGCGACGCCTCCGCCTACGCCACCCTGCGCCCCCTGGTCGGCTCCCCCCTGCCCGGCGACCCCCTGGCCCTGATCACCCCCGACGGCGGCGCGTCCGTGGGCGCCGACGCCCTGCCCGACGACGCCCAGATCTGCTCCTGCAACGCCGTCACCAAGGGCACCATCGGCGACGCCATCGGCTCCGGCTCCACCGACGTGCCCGCCCTGAAGGCCTGCACCCGCGCCGGAACCAGCTGCGGCTCGTGCGTGCCCATGCTCAAGCAGCTCCTGGACCAGGCCGGCATCGAACAGTCCAACGCCCTGTGCGAACACTTCGCCCAGTCGCGCGCCGCACTGGTCGAGATCGTGCGCGCCACCGGCACCACCACGTTCTCCGCCCTCATCGAACGGCACGGAACCGGACGCGGCTGCGACATCTGCAAGCCCGCCGTCGCCTCCATCCTCGCCTCCCTGGGCAACGGCCACATCCTCCACGGAGAACAGGCCACCCTCCAGGACACCAACGACCGGTACCTGGCCAACATGCAGCGCAACGGCACCTACTCGGTCGTCCCGCGCATCCCCGGCGGCGAGATCACCCCCGACAAGCTCATCGTCATCGGCGAGGTCGCCCGCGACTTCAACCTCTACACCAAGATCACCGGCGGCCAGCGCATCGACCTGTTCGGCGCCCGCCTCGAACAGCTGCCCGCCATCTGGTCCCGCCTGGTCCAGGCCGGATTCGAGTCCGGGCACGCCTACGGCAAGGCCCTGCGCACCGTCAAGTCCTGCGTGGGCACCACCTGGTGCCGCTACGGCGTCCAGGACTCGGTCGGCCTGGCCATCCGCCTGGAGGAGCGCTACCGGGGCCTGCGCTCACCCCACAAGCTCAAGTCCGCCGTCTCCGGATGCGCCCGCGAGTGCGCCGAGGCCCGCGGCAAGGACTTCGGCGTCATCGCCACCGAGAACGGCTGGAACCTGTACGTGGGCGGCAACGGCGGCTTCACCCCCCGCCACGCCGAACTGCTCGCCGCCGACCTGGACGAGGACACCCTCATCCGCTACATCGACCGGTTCCTGATGTTCTACATCCGCACCGCCGACCGCCTCCAGCGCACCGCCCCCTGGATCGAGGCCATGGACGGCGGACTGGACCACCTGCGCGACGTCGTCGTCCACGACTCCCTGGGCATCGCCACCGAACTGGAGGAGGCCATGCAACGCCACGTGGCCACCTACTCCGACGAGTGGGCCGACGTCCTGGCCGACCCCGACAAGCTCGCCCGGTTCGTGTCCTTCACCAACGCCCCCGACACCCCCGACCCGACCATCAACTTCACCACCACCCGCGAACAACCCGTCCCCGGCACGCCCCTCAACCTCGGCATGCCCACCCCCCGCCCGCAGGAGGCCACCAGATGAGCACCGCCACCCACACCGGCACCTGGATCAACGCCTGCCCCACCCACCGCCTGCACCCCGAGGACGGCGTCGCCGTCCTGCTGCCCGACGGCCGCCAGGCCGCCCTGTTCCGCACCCACGACGGCCACCTGTACGCCGTGGACAACATCGACCCCTACACCCGGGCCGCCGTCATCTCCCGCGGCATCGTCGGCGACCGCGACGGCCGCCCCACCGTCGCCTCACCCATGCTCAAGCACGTCTTCTCCCTGAGCACCGGACACAGCCTGGACGACCCCGACATCCGCCTGACCACCTGGCCCGTCCGCATCGACGGCGACACCGTCCAGATCAACACCAGCGCGACCGAGGGAACACCGTGACCACCCTGAACCGGGAACAGACGGCCCCGCCGCCGTCCGAACACGCACCGCCCACCCACGCCACCACCGCGCCCCTGGCAGGGTTCACCGTGGCCGTCACCGCCGCCCGCCGCGCCGACGAACTCTCCGCCATGCTGCGCCGCAAGGGCGCCGAGGTCCTGGCCGCCCCCGCCCTGCGCATCGTCCCCCTCAGCGACGACCAACGCCTGGCCGCCGTCTCCGCCGAACTCACCCGCCACCCCGCCGACGTCGTCGTGGCCACCACCGGCATCGGCTTCCGCGGCTGGGTCGAGGCCTGCGAGACCTGGGGCACCGCCGAACCCCTCCTGGCCTCCATGCGCGCCTCACGCCTGCTCGCCCGCGGCCCCAAGGCCAAGGGCGCCATCCGCGCCGCGGGCCTCAACGAGGAGTGGTCACCCCCCTCCGAGTCCTCCGCCGAGGTCCTGGACTACCTGCTCTCCACCGGCGTCCAGGGACTGCGCGTGGCCATCCAACTGCACGGCGAACCCCTGCCCGACTTCACCGCCGCCCTGCGCCTGGCCGGAGCCGACGTCGTCGAGGTCCCCGTCTACCGCTGGACCCAACCCGAGGACACCGCCCCCCTGGACCGCCTCATCGAGACCGTCACCGCCGGGGGAGTGGACGCCGTCACCTTCACCAGCGCCCCCGCCGCCGCCGGCCTCCTGGCCCGCGCCCGCGCCAACGGCCGCGCCGACGCCCTCGTCTCGGCCCTGCGCGGCGACGTCCTGGCCATGTGCGTGGGCCCCGTCACCGCCCGCCCCCTCATGGCCCAGGACATCCCCACCGTGTGGCCCGGGCGCGCCCGCATCGGCGCCCAGGTCCGCAAACTCACCGAGGAACTGCCCAACCGGTTCCCCACCCTGGACGTGGCCGGACACCGGCTGCGCCTGCGCGGCCACGCCGTCCTGGTCGACGGCACCGTCCACACCCTCTCACCCACCCTCATGCGGCTCATGCGCGAACTCGCCCGCCGCCCCGGCCAGGTCCGCGACCGCGCCCACCTGCTCACCTGCCTGGGCGAGGACGCCGACGCCCACGCCGTGGAGACCGCCGTGGCCCGCCTGCGCACCGGCCTGGGCGACCCGCGCATCATCCAGACGGTCGTCAAACGCGGCTACCGCCTGGCCCTGGACACCCCCGACTGCACCACCGCGCCATGAACCGACAGCCCGCCCTCATCCTCGCCGTCCACGGCACCCGCGACCCGCACGGCACCGCCGTGGCCCACTCCCTGGCCCTGCGCGTGGAGGAGATCACCCGCCAACCCACCCACCTGGCCTTCGCCGACGTGCTCACCCCCACCGTCGGCGACGTGGCCGCCCGCGTCCCCGGCCCGATCGTGGTCGTGCCCGCCTTCCTGGCCAGCGGCTACCACGTGCGCACCGACATCCCGCACCAGCTCGCCGCGGCGGGCCGCGCCGACGCCGTACTCACCCCCGCCCTGGGCGCCCACCCCGCCGTGGTCGACACCGCCCACCGGCGCCTGCGCACCGCCGGCCACCAACCCGGCGACGCCGTCGTCCTGGCCTGCGCCGGGACCTCCGACGAACGCGCCCGCGCCGAACTGGGCGAGAGCGCCCGGGCCCTGGCCCGACGCCTGGACACCCCCGTGTCCCTGGGCTACATCGCCACCGGCCGACCCACCGTCGCCGAACAGGTCGCCCGCCTGCGCGCCCAGGGCCACGCACGGGTCTGCGCGGCCGCCTGGCTGCTGGCCCCGGGCCTGTTCCACGACCGCCTCGCGAACAGCGGTGCCGACGTGGTCGCCGCGCCGCTGTGCCCGGACCGGGCCATCGCCCACGCCGTCGCCGAACGCTACCGCCGGGCCGCCATCCCGCAGCCGGTCTGAGACCCCCGCCGGCCCCGACCGGCCGAGCCCGGCCGACCCACCGGTGCGGGCCGCTTCCGCGACCCCCGGCGCCCTCCTCAGCACAGCACGGGCGGCCCCTCCACCGGACTCGGCGCGAAGAACCCGCCCCGGACACCCCCCGCGGCGGCGGGACCCGCCCCCGTCCCGTACACACAACTGGCCGCAACCGGCAAACCGTGCACGCCCCACGCGCGGGAGGGGAACACCAGTGGTGACGTCCCCACCCCCACCCGTGAGGCAGGACCATGACCGCCACCACACCCCTGGACATCCACGACCCCCTCTGCGACAGGGCCGTGGGCGCCCTCCTGGGCGCCGCCACCGCCGCCGCGCTGGTGGGAGCACCACCCGCCCTGAGCGACTTCGGCACGACCCCCGCCACCACCCACCTGGCCCACCTGGTACGCACCGCCCTGACCGACCTGGCCGCCTCCGACCGGCTCCCCGACCCGCCACCCGACCCCACCGACCGCGCCTGGGCCCACACCCTGCGCACCACCGCGCGCACCGGCACCACCCCCGCCCACGCCCCCGACCTGGAACACACCCCCGCCGACAACCCCCCGGGCACCTCGTGGCGCGCCCTGACCCGCACCCCCCACCCCCACCACGCCCCCGCCGCGGGCACCTTCGCCTGCACCCACCTGGTCGACGCCGTCTGGTCCGCCCACACCGCCCGCGGCGACCTGGCCGCCATGTACACCGGAGCCCTGGCCGGAGCGCTCTGGGGCGCCTCCGCCGTCCCCCTCCACGCCTGGCGCCGCCTGGCCGACACCCTGGACCCGCACACCCTGGTCGTCGACGCCCTGCGCACCGCCCGCGGCACCCACCCCCACCTGTGGCCCGAGACCGCGGTACGCACACGGCCCCACCAGCGCCTGCGCCCCTTCGCCGCAGCCCACCCCCTCGACCCCGGCGTGATCCTGGCCAACCTCGACCACCTGCGCGACCATCCCCACAGCACCGACGCCGTGGTCTCCCTGTGCGCCACCCACCCCGACGACGCGCCCCACCTGCCCTCCCACGACTGGGTCCGGGTCTGGCTGCACGACCGGCCCGGCGCCAACGCGAACCTGCACCACACGCTGGACGAGGCGGCCGCGGCCGTGGCCGCCCTGCGCTCCGAGGGCAAACGCGTCCTGCTGCACTGCTGGGCCGGAGCCTCACGCACCCCCGCCGTGGCCGCCCGCTACGCCGTCACCGCCCTGGGCGCCCCCACCCTGCCCACCCTGGCCCACATGATCCGCGTCGTGGGCGGCCACCTGGACAATCCCACCCTGGCCCGCGCCGTCGCCGAACTCGACGGCCAGGACCTGCCCCACCCGGCCACCGCGCTCTTCCCCGACGGGATCCCCCCGCGCCGCCCCGACCTACCCCAACCCTCGCGCGGACCCCGCTGACCCCCCGCGCCCGGCGCCCGTGCCCCGGGCGTGCGCGCGGCCGGGTTCCGCGCGCACGCCCACCCGGAGGGGCCGGTGTTCACCGACCGATCACAGAACACCAAAACCCCAGGTCAACGGGTGATAAGTTCCACAAACCACCACTTTCCGGTACCGTGACCCCCGCGTTACCCCTAGGCTCAGCGCCCAGACCCCGTGCGATGCCATCCGCCGGCGGTCACGGCTCCGCCCGTGCGCGCCCCACCCCCCGCACCGGGGCGCCACACATCCGACGCACCCTCGCCCGACGGGGCCCGCAACACGCGCCTGGAGGCGGCCGCCACTTCCCACCCGCGACGTTCAAAGGACAGCACCGTGGGCCAAAACCAGCCCCAGAACACTCCCGCAGCACCCCAGGACACCCCCACCACCGTGGGCCCCCGGGTCGCCGCAGCGCGCAGCCGCAAAAGACGCACCCTGATCATCGGGGCCTCCTGCGTCCTGGCGGTGGCCGTGGCGGGCACCGCCACCGCCGCGGTCGTGGTCACCGGCGGCGATGACACCACCGTGGCCACCAACGCCGCCGGGATCCCCAACGCCGACCCCGACCCGCTCGTGGCCGACGACTCCACCCCCCCAGCCGACCCCTCGGCCGCCGACCGCGCCGCACAGGCCGCCTCCGGGGCACGGCAGTCCGCCACCGCCACCGGCTCCGACATCGTCGAGGAGCCCGAGGAGACCACCGAACCCGAGGAGGACTCCTCCGACGGCTCCGGCGACGCCCAGCCCACCGGCGAGGGCGGCAGCTGCCAGGCCTCCTTCTACGGCGTCGAACTCGCCGGAAGCGGCACCGCCAACGGGGAGACCTTCGACCCCAGCGCCATGACCGCCGCGCACAAGTCCCTGCCCTTCAACACCATGGTCCGGGTCACCAACACCGCCAACGGCTCCTCGGTCACCGTGCGCATCAACGACCGCGGCCCCTACATCGACGGGCGCTGCCTGGACCTGTCCACCGCGGCCTTCGAGCAGATCTCCAGCACCAGCGCCGGCGTGGCCAACGTCAGCTGGGAGGTCGTGGCCTGACCACCCCTCCCGACCCTGCCCGAGCGCCCCTCCCCACCCGGGGGAGGGGCGCTCGCGCACGTGCACCCCGAGATCCCCGTGCACACGTCACCACCGCGTGGCACAATCCCACCCAACGACACGACCACCACCCTCAGGGAGCACCGCGTTGTTCCGCACCACCACCGGCTGGGTCGTCTCACCCACCGACCTCGTCGACACCCTGGAGTGCGACCACCGCAGCGCCCTGAAGACCGCCCTGGCCGCACGCCTGCCCGGCGCACCCGCCCCCCAGGACGTCGACCCCCTCGTCGCCCGCCACGGCCACGACCACGAACAGGCCGAACTCGACCGCCTCACCGCCCTGTTCGGCCACGTCACCCACATCCAGGCCCCCGAACCCGACGACGCCTCCCTGGCCCGCGCCGCCCACGACACCCACCAGGCCATGGCCGAGGGCGTCCCCGTCATCTACCAGGCCTGCTTCCACCACACCCTCACCACCACCCCCCATCCGGTCGCCTTCCACGGCCGCGCCGACTTCCTCATCCGCTCCGACCTGGACCCCACCACCGGCGGGCCCCGCACCCCCGCCCCCACCACCCCCGCCTACGAACCCTGGGACACCAAACTCGCCCGCCGCCCCGGCCCCGGCGCCGTCCTCCAGCTCGCCGCCTACGCCCACGCCGTCGCCACCGCCACCGGGACCGCCCCCCAACACATGCACCTGCTCACCGGCGACGGCACCACCCACACCCTGGCCACCGCCGACTTCACCCCCATCCTGGCCACCACCACCGCCCGCCTCCTGGACCGCCTCACCACAACCCCCGCCCTGCCCACCCCCACCTGGGGCGAACCCCGCCCCGGCTGCGACGGGTGCGGCTACCAGACCTGGTGCTCCGCCGGCCGCACCGCCGCCCGCCACCTCACCCTCGTCGCCGGAATGCGCACCGACCAGGCCACCAAGCTCACCGACGCCGGCATCACCACCATCGACGCCCTGGCCGGCGCCGACGACGACCAACGCCCCCAGACCCTGCCCCGCCGCACCTTCGACCACCTGCGCGCCCAGGCCGCCCTGCAGGTCACCCAGGACACCACCCGCACCCGCCACAACCCCCAGGGCACCGTCACCGCCGAGGTCTTCGCCCCCGACGGCCTGGCCAGCCTGCCCGCCCCCAGCCCCGGCGACGTCTTCTTCGACATGGAGGGCTACCCCTACCACTCCAGCGACGACGGCCGCGGCCTGGAATACCTCTTCGGCGCCACGACCGAGGACGGGGGCACCGAGACCTTCCACGCCTTCTGGGCCCACGACCGCGCCCAGGAGAAGAAGGCCCTGGAGGACTTCGTCGACTTCGCCACCGCCCGCGTCGACGCCGACGACGCAGCGCACGTCTACCACTACGCCTCCTACGAGGTCGACCGGCTCAAACACCTGTCCAGCGAGTACGCCACCCGCGAGGAGGAGGTCAACCGCCTGCTGCGCGAGGGCCGCCTGGTCGACCTGTACACCGTGGTCCGCAAGAGCCTGCGCGTGTCCCAGCGCTCCTACTCCATCAAGTACCTCGAACCCCTCTACCTGCCCGCCGCACGCACCGGCGGCGTCACCACCGCCACCTCCAGCATCGACGCCTACGCCGCCCACCTGGCCGCCCGCGAGGCCGGACGCACCGACCAGGCCGACCGGATCCTGGCTTCCATCGCCGCCTACAACCGCGACGACTGCCACTCCACCGCCCGCCTACGCGACTGGCTCGAAGAGCACCGCGCCGCCCACGGCATCACCGACCGCCCCCTGGTCCAGACCGAACTGTCCGACACCGACGCCGAACGCGCCCGCAAACGCGCCGAGAAGCAGGCCCGCCAGGCCGCGCTGACCGCACCCCTGCTCGACGAGGTCCCCGCCGCCCCCCACGACCGCGACGACCACCACCACGCCCGCGCCACCCTGGCCGCCCTGGTCGGCTACTACCAGCGCGAGGCCCTCCCGCCCTGGCGCGAGCACTACCGCCGCACCAACGCACCCCTGACCGACCTGGAGACCGACACCGACTGCGTCGTGCCCTGGCGCGTACGGGCAGGGGAGTGGGCCGAACCCACCGGCCGCCAGCGCAAGTCCCGCCGCGAACTCACCCTGCGGCTGGACACCGCCCACCCCCACCCCTTCACCACCGGACAGGACGCCCACCTGCTCTATCCGGGCGCCCCCGGTCAGGCCGCGACCACCACCACGGCCACCGTCACCCACGCCGAACCCGACCGTCTCACCCTCACCGAGACCTGCGACCCCGACGCCACCTACGCGCGGCCGCCCGTGGCCGTCCTGCCCGGCGCCCCCGTCAACCCCCAACCCAAGGACGGCGCCCTCGAACTCATCGCCCGCACCGCCGTGGAGGACCTGCCCGACTGGCCCCGCCACCCCGGCCTGGACGTCCTGCGCCGCCGCCCGCCCCGCCTCACCCACGGCGGCCCCCTGCCCGACCCCGCCGCCACCGGCGGTGACACGATCGCCGCCACGATCGCCGCCGCCGACACCCTCGACCACTCCTACCTGGCCGTCCAGGGCCCGCCCGGTGCCGGGAAGACCTACCTGGCCGCCCAACTCATCACCCACCTGGCCCGCCAGGGCCGCACCATCGGCGTGTGCTCCACCAGCCACAAGGCCGTCGAGAACGTCATGAGCGCGGCCCTGGCCGCCGCCGGTGAGGCCGGGGTCGACCTGCCCGCCGCCAAACGCGCCAAGGGCCGCGGCAAGGACACCGCCGAGACCGACCTGCCCTGGGAACAGCCCACCAGCCCCCAGGCCCTGGCCCGCTGGCGCACCCAGCGCACCGGCGAGGGCCGCCCCGTCCTCATCGGCGGCACCGCCTGGGCCATGACCAACGCCGCCATGGTCGCCGACCCCCTGGACGTCCTCATCATCGACGAGGCCGGACAGTTCGCCCTGGCCGACACCCTGGCCGTCTCCGCCGCCGCCCACAACCTCGTCCTGCTCGGCGACCCCCAGCAACTGCCCCAGGTCGTCCAGGGCACCCACGGCGAGGGCGCCGACGCCTCCGCCCTGCAACACCTCATGGGAACCGACCCCATCATCGACCCCAAACGCGGCTACTTCCTCGACCAGACCCGCCGCATGCACCCCGCCGTGTGCCGGACCGTCTCCGAGCTGTCCTACCAGGGCCGCCTGCACGCCCACCCCGCCACCACCCACCGCGCCCTCACCGGCCCCGAACCCGGTGTGTACACCCACCCGGTCACCCACACCGGCCGCACCACCCACAGCCCGGAGGAGGTCGAGGCCGTGGTCGCCATCGCCACCACCCTGGTCGGCCACCGCCTCACCCCCGGGCCGGGCCGGGACCCCCGCCCCCTGACCGGCGCCGACATCCTCGTCGTGGCCCCCTACAACCTCCAGGTGCGCGCCCTGCGCCGCGCCCTGGCCGACGCCGCCCGCACCACCCCCGCCCTGGACGGCATCCGCGTGGGCACCGTCGACCGGTTCCAGGGCCAGGAGGCCGCCGCCGTCATCTGCTCCATGACCACCTCCAACGCCGCCGACACCACCCGCGGCCCCGCCTTCGTCCTGGACCGCAACCGCCTCAACGTGGCCCTGTCCCGCGCCCAGCTGCTGGCCGCCGTGGTCCACTCACCCGACCTGCTCACCACCACACCGCGCACCATCGACGAACTGCGCCTGCTGGCCGGGTTCACCCGCCTGACCGAGGGCTCGCGCACCTGGCCCTGACCCTCCCCGCGACCCCCCCTGCACGGTTCCGGACACCCCGTACGTGGAGTACGTTTTACACAGCACACCGGTCCCCGGCACCGCACACCCGGGTGTCCGTCGACCCGGTATGCCCCTCATCATCGCCCTGGCCCGCCACACGCTTTCGAAAGGCACCACGGCCCCCGTGTCTGACCGACCTTCCGCTCCCACCGGTGGCCGCAACACCCGCCACCCCACCGGCATCCGCGTCGTCCTGGCCGTCCTGGCCCTGGCCGCCCTGGCACTCGGCCCCGCCGGATACCTCATGGGTGTGCGCGCCTCCGCCCACGACGGCTCGGCCGCCGAATGGTTCACCCTCGCCTTCGGCGCCGCCGTGGGCCTGCCCTTCCTCGCCGCCGCCGTGGCCACCGTCGCCGGCGACCGCCGCGCCGCCCTGTGGTCACTGGCCCTGCTCGCCTGGCCGATCGTGTTCGTCGCCGTCATCCACCTGTCCGGGTGGGGCGGGTAGACCGCGGTGACTGTGGTCCTGCGCTCCGGACCGTGTTCGGGTGCCCCGCCGCGCTCCGAGGTGACCACCGCGCCCGACAGGACCTAGACTTCCCCGACCGCCCCCCAGGGACGACGAGCACCACCGGCCGAGGACCCACCCGTGTCACCCAAGAAGCGCAAACGCCGCAAACCCCACCGCACCGCACCGGAAACCACCACCGGCCAGGACGCCACCCCGACCAAACGCACCGTCAGCCGCACCCCGGTGACCATCGACGACCCACCCGACCGCCGCATCACCGCGCTGTGGGTCGCGCTGACCCTGGTCTGGCTCCTGGGCACCCCGCTGGCGCTGCTCAACCTCGTCCTGGTCGTCATGGACGCCCAGGAGGCCGCCCTGCTCGCCCCCGACCCGACCACCGGCCAAGCACCCGCCGACCTGGTCACCGACGTCGGCAACGGCCTGGTGTGGGTCCTGGTCACGGCACTGGCCGTACCCGCCGCCTCCGCCGTCACCGCGCTGATCCTGCGCCGCAGGATCGCCGCGATCGGCTTCACCACCGCCCTGGTCGTCTCCGCCGTCCCCCTCCTGACCATCATGCCCCCCGCCGACCTGTGGCAGGCCCTGGCCACCCACCTCGGCGGCTGAGCACCACCCGACCCACCACGCCGGCTACCGCGCCCACGCCCTCCCGTGGGCCATCATGGAACACCGTGAGCACACCCGACCCCTCCCACGACCCCGGCGCCCTGCCCGCGCCCGTACGCGACCGCCTCCAACGCACCCACGGCGTCCTGGTCGACACCCGCGCCCTGGAACGCGTACGCACCCGCTTCGACGCCGAACAGGCCCACGCCCTGGGCCGCTACCTGGCCAGCGCCCAGTCACCCAACACCCTGCGCGCCTACCGCGCCGACTGGACCGGCTTCACCGCCTGGTGCCTGGCCGAGGAACGCCAGTCCCTGCCCGCCGACCCCGTCGACGTGGCCGTCTACCTGGCCGCCTGCGCCCAGGCCCGCACCCCCGACGGCACCGCCTGGGCACTGGCCCCCTCCACCCTGGAACGGCGCGCCGCCGCCATCGCCGCCGTCCACGGCGCCCACGGCCTGGACTCGCCCACCCGCGCCGACGTCGTACGCATGACCCTGCGCGGCATCCGCCGCACCCGCCGGGCCCGCCCCCGGCGCAAGGACCCCATCGTCCTGTCCACCCTCGACGCCCTGCTGGCCGTACGCCCCGACGACGGCCATCCCGGCGGTGTCGCCCGCAGGCGCGACGCCGTGCTGCTGCTCACCGGGTTCGCCGGAGCGCTGCGCCGCACCGAGCTGGCCGCCCTGACCCTGGACGACGTGGACGTGCGCACCGACGCCGCCAGCGGCGCCAGCGCCCTGGTCGTCACCCTGGCCGCCACCAAGACCGACCAGGAGGGCCGCCGCGGCCAGACCGTGGCCCTGCCGCGCGGACGCCACCGCACCACCTGCCCGGTGTGCGCCTTCGCCGACTGGTGCGACCTGCTCGACGCCCACCGCCAGGGCGGCGACCGGGCCGTGCGCGCCCACCTGGAGTCGGTCCGCACCCCCGTGGCACCCACCGCCCACCGCTGCCACGCACTGACCCACAACCCCCTGGCCGAGGGCGCCGGACACCCCCTGCTGCCCGCCGTCACCCGCCACGGACGGGTGGGGGAGCGGCCCATGTCCGGGCGCGCCGTGGGCGACCTGGTCAAACGCTACGCCCAGCGGGCCGGGCTCAACCCCGACGACTTCGGCGGACACTCCCTGCGCGCCGGCTTCGCCACCCAGGCCGCGCTCGGCGGGGCCACCGACCGCGAGATCATGCGCCAGGGCCGCTGGACCAACCCGCGCACCGTGCACGACTACATCCGCACGGCCAACCCGCTGGAGGACAACGCCGTGACCCGCCTGGGGCTGTGACCAGCCTCGTCACGAAACGGACACCCTCCGGTGTCACCACATCTCAAATCGTCAACAAACCTTTAAATACCACCCGAAAGCACCCGTTGACGTTCGATCCAGCACTGACCAGACATTAGGTTGGTTGCGTGAGAAAGGGGACGGTCTCATGGTCGATGAGTTTCGCGCCGCATTCCAGGAACTGCTCGACGCGTCCGTGGCCGCCGATCCCCAACACTTCCCTCCGGCCGTCCACAAGGTGTACGTGCTGGCCTCCCAGGTCCCCGCCGCCGAACGCGAACTCGCCCTGGAGGCGCTCACCCCCCTGCTCTCCGCGGGCCACTGCGCCCCCGGCATCGTCGCCGACCTGGCCGTGATCGCCGGAGCCCTCGTCGAGATGGGCACCGACCCCGGCCCCGCCGGCGCCGAGATCCTGCACCGCACGCGCGCCATGGGCCGCGGAGCCATCGTCTTCACCCGCGCCTGGGAACGCACCGGCGGCGGCACACCCCCCGACCCCGAAGCCGTCACCGCGGCCGACGAGACCCGTGTGGCCGCCGACCTGGACACCGACGCCCCCGGCGCCACCATGTGCTGGTGGACCATCCGCCGCCACGGCCTGGCCGCCCGCACCATGCTCGGCCACACCAGCGTGCGCGCCCACGTCCGCGGCGACCACGCCCTGCACGCCGAACTCGTCGCCATCGCCAACCAGCTCAGCGCCCACCTGATCGAGTTCGAGGACATCCACGCCCTCCTGCGCATGGCCGAGGCCACCTCAGCCCTGATCATGGACCGCCACTCCGGGCGCGGTTTCCGCGTCCTGTTCGACGGCATCGGCGACAACTTCCAACTCCACACCCTGCTCGCCGACGCCCTCATCGGACCCGACGGCCAGGGCCTGGCCGGGGAACGCCCCGACCCGCGCTGGGTCGCCCCCTACCGCGGCGGACAGGTCGACCCCCGGGCACAGACCGTCCGCGGCTGGTGGAACCTGGTCGCCCACGACGGCACCTGGGTGTGGAACGAGGGCATGCCCGCCGAGATCCCCACCCTGGAGGGCGAACGCGTCCTGATCCTGGACGAACAGCCCTACCCGCGCTCCTGGAACGCCGGCCGCCGCCACCCCCACGTCCACGGCTGGGTGGAGGTGGAGTCCGAACTCAGCGCCCAGGAGGCACAGGCCTGGTGGCAACGCATCGCCCCGGCCGAACCCGCCCTGCCCAGCCACTCCGAGGACCACCCGCCCATCCCCGAACCCGTGGTGCTCACCACCGACGAGGACGAGTTCGGGTCCGAGCACCTCGGCGGCTTCGTGCCACCCGCCCAGATCACCACCCCCGAACCGACACCGGCCCAACCGGCGCCCGAACCCGTCCCGACCGCCGAGGCCGAACCCGAACCGGTCGAGGACCAGCCCGAGAGCGCCGGCGCCCAGACCACGCTGATCCCGATCATCACCCCCGACATGGCCGAGGACGCCCCCGAGGAGGAGACGGCCGCGCCCGGGCCGGACCCGGCCCCCGGCGCGTCGATGCTGCCCCCGCTCCCGCCGGGAGTCTCACGCAGCTCCTCGTGGGGACCGAGCTGGCGCTGACCGGACCCGCGCCGCCCCCGGACATCCCGCTCACACGACGAAGCGCCGGACCCCCGGCCGCGCCGCGGCGGGGATCCGGCGACCGGCCGGGCTAGGCGCCCCGGCCGTCGGCCGAGTGCCGCCCGCCGGGGGAGGGGGACACACGCGTGTCGGCCCGACCGCGCGCCGCGGCGGCACGCCGGGGCGCGTCGTCCTCGTCCTCGTCGTCGTAGAGGCCGTCGAAGTACTGGTCGGGCGTGACGGGCTCACCGTCCTCGTCCACACGCCGCCACCGGCCGCCCACCAGCACCGGCGCGGTCAGCACGATCACCAGCGGCACGAACGCGCCCAGGGGCAGCAGCACCAGCGCGCCCGCCGCTCCGGGCAGGTCCGGCAGCCGGTCCAACCACGCCGGGCGCACCAGCGCCACCGCGCTGAGCCCGCCCAGCACCAACGCCGCACCGAACGGCAGCAGGGGTGTCAACCGCGGCGGCACGGCGACCATCGCCATCACCAGGCCCACGGCCACCAGGACCGCCAACGCCACCGGGCCCGAGCCCGACAGGACGTCCAGACCGGAGGAGTGCAGTCCGCGCAGGTGGGACCAGACCCACCCGCAGGACAGGACCAGCACCGGCCCCAGGATCAGACCAGACAGGAAGCCGACAAGATGTCGCACGGGGATGCTCCTCTTCGGGGGTGTGGGAGCACCCTAGCGACAAAACCCACCAACAGCACAAAAATGCACCCGTTGTCGTTCCTCCGACACCGTGCGCTCCTGCCCGGCCCCGCGACCAGCCACGATTACGCTGGACAACCATGAGCCACGACCACCACCACCCGCCCGACCCCGAGGTCGTCGCGCTGGCCACGCGCGTGTTCGACCACGCCCGCCGCGGCGACACCGGCGAACTGGCCACCTTCCTGGACGCCGGGGTCCCGGTCAACCTCACCAACGACAAGGGCGACACCCTGATCATGCTGGCCGCCTACCACGGCCACGCCGACACCGTCGCCCTCCTGCTGGACCGCGGCGCCGACCCCGACCGGCTCAACGACCGCGGCCAGTCACCCCTGGCCGGAGCCGTGTTCAGGGGCGAGAGCGACGTGGTGCGCCTCCTGGCCGACCGCGGCGCCGACCCGGACGCCGGCACACCCACCGCCCGCCAGACGGCCCGCCTCTTCGACCGGAACGACCTGCTCCCGCTGTTCGACACCCCCTGACACGCCGGTGGCGCCGCCCCGGCAGGGGAGCGGCGCCACAGACCGACATCACACAGCAGGCGGATCAGGCGGGATCGACCTCACGCCGATCCTCCTCGGCGGCCTCGGACACCGCGGCCCGCTCCGCGACGCGGGAGGATCCGGCCACCCGCGTCAACTCCTCGGCGCTGGTACGGCCCTCCACACCGAGCACCGTCTCACTGACCGGGGTCGCCCCCCAGCGCTTGCGGATCTCGAAGGCCACCACGGCCACCGCCACCGAACCCAAACTGGCCAACAGAGCCTGACGCTGGTCCGGCAGGGCCGCCATCGCCACCCCGATCGCGACCAGCCCGGCCAGAACCACCCACGTCAGGTACGGGAACCCCCACATGCGCAGCGTCAGACGCTCAGGAGCGCGCCGCCGCACCCGGGACCCCACGACCAGCTGCGAGGCGCAGATGGTCACGAACAACACCAGCAGGATCGCGCCGATCGAGGCGACCAGGAACCCGAACACCCGGCCCGGCAGCAGGAACTCGGCCACCACGGCCACGTACCCCACCACGGTGCCCAACAGGATCGCGCGCGCGGGAACACCGCGCCTGGTGGTCCGACCCAGCACCCGGGGGGCGTCACCCTGCCGCGCGAGCGCGAACAGCATCCGCGAGGTGGTGTACATCGCGGCGTTGAGCACGCTCAGCACCGCCACCAGCACCACGATCTCCATGATCAGCGCCGCACCGGGCACCCCGACGGTCTCCATCACCACCACGAAGGGGCTGCGCTCCAGGTCGGTGGTGTTCCAGGGCACCACCATCACCACCACCAGGATGGAGGCCAGGTAGAACAGCCCGATGCGCCAGAGCACGTTGGTGATGGCCGAGGCCACCCCGCGCTCGGGCTCGTCGCTCTCGCCGGCGGCGATGGTGATGATCTCCACGCCACCGAAGGCGAAGAGCACCACCACGGTCGCGGCCAGCACCGCCACCCACCCGTTGGGGGCGAACCCGCCGTGCTCCCACAGGTTGGCCACGTGCGACCCCTGCGCACCGCTCCACAGCCCCAGCGCCCACAGCCCGCCGATGAGCAGGAAGGCCACGATCGTGCCGACCTTGACCAACGAGAAGAACGACTCGGTCTCGGCGAACACCCGCACCGAGATCAGGTTGGCCGCCGTCATCGACAACAGCACCAGCAGGGCCAGGATCCACTGGGGCAGATCCACCCACTGGCCCAGGATCGAGGCCCCGGCCACCGACTCGGCGGCCACCAGCACCGCGTACAGCCACCAGTAGATCCAGCCGATGGTGAACCCGGCGCGCGGACCGAAGGCCAACCGGGCGTAGTCGGAGAAGGATCCGCCCGCGGGGACGGACACCACCATCTCGCCCAGCGCCCTCAGGGTGAGGAAGACCAGCGCCCCGGCCAGAGCGTAGGAGAAGATCGCGGCCGGACCGGCGGTGTGGATGACCGCCCCCGACCCGATGAACAGTCCCGCGCCCACGGAACCGCCGATCGCGATCAGTGCCATGTGTCGGCGGCGCAGCGAGTGGGCCAGCCCCGACTTTGTCGTGTGTGCCGCTTGTGGCGGCGTCGAACTACGTGTCACTTGCCCCACCATAGGACGAAAGGTTCATCACATTTCCCACTGACCCCGGTAAACACCACCGAACCCACACAATGTGACGTGAGCCATACACTGGCGACGACTCGCCACCCCGAGCCCGAGATGGCACCACACCTGCAACACACCACCACCCCCGCACCATCCCCACCCCAACCGAGAAACACCCCACTCACCCACACGGGGGAGGCACACCCCCACCCGCCTGTGCCACCATCACCCGGTGCGCACCCTGGCCCCCCTCATCCGCCCCCTCACCAGCCCCCACACCCACCGACGCTGGGTCTACCTCATCATCGGCGGCGCCCTGCTGACCCCCTACGCCATGGCCGCCGTCGTCATCACCAGCGTCGTCACCGGCGACGACTCCTCCACCGGCACCACCCCCCACGCCGTGGCCGCGGCCATCGCCCTCACCCTGGCCCCCGTCGCGGCCACCGCCCACATCCCCGGCGTGCGCACCGCCCAACTCCACCTCGCCCACACCCTCCTGCGCGGCCCCCTCACCACCGGACCCCCACCACACCCCACCACCGCACGCGCCACCGCCCGCACCAGCCTGTGGCTGTGCCTGCACATGATCCTGGGCTTCCTCATCTGCATGGCCACCATGGTCGGCCTCACCGAAGCCTTCCTCCTGGCCATCGCCCCCCTCATCCCCGACGGCCCCCAACCCGCCACCCGCGACTCCCTCCTGCTCGGCTCCATCCACGACCTGCCCCGCCACCAACGCCTCATCGGCCCCCTCCTGGGCCTGGCCCTGCTGACCGCCCTCACCTACACCGTCGCCCTCACCGGCCACCTCCTGTCCCGCCTGGCACCCCACCTCCTGGGCCCCTCACCCGCCGAACGCCTGGCCGCCGCCCACGCCCACGCCGACAACCTCGCCGAACGCAACCGCCTGGCCCGCGAACTCCACGACACCCTCGGCCACGCCCTGTCCGTGGTCACCGTCCAGGCCGCCACCGCCGCCCGCCTCATCGACACCGACCCCGACTTCGCCCGCCAGGCCCTCACCCACATCGCCGACGCCGCCCGCACCGCCACCGCCGACCTCGACCACGCCCTGGGCGTCCTGCGCGAGGACACCCCCACCCCCCGCGCACCCCCACCCGACCTGACCCGCCTGTCCCACCTGGCCACCGCCACCCGCCACACCGGCACCGACCTGACCTACACCCTCACCGGAGACCCCGCCCGCGTACCCGCCCTGCTCTCCCGCGAGACCTACCGCATCGCCCAAGAGGCCCTCACCAACGCCCTACGCCACGCCCCCCACCAACCCATCGCCCTCACCCTGGACCTCACCCCCACCGACCTGACCCTGACCCTCACCAACCCCCTGCCCACCACCACCCGCGCCCGCCGCCGCACCGGCGGGCGCGGCATCACCGGCATGCGCGAACGCGCCCACCTGCTCGGCGGCACCCTCACCGCCGGACCCACCACCACCCACTGGAACCTCACCCTCCACCTGACCTGGAAAGCACACCCGTGATCCGCACCGCCCTGGTCGACGACGAAGCCCTCATCCGCGCCGGACTGGCCGCACTCATCCAAGCCGAGGACGACATGGAGGTCGTCGGCCAGGCAGAAGACGGCGCCGACGTACCCGACCTGGTCCGACGCACCCGCCCCGACGTCATCCTCATGGACGTGCGCATGCCCGCGCTCGACGGCATCCAGGCCACCCACACCCTCACCCGGACCCTGGACCACCCGCCCCGCGTCATCGTCGTGACCACCTTCGACAACGACGACCACGTCTGGGGCGCCCTACGCGCCGGAGCCAGCGGATTCCTCCTCAAACGCACCCCGCCCGAGGACATCCTGGCCGCCATCCGCATCGTCCACCACGGCCAGACCCTGCTCTTCCCCACAGCCCTGCGCGCCCTGGCCGCCACCCAACCCACCGCACCCACACCCGCCGCCCGCGCCGTGGCCACCCTCACCGAACGCGAGGCTCAGACCCTCACCCTCATGGCCAACGGCCTGACCAACGCCGAGATCGCCGCCCACCTGCACCTGGGCCTACAGACCGTCAAAACACACGTGTCCAACACCCTGGCCAAACTCGGCGTCCGCGACCGCACCCAAGCCGTCATCGCCGCCTACGACTCCGGCCTCATCACACCTGGAAACCACCCCTAGAACCCCAAACCCCACGACACACCCCCACCACCGCAAACCCACCAAGCCCACTACGGAAACACACCACACTGTTACGGTCGGCAGCCATCAACCACCCGCACCCGACCACAGGACCCACCCATGCCGACCGCGCCAGCCATCGACCTCGACCACATCAGCGACCTCTACCGCACCCACCGCGACGACCTGGCGCGCGTCCGCGACCAACAACGCGACCACCACACCAACGCCGACCCCACCATGACCGCCCAGCTCGACGACATCGAAGCCGAGATCACCTACCTCCTCCTACGCCAGACCACCCCCGACCACGTCGTGGAGATCGGCACCTACTACGGCTGGTCCACCACCTGGATCCTGTCCGCCCTGCGCGACAACGGCACCGGCCACCTGTACTCCTTCGACATCGTCGACCACGCACCCCACCACGTCCCCGACCACCTGGCCGCCGACCGGTGGACCTTCACCAAGGGCGACGTGCGCACCCGCACCGGCCACCTGCCCCCGCACATCGACTACCTGTTCATCGACGCCGCCCACAACGGCCGCTTCGCCCGCTGGTACACCCACCACCTCCTGCCCACCCTGGCCCCCCACACCCCTGTCAGCGTCCACGACGTCTTCCACCAACGCCACGCCCTGCCCTTCACCGAAGGCGCCGTCGTCCTCAAATGGCTCACCCACAACACCACCCCCTTCTTCACCGCCTCCGCCGCCCGCGCCCCCCACACCCACCAGGCCATCCAGGACCTGAAGAAGGAACTCGACCTGCACACCCCCGTACGCACCGGCCGCCACAACCCGATGATCTACTTCCGCCACCCCGCCCCACCCCGCCCCACCACCCCCCTGGACACACAGGACACCGAGAAACACCGGACCCGCCCCTAGACAGCCTTTCCGGGTCCTGCGCCACACCCCCTCCAGCCCCTCGCCCGCCACCCAGCACCAGCACCAGGCCCCACACCCCCCTGACACGAGAGGACCGGGGCGGCGCACCCACGCACCACCCCGGTCCCCTCGTGTCAGACCCCCGCTAGGACCCGTCCGCCCCCACCTGACCGGGCCGACCCCCACCCGACAGGCCACGCTCACGCACCCACACCACATCCGCGGCGTCGGCCACGATCCGCGAGAAATTCTCCGGCTGATCCAGACTCACCATGTGCCCCGCCCGCGGCACGTTCACCAACCGGCCGTCCGCGCACACGTCGAAGAACTTCTTCTCATGGATCCGGAAATGATCACGCGACCCGTTGATCAACCACACCGGCCCCGGATACGCACCCAACGCCGCCAACGCGTCCATCTCCGAGATCTCGTCGATCACCGCCGTGGCCGCCTCCACCGCCAGACCACCGTCCAACGCCGCGTCCGCCGCACCATCACGCAACGTCAACCGGTGGAACCGCTCATTGACCGCCGCGCCCCGATCCGGCAACCGGTCCATCAACACCGCCGGAATCCGGTACACCTGCGCCAACGACTGCGCGGGCTTGGCCGTGCAACTGGCCGCCACCAGACCCGCCACCCGGCCCTGGGCCACCCCCGCCGCCGCGATCGACACGAACCCGCCCAGACTCAACCCGACCAACAGGGCACGACCACCCACCCCGTCGATCGCCGACAGCACCGTGTCCACCGCCGACCCCAGCGAGAACACCTCACCCCGCCGCGACCCGTGCCCGGGCAGATCAGGCGCCACCACCGTCCGCCCGCGCTCACGCAACCACTCCACCTGCGGACGCCACATGCTCCCCGACAACCGCAACCCGTGCACCAGCACGATCGGCACACCCATGACCCCTCCTCCTACCGAGCCCCGTAGCGCACCGTCATCGGAGCATCATCAGGCACCACCAACCGTACTCGGCAACCCACGTCACCGAGCCCTGCACCAAACGCCTCTCCCACCACAACGGAACCCCCGTCCCACCGGGAGAGCCCGACCCCGACCACAAGCACTCCAAGGCTCCGGGCACCGAGTCCTACACGTCGAACACGACCGTGACGGGCGCATGGTCCGACCAGCGCTCCGCATGGCTCCCGGCACGCTCCACACGAGCAGACACCGCACGCCCAGCGATCCCGGGCGTCGCGCAGACCAGGTCGATCCGCCACCCCGCGTCGTTGTCGAAGGCCCGACCCCGATACGTCCACCACGAGTACGGACCCTCCCGATCCGGCATCAACGACCGCATGACATCCACATACCCCGCCTCGTCGAACACCCGCGACATCCACGCACGCTCATGCGGCAAGAACCCCGAACTCTTCCGGTTGGACCGCCAGTTCCTCAGATCCGCCTCCCGGTGCGCGATGTTCCAGTCACCGCACACCACCAGGTCACGCCCCTGACCCTCCACCTGGGCACGCCGCTTGACCAGGTAGGGCAGGAACGCCTCCATGAACCGCTCCTTCTCCTCCTGCCGGGGCGTGCCCACATCCCCCGAGGGCAGATACAGGCTCGCCACCGTCACCGGCCCCAGGTCCACCTCCACGTACCGCCCCGAGTCCTCGAACTCCGCCGCGCCGAACCCCACCCGGGTCTGGTCCGGCTCCACCCGCGAGTACACCGCCACCCCGGCACGCCCCCGCGCCGCCGCCGGAGCCAACAGCACATGCCACCCCTGCGGAGCGATCACCTCCGCGGCCAACTGCTCCGCCTCCGCCCGCGTCTCCTGCACACACACCACGTCCGCGCTCGTGGCCGACAACCACTCCAAGAACCCCGGGTCCTTCCTCGCCGCCGCGCGCAGACCGTTGACGTTGACCGTGGACACCTCGAAACCGTTCATCACAGGCACAGAGTAGCCATCCCCACCCTCACCCGTCCCCGCGCTCACCCACCAACCGCCGCACCACCCCATAGGTCCGGTTCGACCCCGCCGCCTCCCGCTGCGCCCGCGCCGTCACCTCGATATAGGCCTGCGACGACGCCACCGACGCATGCCCCAACAGATGCATGATCTCGCTCACCGACGCCCCGTCCTCAGCCAACCGCGTCGCGAACGTGTGCCGCAACGCGTGCACCAGCGTCCCCCGCGCCACCCGGTCGTGCACCCCCGCGTGCCGGTAACACTGCCGCACCAGATACTGCAACCCGCCCCGGCGCAACCCCTCACCCCGGTTGTCCACCAACAACGGATCCGCCCCCCGCACCGCACCGAACCGCCCGCGCCGCGACTCCAGATACGACTCCAACAACGCCTCCAACGGCACCTCGATCGGCAGCACCCGCTCACCGCCCCCCTTGCCCACCACCCGGATCCGCCGCTCACCCGCACGGCCCCCCACCGACTCCACCCGCAGCGCCAACATCTCCGCCGACCGCATCCCCGTCAACAACGCCAACGCCAACACCGCCAGATCCCGCTCCGGCCACGGATCCCGCGCCCGACGCGCCCCCCGCGCCAACGCCTCCAACAACCGCTCCGGAGTGTCCTCACCCATCAACGGCTTGGGACCCGAGGGCCGCAACCGCGGCCGCGGCACCGCCGACATCGGATTACCGGCCACCACCCCCTCCGACACCCAAAAATCCAAGAACCCGTTCCACGTCGACCACGCCCGCACCACACTGGAGGCCGCCCGCTCCGCGGCGAACTCCGCGAACGCCCCCCGCAACACCCCCGCGTCCAACCCCGCCAACCCCACCTCACCCACATCACACCCACGCGTGCGCGCCACACACCCCAGCACCCCGCGCAGGTCACGCCGGTAGGCCGCCACCGTGTGCGGAGACGGCTTGGCCGCCCCCCGCGCCACCAGGTACCGCTCCACCGCCTCCAGAGCCCCCAGCCCCGCCAGTTCACCACTCATGCACACAGCATCCCCGACTCCGCACCACCCCCACACCCGCAACCCACCCGGACTCGAACACCCATCGAACACCCCGCCCGCACCGGGGGAGCGGCCTCCCGCACACGACCCACGGGGGCGGCGGCCCACCGGCCACCGCCCCCGCCACCCGAACCCGCTGGTACGACTCCCTCACGAGCTACCGGCGAGCACCGCGCACACCCCACGCGCGATCTCCACGTCCTCACGCGCCCGCACCACCAACGACCGCACAGCCGCGCCCGCCACCCCCACCTCACCCTCGCCCCGCACACCCGCGTTCACCGCCGGATCCACCTGCACCCCCAAGAAACCCAACCCCCGCGCCGCCTCCCAGCGCACCCGCGCGGCGTTCTCGCCCACACCACCGGTGAACACCACCGTGTCCACCCCGCCCATCGCGGCCGCCATCGCCGCCACCCCCGCACGCAACCGGTGCACGTACACCCCCAACGCCAGCACCGCCGCCGCGTCCCGCCGCTCCACCACCTCACGCATATCCGCGGTCCCCGCCAACCCCACCAACCCCGACTCCTCCTCCAACACCTCACTCACCCGCCGCACCGACAACCCCGCACACTCCTGCAACCACACCACCAACCCCGGATCCACCGTCCCCGACCGGGTCGCCATCACCAGCCCCTCCAACGGCGTGAACCCCATCGTGGTGTCCACACACCGCCCCCGCAGCACCGCCGACAACGACGCCCCCGAACCCAGATGCGCCACCACCACCCGCTCGCCACCGGCCCACTCCACCGCCCGCCGCGACGCGTAGGCGTGCGACAACCCGTGGAACCCGTACCGGCGCACCCCCCACTCGCGCCACCACCGCTCCGGCACCGCGTACCGCGCCGCCTCCTCAGGCAGATCCGCGTGGAAGGCCGTGTCGAAACACGCCACCGCCGCCGTATCCGGCAGCACCCGCCCCACCAGCTCGATCCCCGCCAACGACGCGCCCTGATGCAACGGCGCCAACCCCCGCAACGCCCGCAACCGCTCCACCACACCAGGGTCCAACCGCACAGGACGGACGAACTCCCGCCCCCCGTGCACCACACGGTGCCCCACCGCCTCCGGCTCGGGCAGCCCCCGCACCGCCTCCTCCACCACAACCCGGTCCCACACCCCGCGCTCGGCCGGAACCGACACCTCACCGACCAGCGCCCCACCGTCCACCACGCTCAGCTTCAGGCTGCTCGACCCCGCGTTGACCGCCAACACCCGCATCAGTACGGCCACACCCACTCCCGGATCCGCGCCGGATCCTCCCCGAACTCGCGCGTGTGGGCCCGGTCCCGGGCCCGCGCGTCCACCATCCGCTGCCGCACGTGCGCGGACCTGCGAGCCAACCCCGGAACCCGGTCGATCACGTCCATCACCAGGTGGTACCGGTCCAGGTCGTTGAGCATCACCATGTCGAAGGGGGTGGTCGTGGTGCCCTCCTCCTTGTAACCGCGCACGTGCAGGTTCCCGTGGCCCCGACGCCGGTAGGTCAGCCGGTGCACCAGCCACGGATACCCGTGGAACGCGAAGACCACCGGCCTGTCCGTGGTGAACAACGCCTCGTACTCGGCGTCCGACAACCCGTGCGGATGCGTCTGCTCGGGCAGCAACCGCATCAGATCCACCACGTTCACCACCCGCACCCGCAGGTCCGGAAACGAGCCGCGCAACAGGTCCACCGCCGCCAACGTCTCCAACGTCGGCACGTCACCCGCGCACGCCAACACCACGTCCGGATCCGCGCCCCCGTCCGTACTGGCCCACTCCCAGATCCCGATCCCGCGCCCGCAGTGCGCGACCGCCTCCTCCATCGACAGGTACACCGGCTCGGGCTGCTTGCCCGCCACCACCACGTTCACGTGGTCCCGCGACCGCAGACAGTGGTCCACCACCGACAGCAGCGTGTTGGCGTCCGGCGGCAGGTACACCCGCACCAGCGCGGCGGGCTTGTTCAACACCACGTCCAGGAACCCCGGATCCTGGTGGGTGAACCCGTTGTGGTCCTGCCGCCACACGTGCGAGGTCAACAGGTAGTTCAACGACGCGATCGGAGGCCGCCACGGCAGCTCCCGGGACACCTTCAACCACTTGGCGTGCTGGTTGAACATCGAGTCCACGATGTGCACGAACGCCTCGTAGCAGTTGAACACCCCGTGCCGCCCGGTCAGCAGGTACCCCTCCAACCACCCCTGGCACAGGTGCTCGCTCAGCACCTCCATCACCCGCCCGTGCCGCCCCAGATGCTCGTCGGTGGCGAGCAGCCCCTCCTCCCACACCTTGTCCGAGACCTCGAACAGTGCCGAGAGCCGGTTCGAGGCCGTCTCGTCCGGCCCCACCAACCGGAAGGTGTCCGGGTTGGCCCGCACCACCTCGCGCAGGTACCCGCCCAGCACCCGGGTGGCCTCAGCGGTGACCACACCGTGCCCGCCGACCTCGACCGCGTGGTCACGAAAGTCCGGCAACTCCAGATCGCGCAGCAGCAGCCCGCCGTTGGCGTGCGGATTGGCGCTCATCCGCCGCTCACCCCGGGGCGCCACCGACCGCACCGCCTCCACCGGCCCGCCCGAGTCCCCGAACAGCTCCTCGGGCCGGTAGGACCGCATCCACCGCTCCAACGACCGCAGGTGACCGGCGTCCTCACGCACCCGCGCCAACGGCACCTGGTGGGAACGCCACGTCCCCTCCACCGGGACACCGTCCACCTCCTTGGGACCGGTCCACCCCTTGGGGGAGCGCAGCACCACCAGCGGCCACACCGGCCGACCACGGAGGCCGCCGGCGCGCGCCGTGCTCCAGATCCCGGCGATCATGTCCATCGCCTCGTCCAACACCCGCGCCATGCGCCGGTGCATCGCCTCCGGTTCCTCACCCGCCACCAGCAACGGCCGGTAGCCCAGTCCCTCGAAGAAGGCGGTCAACTCCGTCTCGGGCACCCGCGCCAGCACCGTCGGGTTGGCGATCTTGTACCCGTTCAGGTGCAGGATCGGCAGGACCGCGCCGTCGCGCACCGGGTCCAGGAACGAGGTGGCGTGCCAGCCGGCCGCCAGCGGACCGGTCTCGGCCTCCCCGTCACCCACCACGCAGGCCACCACCAGGTCGGGGTTGTCGAAGGCCGCGCCGTGCGCGTGCGCCATCGAGTACCCCAGCTCACCGCCCTCGTGGATCGACCCCGGGGTCTGGGGCGCCACGTGGCTGGGCACACCTCCGGGGAAGGAGAACTGGCGGAACAGGCGCCGCATCCCCTCCTCGTCCTGGGACACGTGCCGGTACACCTGGCTGTAGGTGCCCTCCAACCACGCGTTGGCCAGCGCCGCCGGTCCGCCGTGCCCGGGACCCAGCACGTACATCATGTTCACGTCGCGTGCGGTGATCACCCGGTTCAGGTGGGCGTAACAGAAGTTGAGGCCGGGGCTGGTGCCCCAGTGGCCCAGCAGCCGGGGTTTGACGTGCTCGGGGCGCAGCTCCCGGCGCAGGAGCGGGTTGTCGAGCAGGTAGATCTGACCGACCGACAGGTAGTTCGCCGCCCGCCAGTAGGCGTCCACGCGCGCGAGCTCGTCGTCCTCGATGGCCATGCCGCGGTCCTCCCGCAGGTGTCGTCCGTTGCGTCGGAGAGGGGGACCGGCCCGGATGCCGGGAGGGAGGCGGTGCCGTTGCGGCCACCGTAGCCGCGGCCCGGGCGCGCGCTCCAGGCGACGTGCCGGGGCGGGGGAGCCGCACAGGATGTTCACCAAAAGCACACAGTAAACAACTGTGCGTGATCAACCCATGGCCGGGAGGGGCCCGCAGGCGGGGGAGCGGTACGCCCCTCCACGCGCGCGGGGAGGGGAAGGGCACCCCGCACGCCCCCGGACACGGGGGAGGGGCCCGCCATCGGCCCGGACCGGATCCGCGCACCACACCTCACGGATCCGCACCAAGGTCGACAAAGCACCACAGAACACGCATGCAGCTACAAAAAATCCCAAAAAGCTGCATAACATCATTTATGCATCAAACATGCCGCGAAGGGGGCACCGCTCCTGGGGGACCGCCCGAGCATGCCCCCATGCCCCAGCCGCGCACCCTCGCCCTCCTCCTCGGCGACGCTGACGCTTCGGCCCGCACCCCGGGACCGACCACCTGTCCATCCTCACGCGCGGCGCCACCGCCGGACACCGGGCGGACGTCGTCCGCACTCCGGGAGTGGAAACCGGCACCCTCGGCCGCCGCCTGACCACCACGCCCGCGCACGGCGCCTGACCGCCCGAGGCATCCGCCTCGACCTGGGCGCCCTCACCACCGCCAGCGGACGCCACTGACACCCCGAACACCCACAACCCCTACCCCACAAGGGATCCAGAACCGCCGATAATGCACATTATGTCAAGTAAACCGTTACCAGCCCCGCCCCCACACGGATTTAACGACCCGCCGGATACCGACATGTATACGTAACCCCCCGACGCGACCCACGAAACACCCCGCCCCCAGCCTCCTAGGTGTCCCCCGACACCGACCCCCAAGGAGGTGGCGTGGCACGCACACGCCTGGGCGCCCTGCCCACCACCCTCACCGCGGCCGCCTGCGCCCTGCTCCTGACCACCACCGCCTGCACCGGCGGCGGCCCCTCCGGCACCGACGAGGACACCGTCACCGTCGGCATGCTCCACTCACTGTCCGGCACCATGGCCATCAGCGAGGTCACCGTCCGCGACGCCGTCCAGCTCGCCATCGACGAGATCAACGCCGACGGCGGCGTCCTGGGCCGCCAGATCGAACCCGTCATCGAGGACGGCGCCTCCGACGAGGCCACCTTCGCCGAACGCGCCCAAAAACTCCTCGCCTCCGACGACGTCGCCACCGTCTTCGGCGGATGGACCTCCGCCTCCCGCAAGGCCATGCTCCCCGTCTTCGAACGCAACAACGGCCTGCTGTGGTACCCGGTCCAGTACGAAGGCCTGGAAGCCTCCCCCAACATCGTCTACACCGGCGCCACCACCAACCAGCAGATCATCCCCGCCCTGGACTACCTGCGCGAACAGGGCCACACCGACCTCTACCTCGTGGGCAGCGACTACGTCTTCCCCCGCACCGCCAACCAGATCATCGGCGCCTACGCCGACGCCCACGGCATGGAGATCACCGCCGAGGAGTACACCCCCCTGGGCCACACCGAGTACTCCACCATCGCCAACGACATCGCCCGCACCGAACCCGACGCCGTCTTCAACACCCTCAACGGCGACTCCAACGTCAGCTTCTTCCAACAGCTGCGCTCGGCCGGGGTCACCCCCCAGGACACCCCCGTCCTGAGCGTCAGCGTCGCCGAGGAGGAGATCGAGGGCATCGGCGCCGACAACATCGCCGGACACCTCACGGCCTGGAACTACTACCAGACCACCCAGACCGACACCAACACCGGTTTCGTCGAGGCCTTCACCGACGCCTACGGCGCCGACCGCGTCACCTCCGACCCCATGCAGTCCGCCTACAACGCCGTCTACCTGTGGAAGGCCGCCGTCGAGGAAGCCGACAGCTTCGCCGTCGACGACGTCCGCGCCGCCCTCGACGGCATCAGCATCGACGCCCCCGAAGGCACCATCACCATCGACGGCGACACCCAGCACGTCATCAAGACCGCCCGCATCGGCCAGATCAACGACGACGGACTCATCGACCAGATCTGGACCTCCCCCGAGCCGATCACCCCCGACCCCTACCTGAACGGCTACGACTGGGCCGCCGACCTCACCGGCTGACCACCCCGCACGGGAAGCGGCCACCACCCCGGGCCGCACCCACGGCACCGCCCCCGCACGCGGCCGGGAGACCCGCCCTCCCGGCCGCCACCCCATCACCCCCGAAAGGAGCCGCGGTGGACGCCCTGCTCACCCAACTGCCCGTCGGCCTGTCCATCGGCGCCGTCCTCCTCCTGGCCGCCCTGGGCCTCAACCTCACCTTCGGCCAGATGGGCGTCATCAACATGGCCCACGGCGAGTTCATCATGGTCGGCGCCTACACCACCTACGTCCTCAACACCTGGTTCTCCCCCACCACCGCCCTCATCCTCGCCCTGCCCGCCGCCTTCGCCGTCACCGGCGCCCTGGGCTGGCTCCTCGAACTCGGCCTCATCCGCCACTTCTACGGACGCCCCCTGGACACCCTCCTGCTCACCTTCGGCATCGGCATGATCCTCCAACAGGCCGCCCGCGACATCTTCGGCGCACCCAACGTCGACGTGCCCACACCCGACTGGCTCACCGGAGGCATCACCCTTCCCGGCGACATCCGCCTCCACCACGCCCGCCTGTTCATCCTCGCCCTGGCCCTCCTGGCCGTGGCCGCCCTCACCCACCACCTCAACCACTCCCGCCAGGGACGCCAGATGCGCGCCGTCCTGCACAACCGCGACCTGGCCTCCGTCACCGGCATCAACACCCGCCGCGTCGACGCCACCACCTTCGTCATCGGCTCCGGACTCGCCGGAATCGCGGGCGTGGCCCTCACCCTCACCGGACCCACCGGCCCCACCCTGGGCACCAACTACATCGTCGACGCGTTCCTCGTCGTGGTCATCGGCGGCCTGGGCCACCTGCGCGGCACCGTCCTGGCCGCCTTCGCCCTGGGCATCCTCAACGCCACCGTCGAAGCCTGGACCGACGCCTCCCTGGCCAAACTCATCGTCTTCACCGCCATCGTCGCCCTCCTCCAGGCCCGCCCCCAAGGACTGCTCACCACCAAGACAAGGGCACTCGCGTGACCACCACCCTCACCCGCCTACGCGGCCCCCTCACCTTCACCGCGCTCATCGCCGCCGCCCTCCTCGTCCTGCCCCACCTGCTCGAACCCTTCCGCCTCAACCTCCTGGCCCAGTACCTGTGCTACGCCATCGTCGCCCTGGGCATCGCCCTGGCCTGGGGACGCGGCGGCATGCTCACCCTGGGCCACGGCGTCTACTTCGGCCTGGGCGGCTACGCCATGGCCATCCACCTCACCCTGGCCCGCACCGCCGCCGACCCCCTCAACCCCGACCAGCTCCCCCAGTTCATGGTCTGGTCCGGGCGCACCGAACTCCCCTGGTTCTGGACCGCCCTGACCCACCCCGCCGCCGCCATCGCCGCCGCCGTCCTCGTCCCCGGCACCCTGGCCGCCCTGCTGGGCTGGTCCGTCTTTCGCCAACGCGTCCGCGACGCCTACTTCGCCATCCTCAACCAGGCCCTGGCCGCCGCCTTCGTCATCCTCCTCATCGGACAGCAGCACCTCACCGGCGGCTCCAACGGCCTGACCGACTTCCCCGTCTTCGCCGGACACAGCCTGTACTCCCCCACCGCCCAAACCACCCTCTACACCCTCACCGTCCTCACCCTGGCCGCCCTCTACCTGCTCTTCCGCCACATCACCCGCAGCCGCTACGGCAGACTCCTCATCGCCATCCGCGACGGCGAGGACCGCGTCCGCTACCTGGGCTACGACCCCACCTGGGCCAAGACCCTGGCCTACGCCCTCTCCGCCATGGCCGCCGGAATCGCCGGAGCCCTCTTCGTCCCCATCCTCGGCATCATCTCCCCCACCCTGGTCGGCGTCATCCCCTCGATCATGATGGTCCTGGCCGTCGCCCTGGGCGGCCGCCACTCCCTCGCCGGAGCCGCCACCGGCGCCGTCCTGGTCAACGCCGCCCAGACCACCTTCGCCGAGACCTTCGCCAACGGCTGGACCTACCTCCAGGGCGCCCTGTTCGTCCTCGTCATCGCCCTGGCCCCCCAGGGTCTGGCCGGACTCACCCGCCAGGCCGCCCGCGCCCTCACCCGACGGCGCACCCCCACCCCCGCACCGGAACCCACCACGGCCGGGAGCCCCACATGAGCCTGCTCACCATCACCGACCTGACCGTCACCTTCGGCGACTTCACCGCCCTGGACAACGTCGACCTCACCATCGGCCAAGGCGAACTCCGCTTCCTCATCGGCCCCAACGGCGCGGGCAAGACCACCCTCATCGACACCATCACCGGCCGCACCCGCCCCACCCACGGCACCATCACCTTCAACGGCCACACCCTCAACAAACGCAGCGAACACCAGATCGTGCGCACCGGCATCGGCCGCACCTTCCAGACCAGCGTCGTCTTCGAGGAACTCACCGTCGCCGACAACGTCGACCTGGCCGCCTCCCACCGCCTCCGGCCCTGGCAACTCCTGCGCGCCCCACGCACCCGCCCCGACCACGTCACCGGCATCCTCGACCGCGTCGGCCTCACCCCCCACGCCCACGCCAAAGCCGCCACCCTCTCCCACGGCCAACGCCAATGGCTGGAGATCGCCATGCTCCTGGCCCAACGGCCCCGCCTGCTCCTGCTCGACGAACCCGTCGCCGGGATGAGCACCGACGAACGCGCCCGCACCGGCGAACTCCTCACCCAGATCGCCGCCGACCACACCATCGTCGTCATCGAACACGACATGGACTTCCTGCGCCGCCACGCCGACCAGGTCACCGTCCTGCACGAAGGACGCGTCCTCACCCACGGCGACGTCAGCACCGTCCAGAACGACCCCCGCGTCCAGCAGGTCTACCTCGGCCGCACCCACCAGAAAGCCCGCGCATGAGCACCCCCCACCTGGACATCCGCCGACTCCACGCCGGATACGGCCGCGCCCGCGTCCTCTTCGACATCAACCTGACCATCCACACCGGCACCATCGCCTGCGTCATGGGCCGCAACGGCGTCGGCAAGACCACCCTGCTCAACACCATCGCCGGACTCATCACCCCCACCCAGGGCACCATCACCCACAACGGCACCCCCATCACCCGCCACCCCCCGCACACCCGCGTCCGCAACGGCATGGCCTACGCACCCCAGGGACACGACACCTTCGCCCCCCTGACCGTCGCCGAGAACCTCCACGTCGCCCACACCGCCACCCGACGCGGCGGCCCCGAACTCATCGACACCGCCCTGGACCGCTTCCCCCGCCTCAAACCCCTCCTCAACCGCCGCGCCGGCAACCTCTCCGGAGGCCAGGCCCAACAACTGGCCATCGCCCGCGCCCTGGTCACCGATCCCACCCTGCTGTTGCTCGACGAACCCACCGAGGGCATCCAGCCCTCCATCGTCGAGGAGATCGAGACCGCCATCACCGACATCGCCGCACAGGGGATCACCGTCCTGCTCGTCGAGCAGTACCTCGACGTCGCCCTCCGCCTCGCCGACACCGTCACCGTCCTGGACGCCGGACGCGTCGTCCACACCGGCGACCGGGCCGACCTCACCGACGACCACGCCCAGGCCCTGATGGCCATCTGACCCCGGCGCCGGGCAGGTCGCCACCGCTACCCGCGGTGCCCGTCCGCACCGGGCGGGGGAACCGTTGACAGGAATGGCTAATCGTATTAGCTTTTAGCTAACGACATTAGCCACACCTGGAGCCACCATGACCCAACACCTCACCCTCGACGACGGCACCATCGCCTACGAAGTGACCGGCACCGGCCCACTGATCGTCCTCGCCCACGGCATGGGCGACAGCCGCGCCGCCTACCACGCCCTCATCCCGCCACTGGTGGCCGCCGGCTACCGGGTCGCCGCCCTGGACCTGCGCGGCTGCGGCCAATCCAGCACCGACTGGCCCGCCTGGAGCCGCACCGCCATCGCCGGCGACCTCCTCGCCCTCATCCGCCACCTGGGCGGACCCGCCATCCTCGTCGGCCACTCGGTCTCCGGCGGCGCCGCCACCATCGCCGCCGCACAGGAACCCTCCCTGATCACCGCAGTCGTCGAACTGGCGCCCTTCACCCGCGCACAGTCCCTCCGCCTCAGCGACCTGCGAGTCACACGCTTCCGCCAGGGCATGCTCCGACTCCTCGGCACAGCCGCCCTCGGCAGCGTCCCCCTCTGGCGCTCCTACCTCGACCTCGCCTACCCCGGAACCAAACCCGCCCACTGGACCCGACGCATCCAACACATCGAGTCCCTCCTACGCGAACCAGGCCGCATGAAGGCCATGCGCGGCATGGGCGCCAGCGCCCCCACCGACGCCGGCGCCCGACTCCCCCACGTCCGCTGCCCCGTCCTCGTCATCATGGGCACCCACGACCCCGACTGGGCCGACCCGCACGCCGAAGGCTCAGCCATCATCGACGCCCTGCCCACCGGCCTCGGCCACCTCGACATGATCCAGGGCGCCGGACACTACCCCCACGACCAGTTCCCCGACCAGGTCGCCTCCCTCATCCTCACCTTCCTGCGCACGGACGCCGCCCGTGCCTAGGGCCGGCCTGGACCCCACCACCGTGGTCACCGCCGCCGCCGCCCTCGCCGACGAGGTCGGCATCACCAACCTGACCATGGGCCTGCTCGCCCAACGCCTGGGCGTACGCACCCCGTCCCTGTACAAACACGTCAACAGCCTGGACGACCTCCAGCGACGCGTCGCCGCCCTGGCCCTGAGCCAGACCGCCGACGCCGTCGGCCACGCCGTCCGAGGACACACCGGCCGCGACGCCCTGGCCGCCGCCGCACACGCCTTCCGCACCTTCGTCCTGGAACACCCAGGCCGCTACTCCGCCACCATCGGCCTCGAACCCACCGGCCCCGACGACCCCCTGGCCACCGCCGGCCAACAACTCCTCGTCGCCTTCACCGCCATCCTGAGCGGCTACCGGATCGACGCAACCGACACCAACCACGCCCTGCGCATGCTCCGCAGCCTCT
Source organism: Nocardiopsis sp. KDC1DS13DA1 (assembly GCF_055632325.1). Lineage (NCBI taxonomy): Bacteria > Bacillati > Actinomycetota > Actinomycetes > Streptosporangiales > Nocardiopsidaceae > Nocardiopsis > Nocardiopsis sp. KDC1DS13DA1. Next base: position 250,248 of record NZ_JBVMUY010000005.1, read on the forward strand.
TCCACGGCTTCGCCACCCTGCAGGCCGCCAACGGCTTCCAGTGGAGCACCGACGTCGACGAGAGCTTCGAGTGGCTCATCACCTTCACCGACCAGGGGCTACGCGCCACCTGAGCACACCGGCCAACCGGCGGCCGGAGCCACCCGGCCCCGGCCGCGCCCCCACCCGGGACCCGCGCCCCGGCGGGACCGAACACCAGGCCCACCACCGCTCGTACCGCGACAACCCGCCGTCGCAGCACACACCGCCCCTCACACCAACGACAACCACCCCGTACGCACCGACCACGTACCCCCCGACTCCAACCGCTCCACCACCGCACGCTCCAACCGCGTCCCACGCGGAGCCGCCGCCACATCCACCTCAGGCATCCCGAACACGAACCGGAACACGTCCGCCTCCCCCGGAACCCCCCGCCCCACCAACGAGAACCGCCGCTGGAACCGCACGATGTTGGACCCCTCCCCCAACGCCCCAGCCCACGCCGGATCCAACAACCACGACGTACACGTGGCCACCCGCGGATCCATCCCCAGATGCGCCCGCGCGAACTCCCGCGCCACTGCCAACGTCCCCTCCACCGCCGCCGGATCCAACCCACCCGTGGGAATGTGCAACCGCAACACCGGATCCCCCACACCCATCCCCGCACCCAACCCGGCGGCCTCCCCCGCCGGATACCACTCCACCGCCCCCTGCTCCCCCAACAACGCGGGCTCCACCTGCAACCCGCCCACCCAGAACAACCGCCCCCGGAACTGCGCCGCCACCCACGCCGACATCTCCAGACTCAACCGGCCGAACATCCGCCGCGACCGCGCCACCTGGACACCCACGTCCGCCAGCGTCCGCGCCGTCACCGCACGGTCGATCCCCCGAGCCGCGTGCCGCTCGAACTGGTCCGCCACCGCCGCCGCGAACGCCCACAGCGCCGCGACCCGCACCCGGGCGTCCGGCGCCCCGACCAGCGCCGGCCAGTCCCGCCACTCCCCCAACGCAAGATCCGCGTCCGCGCACAACCGCCGGTACATGCACTCCACCAGGTGCCACAGCTCCGGCGGCCACCCCGCGTCGGGCCACAGCCCCCGCACCTCGGCACGGTCCTGCGACGCCAACGCGAACAGGTCCAGAACCTCCTCAGCCGCCTCTCCCACCGGCACGTCCAACGGCCTGACCGGATCCGGAAGCCGCTCGGCCTCCGCCAACCACACCCGCTCGGGCTCACCCAGACCGAACCGTTCCACCACAGCCGCGCTATCCATGCGCACCATCATGTCCGAAACCGCACCCCACAGGCGAGTGAGGCCAGCCTCACAGTGGGGCATAGTGTTGACGTACATCCCCGAACACAACAAAACCACCGAAAACGAGGACGACCACCGATGTCCGACCCGGCGCACCGCATACAGGACTGGATCGCCACCTACGACACACCCACCACCTCCGTGGCCCACCTGCTGTGCGACCGCCACCACCCCGACGCGGTGGCCACCACCGAGATCGGCCCCACCCTCACCGCCACCACCCTCACCTACGGCGAACTCGCCGAACGCTCCCGCGCCCTGGCCGCCGGACTCGCCGACCTCGGCCTCACCCGCGGGGACCGGATCGCCACCCTCATCCCCAAGGGCGTCGACCTGACCGTCACCGCCCTGGCCACCTGGCGCCTGGGCGCCGTCCTGGTCCCCCTCCTGCCGTCCTTCGCGCCCTCCGCCATCGCCGAGCGCCTCACCCACTCCCAGGCGCGCCTGGTCGTGTGCGACGACGAGTACCGCACCAAGCTCGACCCCCTCCCCGACTCCACCGCCCCCCTCTGGGGCGTGGCCACCACCGGCACCCGCCCCCTGCGCGAGGGCGACCACACCCTGACCTCCCTCGCCGAACGCGCCACCACCCCGGTGGAGGACGCCGCCGTCGGCGGTGACGGCGACCTCGCCCTGCTGTTCGTCTCCGGCCCCGTGGGCCCTCCCCGGGGAGTGCCCGTGCCCGTGCGGGCCCTGTCGGCCATGCACGCCCACCACCACTACGGGCTGGGGGTGGACGACGAGGACGTGTACTGGAACACCGCCGCCCCCGGCACCGCCTACGGGCTCTACCACGGGGTGGTCTCGCCACTGCTGGCCGGACACAACTCCCTCGCCCTGCGCGCGGGGTTCTTCGACCCCGAGCTCACGCTCGACGTCCTGGGCCTGTTCGGCGTCACCAACCTGGCGGCCGACCCCACCACCTACCGGACCCTGCGCGCGGCGACCAAGACGCTGCCGCCGGAGGTCGTGGTGCAGCGGCTGTCGAGCGCCGGGGAGCCACTGGCCCCCGACGTCATCGAGTGGGTGAACGACGTGTTCGGCGTACCGGTGCGCGACCACTACGGGCAGACCGAGCTCGGCTGGTGCGTGGGCGTGCCCAACGGGGACACGGGTGAGCCCGCGGAGGAGGTCGCGCCGGGCGCGATCGGTCCCGCCCTGCCGGGGTGGGACGTGCGGGTGCTGGAGGCGATCTCCGACGAACCGGCCCCGGTGGGGGCCTACGGCCGGGTGGCGGTCGACCTGGCGGGCAGCCCGTTGGCCTGGTTCGGCGGGTACCTGGACAACGAGGGCGCCTCGCAGGTGCGGTTCACGCCGGACCGGTCCTACTACCTGACGGGCGACACCGGGATCATGGACCGGAAGGGGTGGCTGTTCTTCTCCACCCGTGACGACGGCGCGATCCAGTCGCACGGGTACCGGATCGGCCCCACCGAGGTGGAGGCGGTGCTCAACGAGCACGAGGCCGTGGAGGAGTGCGGCGTGTACTCGATCCCCGACGCGTTGGCGGGCCAGGTGATCGGGGCCCGGGTGGTGCTGGCCGCGGGCCACGAGGGCGGCGGGGACTTGGCGGAGGAGCTCAAGGAGTGGGTGCGCGGCCGGTACGCGACGCACGCCGCGCCGCGGGTGGTGGACTTCGTTCCGGAGCTGCCGCGTACGGCCTCGGGGAAGATGCGGCGGGCGCGGTTGCGCTGAACCCGTTTGGAGGCCCGCACGGGTCCGGTCGAGGGTACGGCCGCGGACGACGAGCCGTGCCGCGCGCCCCTCAGCGCGGTGAGGGCGGCGGGACGAGTTCGTCGATGCGCGCGGCCAGCGCCATGTCGTTCTCGGTGAGGGCTCCGACGGCGTGGGTGCACAGGGACAGCCGGACCCTGTTGTAGCGGATGTCGATGTCGGGGTGGTGTCCGGCCTGTTCGGCGGCCTGGGCGATCTCGTTGACCAGGGCCATGGCCGCGAGGAAGTCCTTGAGTTTGACCGTGCGGTGGATCTCGGGGATGTCGGGGTCCCACTCCCATCCGGTGAGTCGGTCGATACCCTCCCGGATCTGGTCGTCGGTGAGCTTCATGGTGTCCTCTCCCCCGTGGTTGGTGCCAACATCGGTGCCAATCGGTGACCGAAGGGTGTCACATCGTGACGGTGCGGTGCGGCGCAGGGGAACCGTACCCCGCTGGGCGTCGGGTTTCACGCTCCGACCGCCGTGTGGGGCGAACCCGTGGTGGTCGGTGCGGCGGAGCCGCGCGATTGTTGGTGTCTGTAGGGCGGTGGAACCGCTCCGCCACCTTTACATCGTAGATTTTTACTGGATGGCCGGTTCCGGCAACACCCCCGGTGACCAGCGGCCCCCAGGTCTCCCGACCGTAACGGGTGGCCCTCGGCCCTTGCGCGTTCCCCCGCCAACCGGTTCACTCGGGGGAACTCCGACCCTCCCCGACCCGCGGTCCCCTCCGTGCACGCTCCCCTCCCCCCTGGAAGCGCATCCATGCCCCATGAGAAGCGCCACTCGCTCCGCGCACGCATGATCACGCTGGTCCTGGTCCCCAGCACCGCCCTGCTCGCCCTGTGGGCCGCCATGACCACGGTCATGGTCCTGGAGATCGGCGACCTGCGCACGACCGCGGCGCTGACGGAGGAGGTGGGCGAACCCGTGGTGCTCGTCGTGGGCGAGCTCCAGCGCGAACGTCGCGCCACCATGGACACCGCGAGCCCCTCCCGGGAGAGCCTCAACCGTCTGGAAGCCGCGCGGGAGGAGACCGACGAGGCCGTCGCCCTGCTGTCCGGGCGCATGGAGGGGTTCGACGAGCGGTCCCTCCCCCGGCAGGCACGGGACTTCCTCGACGCGCTGGACGGACTGGACGGGCACCGGGAGCTGGTCGACGCCCTGCCCCGCGAACAGCGCGACCCCCTGGAGGCGGGTACCTTCTACGACCGCGCGGTGGAGACGGGGATGCGGTTCTGGGACGGCCAGGTGACCCGCGCCGACCCCGAACAGGTCCCCCACCTGCGTTCGCTGACCTCGCTCATGCGCACGCGGGAACTGCTCAACCAGCAGGACGCCGTCGTGGCGCACGCCGTGGCCTCGCACGACTTCACCGCCGAGGACCACGCCCGGTTCTCCGCGGCCGTCGGGGCCCAGCGCCACACCTGGGACAGGGTCGGGGTCGAACTCGGCGACGAGGACCGCCGCGAGTACCTGTGGGTGAGCTCGTACTCGGGGCTGACCACGGTGCGCCTGCTCCAGGACCACATCGTCAGCATGCGGCTGCGGGGCACCTCCACGGTGCCCGTCAACGCCCCCACGTGGCGGGGCGCGGCCGAGGCGGTCGACTTCCGGATGCGCGAGGTCGAGCAGGCGCAGATGGAGAGCGTGGTGGAGCTGAGCCACGAGTACGCCGCCGGGCTGGCCCGGGTGCTGGTGTCGACGAGCGTGCTGGTCCTGCTGGCGGTCCTGGCCTCGACGGCGGTGGCGGTGGTCGGGACCCAGCGGGTGGGGCGCAGGCTCCAGGAGCTGCGCACCCTGACCCTGGAGCACGCCCGGGTGCGGCTGCCGGAGGTGACGGCGCGGCTGCGGGCGGGCGGGAGCGTGGACGTGGACGTGGAGGTGCCGCGGCTGCGGGTGGAGCAGCGGGACGAGATCGGCGAGGTGGCCGAGGCGTTCGACGACGCCCAGCGGGCGGCGGTGGCCGCGGCTGTGGAGGAGGCGCAGGTCCGCGCGGGGGTGCGGGCGATGTTCCGGAACCTGGCGCGGCGCACCCAGTCGCTGGTGCACCGGCAGCTGGGTCTGCTGGACTCGCTGGAGCGCGGTGAGACCGATCCCGAGGTGCTGGCGTCACTGTTTCGGATCGACCACTTCAGCACCCAGATGCGGCGCAACGCGGAGAACCTCGTGCTGCTGAGCGGTGACGCGCCCACCCGCGGGGGGTGGGGGCCGGTGGGGTTGCACGAGGCGGTGCGGGCGGCGGCCAGTGAGATCGAGGACTACACGCGGGTGCGGGTGCTGGAGGTGCCCGGGGTGTGGTTGCGCGGTGACGCGGGCGCGGACACGGTGCGGTTGCTGGCCGAGCTGCTGGAGAACGCGGCGGCGTTCTCGCCCCCGGGGACGATGGTCACGGTGCGGGGCCGGTGCGAGGGGGCGCGCGGGTACGCGCTGGAGGTCGAGGACCGGGGTCTGGGGATGACCGAGGAGGGGCGGGCTGCGGCCAACGCGCTGCTGGCCGATCCGCCGCGGTTCGACCTGGGGCGGATGCGGGAGGACTCTCAGCTGGGGCTGTTCGTGGCGGCCACCATCGCCGCCCGGCACGGGTTCGGGGTGCGGTTGGAGCCCGGCGGGGACGGTGGGACGCGCGCGGTCGTGGTGATCCCCACCGAAGCGCTGACCGAACCGGAGGCGGGGAGCGCGGCCGAGGACACCGGACCGCACACACGCCCTGTGGCGGGAGTGGCCCCGGGGGTGGTTGTGCGCGGTGAGGTTCCGTGCGGGGACGGGGACACCTACCTGGGGTTGCCCCGGCGGCGCGGACGGAGGAGCCGGTCTGCGGTGTCGGAGGACGTGCGGGACGGCGGCCGGGGGACGGACCGCGGCGAAGGCGGGTCCGAGGTCGTCGTCGAGGAGACCGGTGACCGGCGGTCGCTGTCCGAGATCCGGTCGATGATGAGCGCCTTCCAGTCGGGGACGCTGCGCGGTCGCGCGGAGTCCGGCGGCGGGGACGGCGCGGAGGACGCGCGTGGTGCGCGCCCCGGTGAACAGACGGAAGGGTGATGTGGATGTCAGCGGATGTGGCTGGTGGCGGCCGGGCGGTCGGTGGCGGTGTACCGGTGGGAGGGTCGTTGGACTGGCTGCTGGCCGACCTGGTGGAGCGGGTCGCGGGAGCCCGGCACGCTCTGCTGCTGTCGGCTGACGGCCTGCTGCTGTCGTGCTCTCCGGGGGTGGTGCGCGACGAGGGAGAGCGGTTGGCGGCGATCGCGTCGGGGTTCGCGAGCCTGGCGCGCGGTGCCAGGGCGGAACTGGGGGCCAGTGAGGTGCGTCAGACGGTGGTGGAGATGGACCGTGTGTTCTTCTTCGTGCTCGCCGCGGGCCGGGGGGCCTCGCTGGCGTTGGTCGCCGAGGACTCCTGTGACATGGGTCAGGCGGCGTTCGAGTTGAACAGGCTGGTCCGGCAGGTGGGTCCGCATCTGTCGGCGCTCCCGCGGGGTCGGCGGGGCGGGACGTGAGTGCGGCGCCGCCCGCGGCGGGTGGTGAGGAGTCGAACCTGATCCGGCCGTACGCGCTGACGGGGGGCCGTACCCGTCCGTCGCGGTCGGATCTGACGGTGACGACGCAGGTGGTGGCGGTTCCGGCCGTGGGTGTGCCGGAGGCCGACCCGGAGGTGGAGTTGATCCTGTCGTTGTGCGTGCGGCCGCTGTCGGTGGCGGAGGTGGCCTCGCGGACGGGGTTCGCGTTGGGGGTGGCGCGGATCCTGCTGGCGGATCTGGTCGACCAGGGTCGGGTGGTGGTGCGGACCTCGGACTGGGAACGCGCCCGGCCGAACGCGGCCACGCTGCGATCGGTACTGGAGCGGATCCGGGAGTTGTAGAAGGTGGAGTGGATGGGGCAGATGGCCGCTGAGGTGGCGGGTCCGGTGCCGGACACGTTGAAGATCGTGGTGGCCGGTGGGTTCGGGGCCGGCAAGACGACGCTGGTGTCGGCCCTGAGCGAGGTGGAGTCGCTGCACACCGAGGAGGTGATGACCACCGAGAGCGTGGGGTTGGACGACCTGGCGGGGGTCGAGGGCAAGACCACGACGACGGTGGCGTTGGACTTCGGCCGGATCACCCTGGACGCGTCGACGGTGGTGTACCTGTTCGGGACGCCGGGGCAGCGGCGGTTCTCGTACATGTGGGAGGAGTTGGCGCGGGGGGCGTTGGGGGCGGTGGTGCTGGCGGACACGCGCCGTCTGACGGACTCCTTCGACGTGATCGACTTCTTCGAGGAGCGGCGGGTGCCGTTCGTGGTGGCGGTGAACTGTTTCGACGGGCAGCGCACGCACCGCGCGGAGGACGTGCGGGTGGCGTTGGACCTGGAGGATCCGGTGCCGCTGCTGTTGTGTGACGCACGCAGTCGGCAGTCGGCCAAGGAGGTGGTGGTGGAGTTGGTCGAGTTGGTGCTGCGCTGGGAGTTGTCGGGCGCCTGAGGGGCGTCCGGTCCGTGGTGCGGGAGCTGGCGCCGGTGGGCGCGGGCCCCTTCGTCGTGTGCGGGGGCTCGATGCACCGGTGGCGCCGGGGAGCCGCACGGTTCCCCAGAGGGCACGGACATTTGCTCTGGACAGGGTTCCTGTTTCTGGGATCATCGGGGCCGACCGGGCGAACGACCCCCTATCCCGAAGCGGTACCGTGGCCCACCCCCTGCGCGAGGGCGACCCCGACCAGACCGGCCCCCACAGACTGCACGCCCGCCTGGGTGGAGGCGGCATGGGACAGGTGTTCCCGGGTCGCTCCCCGGGCGGGCACACGGTCGCGGTCACCGGCCCAAGGGCTCACGGCCGCCCACGCCCACGCCCACGCCCACGCCCACGCCCACGCCCACGCCCACGCCCACGACGTGGTACACCGCGACCTCGAACCCGCCAACATCATCCTGGCCGCCGACGGGCCCCGGCTGATCGACTCCGGCATCGCCCGTGCTCTGGACGCCACCTCCCACACCACGGCCTCCACCGTGCTGGGCACCGCCGCGTTCCTGTCCCCCGAACAGGCCACGGCCCGGCCGGTGGGCCCGGCCTCGGACGTGCTCTCCCCCGGGTGCGTACCGGCCTTCGCCGCCACCGGACACAGCCCCTTCGGCCAGGACCCGGTCCACGCGGTGGTCTTCCGCATCGTGCACGAGGAACCCGACCTGTCCGATCTGCCCGCCCCGGCGGCCGGTGTCCGCCCGAGGCGCCCACCGAGGCCGTCACCCGCCACCAGGTCCTCCCGCCGACCCTGGCCGGGACCGAGCGCAGGTGGACCAGCGGCAGGGGACTCCTCGGGCACCCCCTGAGACGGGGCTCCCCCAGCCAGACGGACCGGTCTACCTCCTGGGCTGTGGAGACTCTGGCCCATTGCCCATTCCCGGCGTACCCGGTCCGCCTCCCAGAGGGGGAGCCGCGTTCCTCAACCGTGCCGCGCCGGCGGACGCGGCACGGTTGAGTTCGGCGGCCGGAAAGGGTGTCCGCCTGCTCTCCGTCAGCAACCGGCGGTGGAAGCCGTCCAGGGCGACGGCGGTCCGGGCATGCCGTTCGATGATCGCCGCGACCTCCGGCGCAACACCGCCGGGCCTTCGACCCGCACTCCACTCCCGCAGGAACACGTCCCTTCCCGTGTCACCCCGGAGGCGGTCGACGAGGTGGTGGAGCAGATGGCTCGCGGTGTAGTGGCGGTCGTAGGCCAGATGGTCCGCAAGGAACCGCTCCTCGGCCGCTGAGAGCTCGAAGTCTGAGCTCAGGGCCAGTCCGAAGTCCGCGAAGTAGATCAGCCGGCCGTCGGTCAGGAGGTTGTCGAAATGGGCGTCGAAGTGCACGAGCCCGCGAGAGCTCATGAATGCCGCTGCCCGCGCCGAGGCGTCCTCCACCCACGGATAGGGAGAGCCGGCGCCAGTCGGCGTCGCGTTCTCCCGGTGCTCGCTCAGCCACGCACCGAGTGTCCGCGGCACGTGCTCGAGGAAGAGCACCAGGCTGTGCGAGGAGCGGCCGATCGCCTCCAGCCGTGCGCGCACGGCCGGTGAGCCCTCCCAGTGGGCGACCGCGCCGTCGATGCCGCCGAACTCGTCCGCGAAGCCCTCGGGAGGGGAGTCGGGCAGGACGCGCCAGTGGTACATCAGGGGAAAACCCTCGTGTTCCCCTGCCAGGACCCAGTTGCTCGTCATGGTGTGGACCGCCAGCTCCCGCCAGGCGCCGAACCCGGCCGAGCCCACTCCGTACTGGTAGAACATCGGCAGGCCGAAGAGGTTCGCCGTGGAACGGACGTTGTCCGGCCGGGCTTCGAGGTCGGTCAACGGCACCCTCTTGACGAAGACCCGCGTCCCGTCGAGGTCCAGTTCCGCGGATCTGCCGCCGATGCCGGACCCGACCGCGGAGGCCGACGAGACGACGTCACCGAGCCGCCGGTCGCTCAACGACGACAGACCAGGAGCCACGGCCCCGTGGGCGGCGAGGCGCGCGGGGTAGCTGGAATCGAAGCGGTGCATCGGCGGCTCCTCGGTGCACCGAACCCGGGGCGTCGGTGATCACGTGGACGGGCCGACCCTATCCGGCCCGGTTCTCCCGAGGCCGCGGCCAACGGTGCACTGCGTCGGACCCTCCTCGACCCACGGAACCCGACCCGAACCGTGACCCTGCGCCAGCGTGCGGTGACGCCGCCGACCCCGGGGCAGGGGGCGGCGGCGTCGTCGTGTACCGGCCCGGATCCCCCGCGTGGCGGGCGCTGCGGGGTGACGGAGGGCGCACCCGGGGGTGACCTGTGTGGCACAACCTACGAGAATCCACTGATTTGGTTGTCTACAGGCGTCAGATGTCACAGATCAGTTGCCAGGGTCACTTTTTACGATGGAATCACTTGCACTGGACAGTGACGCCTGTCATGGTGGGTTTGCTCACAGAAGACCCGGAGCATACGAAACACCGGTCAACCCTCAGGAAGAAGGTCGGTCTGTTGTCTGAGACCACCCCGAAGCTTGCGCGCGTCCTCAAGCTGCCCCACCTGGTGCTGTTCGGTCTGGCCTACCTGGTCCCGACCACGATCCTCACCGTCTACGGGGTCGCCACGGCGATGTCGCACGGCCGCCTGCCGACCGCGGTGCTCGTGGCCATGGTGGCCATGCTCTTCACGGCCTACTCCTACGGGCGGCTCTCGCGGGTCTACACCTCGACCGGATCGGCCTACGTCTACGCCCAGAAGTCGCTGGGCCCGCGCACCGGGTTCATGGTCGGCTGGACGATGATGCTGGACTACCTGTTCCTGCCGCTGATCAACTACATCACCATCGGCCTGTACCTGAACGCCCAGTTCCCCGCCGTGCCCGACTGGGTGTGGATCGTCGGCTTCCTCGTCGTGATCACCACGCTGAACGTGCGCGGCATCGCCCTGGTCGCCAAGGCCAACACCGTGATCGTCGGCGCCCAGGTGGCCTTCCTGCTCCTGTTCTTCGCGATGAGCGCCCGCCACCTGGTCGGCATGACCGACATCCACCCGCTGGCACCGTTCGTCGGCAGCGGCCTGGAGATCCTGCCGGTCCTGAGCGCCGCGGCCATCCTCACCGAGTCCTTCCTGGGCTTCGACGCGGTCACCACCCTGTCGGAGGAGGCCGAGAACCCCAAGCGCGACATCCCCCGGGCGATCCTCCTGGTCACCCTGTGCGGCGGGCTCATCTTCCTGGCCGCCTCCTGGTTCGGCCACATGGTCTTCCCCGACTACACCCGGTTCACCGACGTGGACTCCGCCGCGCTGGACATCATGCGGACCGTGGGCGGCGACGTGCTGGCCGCCCTGCTCACCCTGGCGCTGATCATCGGTTCGTTCGGGTCGGCGCTCAGCTCCCAGGCCAGCGTCTCGCGCGTGCTCTACGCCATGGGCCGCGACGGCAGCCTGCCCAGGAACGTCTTCGGCCGCCTGAGCAAGCGCTACAACACCCCCACCGCCAACATCGTGCTCGTGGGCGGGGTGGCCATCGGCGCGATCTTCCTCGACATCGAGACCGTCGCCTCGTTCATCTCCTTCGGCGCCCTGGTCGCCTTCTCCGCCGTGAACCTGTCGGTGATCATCCACTTCGTGGTCCGCGAGCGCATGCGCACCGGCGCCGACCTGCTCAGGTACGGCCTGGTCCCGGGCATCGGCCTGAGCCTGACCGTGTACCTGTGGACCAACCTGAGCGGACTGGCCTTCGTCATCGGCGGCGTGTGGGCCGCGCTCGGCCTGGTCCAGCTCGCCTACGTCACCCGCGGGTTCCGCCAGGCCCCGCCGCAGATGACCTTCGACGAGAAGGCCCTGGAGGAGCAGACCGCCAGCGCCGCCTGAACGGCCTCGCGGACCCGACCGGCCCCGGTGGGCCCTCGGCGACGGTATGCCGCCGAGGGCCCACCGGGGTCACGGCTGACGTCCGGTCAGGGCGATGAGCCGGTCCTGGGACGCGGCGTCCGGCCCCACGGCCACGGGCTCGTCGAACATCGGCCCCGGCCCGAAGCCCCGGTCCCCCAGCCAGTCGCGCAGCTCGCCGACCAGGACGGGGTCCAGGCGCTCGTCACCGCCCAGCGCCCGGGCCAGGTCCCAGGCGTGCACGGCCAGGTCGAAGGTCATCTCCCACAGGTAGCGGCGCGCCGGGGCCGGGCCCGAGGACAGGTGGACGGTGCGGTCCACGGCACCGGGCGCCAGCCAGGCCAGACGCGCCTCCCTGGCGGCCACGGCCCAGGTGGCCACGGGCTCCTCGCCGAGGTTGTCCCCGTCGAAGCGGTCCCCCACGTCCTCGATGCGCGCGCCGTCCAGCAGGGCGGGGACCCACAGTTGCTCGGTGGTCAGGTGGTTGACCAGGTCGTGGACGTCCCAGTCCGCGCAGGGCGTGGGAAGGGCCCAGTCGGCGGTCCCCACCTGCCTGACCCGGTGGTCGAACTCGGTCATGGCGGTCGCGTGCAGGTCGATCGGGTCGGACATGGGCGCGCCTCCGTACTGGTCGGTGTCCGTGCCCGTTGCCCCTCCCCCAGCCCCTGCGGCCCCAAACCGGGGAGCGGGCGATGTCCCGACCATGGGAAACGTGTCGCCCCCGCACGACGCGTCGTGCGGGGGCGGGGGCGGGGACACCTCTGGCGCGGCCCCGCCGGGCGCTCCCGTCTCGGGGAGCACCGGCGGGGTCCGCACGGGGTTCGGCCTCACCCGCCGCCGGGTCGGTCCCGCGACCAGGGAGGGGTCGGCAGGCCGGGCTCGGTCACGACGCCCAGCGCCGTGCACATGTAGCCCATGAGGGCGTAGAGCCCGCAGATGGCCACGACCTCGACGACGCCCGCCGCACCGACGGCCCCGACGAGGGCGCTCTGGACGTCGTCGGGGATCTCGGCGTCGTCGGCGACGTGGTCGACCGCGCGGACGACGGCACGCTGGGCGGGTGTGAGGCCGGAGGGCACGCCGCTCCGGGCCAGCGCGTCGATGTAGGCGGCCGCCAGCCCCGCCTGGGACGCCGGGCGCACGTGGTGCGCCCACTCGTAGTCCAGGCCCCGGCGGGCGGCGAACCGCAGGATCGCGGTCTCGCGCAGGTCGTCCGGGAGGACACCCCGGAACCGCAGCCGTTCACCGAGGTCGCCGACGGCCCGCGCGACGTCCGGGTTGTTGAACATCGTGACGTAGACCTCGGCCAGGCGCGGTCGGCCGTCCGCGTGGCTGCGCACGGCGGCCATCCGCTCCATCTCCGCGCGGACCTCGGGGGTCGCTCGCGGGCCGGGGTCGGGAAGTGTTGCCATCAGTGACTGTCCTCCCACTCGGCGACGGCCCGGCGCCAGGGCGCGATGGGCGTCGGGTACTTCTTGTCGATCCGGGCCGACACGAGGAACGGCCCCTGCTGCCTGAGCCCGTGGGCGACCGCCTCGCCCACCTCGTCGGGGTGGGAGACGGCCACTCCGTCGGCGCCCACCGAGCGCGCGAACTCCGGCCAGGACAGGCCGGGGATGTCGGTCAGCGCCTCGGGTCCGGTACCCATGCGCTCGGCCCGGTACCAGATGTTGCCGTAGGCGTGGTTGTCGAAGACGAGGACGACCAGGGGGATGCCGTAGCGGGCGGCCGTGTGGAGCTCCATCCCGTGCATCAGCATGCAGCCGTCGCCCGTGGCGACGACCATCGGGCGTTCGGGGCGCGCCAGCTTGGCGCCGATGCCCAGGGGGATCGCGCCCCCCATGGGGGCCAGGTTCGTCAGGGACACGTAGTCCCCGTCGCCGTAACTCGGCCAGTACTGCGAGCACCAGGCGCGGTGCGCGCCGGAGTCGACCGAGAGGACCGTGTCGCGCGGGCAGGCGGCGCGCGCCTGCGTGACGAACCGGGCCGGGTGCATCGGTTCGGCGTCACTGGCGGTGTCGTCCGCCTCGTAGGCACGCGGTCCGCGCCCCTGTACGTCGGTGAGGAAGGCCCGTCGGTCCGCACGGCCGCCGTCGAGCCCGTCGGCGACCGTCCCGTCGACGGCGGCGAGCTGTTCCAGGAAGGCCTTCGGGCTGGCGGTGACCGGGCTGGAGGAGGGCCACGTCCGTCCGATGAGGCTCGGGTCCGCCTCGACGTGGACGAGTTCGGCCGTCGGCAGCATCTTGGGGTCCCAGTTCAGCGTGTCCCGCTGGGAGAGCGCCGACCCCACGACGATGAGTACCGCGACGGCCGGATCGAGGATCGCCTCGCTGGCCCAGCGCGAGCCGCCGTAACCGAAGACGCCGAGCGCGAGCGGGTGGTCCTCGGGGACCGTGCCCTTCCCGCCCAGGGTGGTGGCGATCGGGATGTCGAAACGCTCGGCGGCGGCGAGCAGAGCCGGCTCGGCCCCCGCGTGGCGTACTCCCGGACCGGCGAGGAGGACCACGTTGGCGGGGGGCCTACCGCCGCTCTGCGTGGAGAACACGGACAGGGCGGCCTTCGTCGCGGCCTGGTCGATCGCCATCGGCCGGTACGCCGCCTCCGGCAGCGGCGTCCAGTCCGTCCTCTGCGGACTGCGCTGCACGTCCAACGGGATCGACAGGTGGACGGGCGCCCGCTCGCGCAGCGCGGTGAGTGCCGCGACGCGCAGGTACGGCTGGAGGTTGGCCGGCGAGTTCACGCTGAGGCTCTCCGCCGTGACCGGTCTGAGTACGGAGACGTCGTCCAGCGCGGCACCGCTGGCGTCCTGGAACGTCCCGCGTCCCTCGGTTCCGGTCGCGACCTCGCCGCTGATGGCCAGGACCGCGGAGCGGTCGGCCCGGGCCGCGGCGACCGCCGTGACCATGTTGGTGATGCCCGGTCCGCCGATGCCGAACGCGGCCCCGAGGCGGCCCGAGGCGCGGGAGTAGCCGTCGGCCATGTAGGCGGCGCCCCCCTCGTGTGCCGCGACGATGGTCCGTAGGCCCTCCGTCCCGGTCATCGGCTGCATGAAGGGGTCGTTCAGTCCCCCGGGGACCATGAAGAGGTGGTCGATGCCCTCGGCGGCGAGGGAACTGACGACGCAGGAGGCTCCGTCCATGCTGGGAATCTAACCCGCGACGCGGATCGGGCCGTGTATCCCGCGCCGCGCGTCCGGACACGGCCGGGCGGCAGGGGCTCGGTCACCGCCCTCCGGTTGCCGGCGGGGAGGCTTCCGGTCCCCCGGGCGCCGCGGACGGGAGCCGGGTCAGAGGAACAGGTCCCAGGCCATACGCACCAGCAGCGCCAGGACCACGACGAGCAGGACCGCGCGCACGAACCCGGAGCCGCGTTTGAGGGCCATCCGCGAGCCGATCTGGGCCCCGACGACGGTGCACGCTCCCAGGGTCAGGCCGAGGGTCCACAGGAGGTGACCGCCCAGCGCGAACACCACCAGGGCGCCCAGGTTGGTGGCCGCGTTCACGATCTTGGCGGAGGCGGAGGCCGAGACGAAGTCCATGCCGAGCACCGCGGTGAAGGTGATGATGAGGAAGACGCCGGTGCCGGGGCCGATGAGTCCGTCGTAGAAGCTGACCGCGAGACCGGCCAGGGCGACGGCGGCCAGGGCCCGGTTGCGGGTGCGCAGGCGCGGGTTGGGTTCGGTGCCCATGGCGGGACGGAAGTAGACCATGAGGGCCACGCCCGCCAGGACGACCATGATGACGGGTTTGAGGACGTCGGCGGTGAGCGCGGTGGCCAGTAGCGCACCGAACCCGGAGCCGAGGAGCGCCAGGCCCGCGGTGGGCCAGACCACGCGCGGTTCGAGTTTGATGCGGCGGGCGTAGGCGACGGCGGCCGAGGCGGTGCCGAAGACGGCGCCGAGCTTGTTGGTGCCCAGCAGGGTGGCCAGGGGGGTGCCGGGGGAGGCGACGAGGAGGGCGGGCAGGAGGACGAGCCCTCCCCCGCCGACGACGGCGTCGACCCAGCCCGCACCGAGGGCCACCAGCATCAGGAGGCCGAGGATCTCGGGGTCCACGGTCAGTCCGCGCCGTGAACGGAAGAGGGGGTGATGGGGCGTTTGGGGTTCATGACTGCCGAGTCTAGACATGCAGGCGTTTGTGACTTACGACCGGTATGTGTGTTCTCTTCAGCAGCGCCACCTTTACGGCGTAGATTCATGAGGAATCGGCCGGTCCACGATCCGATCGCCTGACTGTCCTTTCGGACAAGGAAATGTCACCTTGATGGTCGATCAGTGCCCTGATGATCGATATCCGCACGTCGTGGGAGCAGCAGACGGCATGCACCGTCCGATGCACGTGCCCGCCGATATCGGACGGACCACGGCGGGTGGCCCCCGCACGATCGCGGGAATGGTCGGTATCCCGGGGGTCAACGGGAGTGGATGGTGGAGCTTGACGTACTGGGGCCCGTCGAACTGCGCGTCGGCGGCCGACCCATGGAACTCACCGGTCGGGCACTGGCCCTGACCGTGGCACTCGGCGTCGACCCCGGCCACCCGGTCGAGCGGGACACCCTCATCGAACGGGTCTGGGACGGCCAGCCGGTGGAGGTGTCCACGATCGACGCCACGCTGACGCGGCTGCGCAACCGGCTGCGCAAGGTCGGCGCGGCACCGGCGGCCCTGATGTCCCGGGCCGGGACCTACCGGTTCCAGATCGTGCCCGAGGCCGTGGACTGGCAGCGGTTCCGCCGCCTGCGGTCGGAGGCCGAACGCGCCCGCCGCGGCGGTGACGGTCCCGGGGCACTCACCCGCGCCCGCGCCGCGCTCGACCTGTGGCGGGGTCCTCCCCTGGCCGGGCTGACCGGCAGGTGGGTGTCGAACATCCGGCAGCTGATGCGGACCGAGCACCAGAGCACGGTCGAACTGTGGGCACAGACCTCCCTGGCCACGGGTGCGCACGACGTCGTGGGCGAGTTGGCCGGGTACGCGCACGCCTACCCGGCCAACCAGAGGATCACGGAACTGCTCATGCTCTGCCTGCACGCCGCGGGGCGCTCGAACGAGGCGGTCGCCGCCTACCACGGCCTGCGCCGCCACCTGGACGAGCACGGGACCTCGCCGCGGCCGGAGACCGAGCGCACCCTCCGCCTGGTCCTGGGCGCCAAGCCCTCCGGTGCCCGCCAACCCGACCTCGAACCGGTCACCCCCCTCCCCCGTCACCAGTGCAACACCCTGCCCCGTGACCTGGCCGACTTCACCGGCCGCGGCCGGGACACGCGAGAGCTCACCGCGTCCGTGCTCACCCGCGCCTCAGGCGCGACGAGTATCGACGTCATCCACGGCCTGACCGGTATCGGCAAGTCGGCGCTGGCGGTGCGCGTGGCCGTCATGCTGCGTGATCACTTCCCCGACGGTCTCCTGCACGTCGACCTCCGGGGCGGGGGTGACCAGCGTCCCCGGAAGGATCCGGTGGAGGCACTGCGCGACCTGCTGTCGATGCTCGGCGTCCACGAGGCACAACAGCCCTCCACCGAGTCGTCCCTGGCCGCGCTGTGGCGGGACCGCACCGCCCGCTCCCGGCTCCTCGTCGTGCTCGACAACGCCGCCGACGTCGCACAGGTGCGCCCCCTGCTCCCCGGAGGGCCGGACTGCGCCGTGCTGATCACCAGCCGATGGAGACTGTCCGGTCTGGACGGCGCGCGGTGGCACCGCCTGTCCTGGCTGCCCGACGAGGAGGCCGCGGAACTGCTGAGCGCGGTGGTGGGGAGCGGGACCTCATCCGACGCGCTCTGCGGCATCGCCAGGTACTGCGGGGGCCACCCTCTGGCCATGCGCCTCGTCGGAGGTCAGCTGCGCGGACGTCCGTCGTGGACGCCCGAGGATCTGTTGGAGAAGCTGGGCGATGTCCGGGAGGGCCTGGGGCACATCCGTCTGGGCGACCGAAGTCTGGAGTCCGTCTTCGACCTCAGCATCCGCAGCCTGGATCCGGATCTGCGCGCCGGGTTCTCACGGTTCGCCCTGCACCCCGGACAGGTGTTCGACATCCACGCGGCCGCAGCCCTCCTCGGCGACTCGTCCGACAACGCGGGGGTCCTTCTCGAACGGTTGTTGGAGGCGTCCCTGGTGGAGGAGCCGAGGCCGCACCATTTCTCCATGCACCGCCTGGTGTCGGCGTTCGCGCAGCGCAACTCCTCTCTGTCGGCAGCCGAGCGGCGAAGCGCCCTGCGTCGCCTGTTCGCCTACTACCTCCACGCCTGTGACGCCGCGGACAGGTACTACGCGCCGGACAGGTACCGGCGGCCGGTCCGCTCCGAGCCCGACTGCGACCTTCCGGCCTTCGCCTCCCTGTGGGACGCCTACCAGTGGTGGGACACCGAGCAGCAGGCCGTGCTCGACCTGCTCTCCTGGGCACGGGCGAACGGGGGCTTCGAGACGTCCGAGGCCGACATCGCGCACGCCTGCGCGGCTCTGCTCGACGCCTCGATGCGGTGGGAGGAGGCCGCCGCCGCCCACCAACGGGCAGTACTCGTCCGCGGGCCCCGCGACCCCTACGGCGCCGCACACTCCCTCTACGACCTGGGCCAGGCGCAGTGGCGCCTGGAACGGCACGATGACGCCTTCGCGTCCGTCTCGGAGGCGCATCGGCTGTGGTCGATGGTGGGTGAGTCCACGGGAGCGGCGATCACCATGAACGAGCTGGGGACGATTCGCTACGTCCAAGGCGATCTGCGTGCGGCGGAGGGATTCCACCGACAGGCACTCCGGAGAGCGGAGGCAGCGGGTGATCGCGCCGGCATGGCGGACGCTCTCAACAGCATCGGCAACTGCGCCCGGGAGATGGGGCTGCTGCACGAGTCCGTACCACCGTTCCTGGAGGCATTGGAGTACTACGGCCAGATCGACAACTGGCGCGGCATCGCCCGGACCACAGGAGACCTGGCGGGGTCCTACTGCTACCTCGGCCACCACGACGAGGCGACCCGTCTCGTGGAGAGGGCGCGGGCGATGTTCCGCAGGGCTGAGGACTGGCGGCAGGCCGCGGGCGCCACAGCCAACCTCGGAGAGATCGCACAGGCCCGGGGCGACCACGCGAACGCTCTGCGGCACGCGCGTTCGGCTCTGGCCAGCTTCCGGGAGACGGGTGAGCGCGAGGGCGCCATCGTCGCCCTGGGCAACATCGGGTACGCGTTGGTGCGCCTGGGACGTGCGCGGGAAGCCCTAGCTCCACTGGAGGAAGCCCTGGCCGGAACGAAGCTGCGACTGGCCGCTCGTCGCTACGAACTGCTCACCGTGCTCGGGCACGCGCACGCGGCCACGAACCACGCGGAGCGGGCCTCGGCGTGCTATGAGAGGGCGGAGGCGGAGGCAGCACGGGTGGGAACACTGCGGGGTCGCGTCCAGGCGCTCCTGGCCTGGGAACGACTCGCACGCTCGCGGGGGGACCAGGAGGAGGCGGATCGGTTGAGAAGCCGCCACGAACCGCTGGTACGGGCTCTGAACCACGAAGCACACGCCGCATACGCGACTGATATGGACTTTCTTCATCAATATTCTCAATAGCCACACACAGAGCACCAGCCACATCTAGGATCGCGTTGCAGGACGGCGGCCGGACCTCCCTGGTCCGGCCGCCGGCGTTGTACGACCGGCCTTACGCCAAGCCACCAGAAAGCCCCCTATGTTCGCCATCGCACTGATCCCCACCGCCTGGCCTGCCGTTGAGGGCTGGTTCCGCCACCTGGCGGAGAAGGCCACCGAACTCGGCTCGACGGCCGCGGCGCTCGTGGCGGTCGTCGGGTAGCCCGCACCGGGGCACCCGAACCCATGAGGGCGCCGACGACCCGGTCGGCCGGGCGACCACCACCATGTGTGCCGCCCGGCCGGCAAAGACGAACCGCCTCAACCGAGGGTGCCGAGGTAGGTACGGACCACTGCGGCGAGTTCACCCAGGTCGTCAGGCGGCTGACGCGTCGGGGCGGCCAGGAGGTCGTCCCCGGGAAGCCGGGGCGGGGGTGGGAGTGATCGCGACATGTAGGGGCGAACGAGTGCGCCGCCGATCTCGTCGGGATCCCCCGCGTCCGAGTACTCCGTGTCGTACTCCGCCGCGAGCGGTTCCGGAGGCCGGGGAGGCTCGGGCGGCGGAGGGATCAAGACCGGTTCGCGCCTCGGCGGGTCGGGGACGAGGACGAAGGCCAGTGCCGCGGCCAGGCTCGCGGCGACGGTGGCCCGGAGCCGTCCCACGAGAGTTCGGTGCCGCCTGCGGTGGCGGCCGGTAGTGTGGTGCATGGTCATCCTCCTGCGGTTCTCAGGTGGGTGGTCACGCCCCGGCTCGGTGGGTCCAAGCACCAGCCGGGGCATCGTCGTGTCTGCCGCTGTGGCGGGTGTCATCGGCCCCGTGGGGCTGCGGTTCCCGCCGCGGCGGCACCCTGCTCCTCGTTCAGGTGTCCGGGTCGCGGTCGGGGTCGATCAGCGCCCACACGGTCAGCGGGCCGCCCGTGCACCCGGTCCACCACCACTTCTCCGCCAGCGCGGAGACCAGGCGGAGGCCGCGCCCGGACGGCTGTGTTCCGTCGACGCGGTCGGTCAGGGCGGGAACCGTGACCGGACGCAGGGCCCTGGGGCCGTCGTCGGTCACCGAGACCAGGACGACCCGACCGGGCAGTACCTCCACGGTGACCCTGACCCGCCCGCACCGACCACCCGAGGCCGTGTGCACCACGGCGTTGGTCACCAGCTCGCTGACGACCAGCTCGACCGGCGCGTTCGCCTGTGCGTCCCACCCGGTGGCCCCCGCGCACCAGGTCCGGACCCGACCGACCTGTGCGGGCGTCCCGTCGAAGTACGCGGTGGACACCCCCAGACGCCGACTCCCGACACGGACCGGCAACCCGCCCACCACCCGCCGGTCCTGACTGCGGCCGCACCGCGGCCTCGGAATCTCAAAGCTGCTCACCGTAACCCTCCAGAGAACGAAACGAACCGAATCCAGCCACCGCAGGCATGGTGGGGCCTCAGCGGGAGAGAAGGGCATCCGCCGGCCCCACCCCGTCGCGACAGTCGGCACACCACACGCCGCAGATAACGCCGCCTCCGACCGTCACCTTCAGTGACCCTTCGACCACGGCGCATCTTCATGATGCATTCTCGGAACATTCCTGGCAAGTGCTTGGAATAATTTTGATCTCGTCTGAGAGCACGGGTTCCGATGGCGGGAAGGCATGCCACCATGGGCATTGGCTCGTCACGACGCCGAATCGAGAGGAACGACGTGGAAGCTCAGCGCAGCCCGGCCGCCGCCCGCCGAAAACTCGGTGCCCGTCTGCGGAGCCTGCGCTCCGAAGCCAGGCTCACCGGCGCACGCGTCGCCTCCGACCTGGGGTGTGCACCGTCCACGATCAGCAAGTTCGAGGGCGGCAGCCTCATCCCCGACGCGGAGCAGCTCGACAGGCTGCTGACCCTCCTGCACGTCGACGACGTCGACGAGCGGCAGTCGCTCCACCAGCTCCTCGAAGCGGCCTCCGAATCCGGGTGGTGGGAGGCCTACGACGACGTCCTGCCGCCACGGTTCGACACCTACATCGGGCTCGAACTCGACGCCACGTCCGTCCAGGCGTACGAGACCACCCTGATCCACGGACTCCTGGAGACACGGGAGTACGCCAGTGCGGTACTGAACGGCGCCTCCTTCGGTACGCCTCCCGAGGACGTCGATCTTCTGGTGGACGTCCGGATGCGCCGTAAGGAGCTCTTCGACCGCGACCCCGCCCTGCGGCTGTCGGTGGTCATGGAGGAGGCCGCCCTCCTCCGACCGATCGGTGGCACCGAGGTCATGCGCGAGCAGCTCCAACACCTCATCGAGCAACAGGAGCAGCCGCACATCAACATCCAGGTGCTCCCGTTCTCCCTGGGCGCCCACGTCGGACTGAACGGGAACATCGCCCTGCTGGAGTTCGACGACCAGCCGCCGGTGGTACACGCCGAAGGCAGCACCGGTAACAACTTCCTCCTCAAACCCCGCGAGGTACGCCGCTGTAAGCTCCTGCTGAAGCGACTGCACGAGATCGCGTTGGGTCCGGAGGACACCACGCGGTACCTGAAGAAGACCCTCAAGGAGCTGAAGTGAGCCACGCAGCGTGGGAAGAGAGCGCCCCGTCCACGGCGTGGGTGAAGTCGAGCTTCAGCACGAACCCGCAGGGCTGTGTCCAGGTGCGGGTCCCGTGCGAGGGTCTGACCGAGGTCGGTGACACCAAGAACCCCGACGGCCCCACCCTCACCGTCCCCGACACCGACTGGGACCACTTCCTCACCCTGGTCGCCACGGGCGGAGCCGACTACGGACGCCTGCGCGCCGGGTTCCTCCCCGACGGCGGCTTCACCCTCACCGACACCGCCACCCCCCACTCCCCCGTCCTCGTCTACACCAGGTCCGAGTGGGACGCCTTCAAACGCGGCGCCGACGCCGGAGAGCTCCGCGGCCCGAACCCGCGCGGCGCGCTCGTCGGCTGACCCCGCCCCGGAGGGCCCCTCCGGGAGGACGCGGACGCAGGCGATCCGTCATGCGGTTCGCAGGTGGTTGTCGGGTCCCGTGCAGGCGGTTCGTCACGTCCCGCGGGTGACGCTCGTGTTCCGACCTCTTCGGAGAGGAGCACCGATGACCGACATCCGGTGGCGCACCGGGCCGTTCGGCCCGGGCGCCCGTTCCCAGGCCACCCTGCGCACCGAACGCACCGTCCTGGTGGTCGCCCACCACCTGACCGCGGCCACCCGTCTGGCCGACGTCCTGCCGCTGGTCGAGTCCGACCCGCGCGTGCAGGTGGTCTTCACCGTCCCCCCGACCTCCCCGCTCGCCGGTGGCGCGGCCCGCCACGTGCGCGGGCTCGACGCCGTGGTCATCGACTGGGAGCAGGCGACCGCGCAGAAATTCGACCTGGCGATCGCGGCGGGCCTGGGCGGGCTCGAACAGCTGCACGCCCCCGTACTGACCCTCGAACACGGGGCCGGTCCCGGCAAGATCCGCCCCCGCCGGGACGGGCACGGGGCCAGCGCCCCGCGCGACCTCTCCCGGACCGCGGCGGGACTGGTCACCCGCGGCCGGGTCGTCCCCGCCATGATCGGCGTCCCGCACGAACGGGTGCGTGAGGTCCTGGCGCGCACCGTGCCCGAGGCGGCACAGGCCGCGCGCGTGGTCGGCGACCCCTCCTTCGACCGGATCCTGGCCAGCCTGTCCCGACGCGACGCCTACCGGCGGGCGTTGGATGTCGGCGAAGGGGAGACCCTGGTGCTGCTGTCCTCCACGTGGCGGCCCCACTCGCTGCTCGGACGCCACCACGACCTCCCGGCCCGGCTCAGCGCCGCACTCGCCCCGCACGGTGCCCGCGTCGTGGCCACGCCGCACCCCGGGATCTGGGAGTGGCACGGACGCCGCCAGGTCCGCGCGTGGATGAGCGGCGCCGAACGCCACGGCGCCCTGCTGCTGCCGCCGGAGAACGGCTGGCAGGCGGCGGTGGTCGCCGCCGACCTGGTCGTCGGCGACCACGGATCCGTCACGTACTACGCCGCGGCGGCGGGGCGCCCGGTCCTGCTCGCGGCCTTCCCGGGCCAGGACGTGGTCCCCGCCTCGCACAGCGAACTGCTGGGCCGGTCGGCCCCGCGGTTGGACACCGACCGGCCGCTCTGGGAGCAGGTGCGGGCGGCGGTGGCCGAACACGTCCCCGAGCGGGCGGGCTGGTACTCGTCGCTGTTGACGTCGGCCCCCGGTGACTCGGCACGGCTCCTGCGCGAGGGCGTCTACCAGCTGATGGAGCTGCCCGAGCCCGACCGCCCGGCCGACTGCCTTCCGGTGCCGCCGCCCGCTCCGCTGGAGCCGTGGCTCGGGCGGGGGGTGGCCTCGTGAGGGCGCCGCACGTGCGCGCACGGCTGTCCCGCGTCCCGGGAGGCGTCGTGGTGGGTGTCGACGACCAGTGGTGGGCGGCGGCCCGGGATCACGACCGCCACCTGGCCGACGTGGTCACCGGCACCGGAGACGCGGAGCTGGCACGGCGGTGGCTGGCGGAGTCGCCCGGGTGCCGTGTGGCGGCGGCCGACGACGGTCGGCGCTGGTGGATCGCGGTGCGCGGGCACGGGGAGGTGACCGTGGACGGTGCGGACGACGCGGAACGGGTCCGCGCGGCGCTGGCGCTCCTGCACACGGTGTCGGCGCTGGGCCCGCCGTGGACCGGCGGGCGCTGGCCGGAGTCGGTGGTCGCCGAGGCGCTCACGGCTCCGTCGCGTCCAGTTCCCGGAGGCGTCGAGCTGTCGCTTCGGCTTGCGGGGCGCCCAGTTCGGTATAGGTGCCGTGCGCGATCCGCAGGTGGTCACGCTCGGCCCCGGGCCGCCGCCTGATCCGCGCCGACCTGGCCAGGAGGTCGTGGACGCGCGCCTGTTCGAGGCGGGCGCCGCAGCGTTCGACGGCGTCGAGCGCTGCGGCGAGCGCGTCCTCGGCCTCCTGCGTGCGTTCCAGGTCCAGGAGGGACCGGGCCAGGGCTGTGAGGGTGCGGCCGACCATGTAGTCGTCGCCGGTGGCGGCGAAGTGGTCGTGGGCGCGGCCGAAGTGGTCGGCGGCCTCGGTGTGGCGGCCCAGGGCCCGGTGGGCCTCGCCCAGGTGGCGGTGCATCATGGCCACTCCGCGCGCACGCCCCTGGCCCGCGAAGACCTCCTGGGCGCGCAGGAGGTGGTCGACGGCCAGGTCGGGACGTCCCTGGGCGAGGGCCGCGGTGCCCAGGCCTTCCAGGGCCGAGGCGCGGCCGAGGGGGTGGTCCGCCTCCTCCCACAGGCGCAGTGCCTCGGCGTGGTGTTGCGCCGCGGTGTCGGGGCGGCCGAGTTTGAGGTGGGCCTGGGCGAGGGTCATGAGGACGCGGGCGGTGGCGGCCGGGTCGCCGAGGACCCGCGCGGAGGCCAGGGCGGTCTCGTGGGTGCGGATCCAGGCGCCGAAGTGCTGGCGGAGGGTGAACAGGGAGCGCAGCGCCTCGCACAGTTGCCAGACGGCCTCGTGGCGGCCGGTGGCGTGGCAGCGGGCGAGGAGGGCGTCGAGGGTGGGGAGTTCGGCCTCCAGCCAGGCGAGCGCGGTGGCGTGGTCGGGGAAGGGGCCCGGAGCGTTCTCCGCCTCGGCGTAGCGGGGGCTCAGGTGCCAGCGCCGGGGGTTGAGGGTGAGGTCGGCGGCGGTGGTCACGCGCAGGTAGTGCTCGACGAGGCGGTCCAGGGCCGCCTCGCGGTGGTGCGCGGGTTCGTCGGCGTGCGCCCTGTCGCGGGCGTGGACGCGGATGAGGTCGTGGAAGCGGTGGCGGCCGTCGGCGCCCTCCTGGAGGAGGTTGGCCTCCAGGAGGGCCTCCACCCGGTCCTCGGTGGCGTAGTCCGCTCCCCCGTCCAGGGCGACAGCGGCGTCGAGCGTGATCGTCGGTCCCGGGTGAAGTCCGAGCAGGCGGTACAGGCGGGCGACGTCGTCGGGCAGGGCCGTGTAGGAGGCGTCGAAGACGGCGGTGACCGAGCTGTCGCGGTCCCGGCTCAGGGCGGGGAGGCGGCGCCGCTCGTCGGAGAGTTCCTCGACCACCCGCTGGGCGGGCCGGCCGGGGCGCAGGCGCAGGCGCCCGGCGACGGCGCGCAGGGCGAGCGGGAGCCGTCCGCACAGCTCGACGAGGCTGCGGGAGGTGGCCGCGGTGAGGTCGTCGCGGTGGCCGGTGAGCAGGGCGTCGAGGAGTTCGAGGGCGGCGCCCGGGTCGAGGGGGTGGACGTGCACGAAGCGGGCACCCTCGGGCAGGAGGCCGAGCAGGTGGAGGCGGGTGGTGACGACGACGCGGTGCCCTCCCCCGCCGGGCAGGAGGGTCCGTACCTGCGCGGGCGAGACCGCGTTGTCCAGGAGGACGGCGAGCCGCCTGCCGTGGGTGCGGCTGCGGAACTCGGCGGCGCGCGGTTCCAGGCCCCGGGGAATCCGGTCGGCGGGGACGCCGAGGGCACGGAGGAAGCCGTCGAGGACGTCGGCGGGATCGGCGGGAGCCGCGGCGTCGGTGAAGCCGGCGAGGTCGGCGTAGAGTTCGCCGTCCGGTTGGCGGTGCGCGTCGCGGGCGAGGAAGCGCACGGCCAGCGCGGTCTTTCCCACTCCCCCGGTGCCGACGAGGACGGCCAGGTCGGTACCGCCCTCGGGTGGCGTGTCGGAGAGTTCGCGCAGTTCGCGGACGCGGTCGGTGAACTCGGCCGGTGCGGGTGGAAGCTGGTGGGGTGTTCCGCTGGCGGGCGGCGGCGCGTGGAAGTGGACGTGCCCGAGTGTCCTGGCCTGGACGACGGTGGACGGTGCGGTCACCTCGGCGTGGTTGTGCGTGGAATGCACTGAACCGGGGTGTTGGGCAGGTTTGTCCATGGAACCTCACGCAGTGGGGGTTTGGCGAAGGTCATGCCGTCGGGGGTCGCCACGGGAGCGTTCGATGCCTGACGTTCCCGCGAAGGCGATGAACTACACGTGTGGTCGTCGACCGGACGCGAAGAGCGAGATCCGAGGGTGTGCGCGAATCGAGCCGCGCCGCCACCTTTACGTCGTAGATTCACGAGTCGGGGGGGCACGCCCCGCGCGGCCGGGTGGCGCCGCCAGCGAACGCCACACCGAGCCAAGACTAATTTTTCGCACCAGAACGGCTTCACACAACTGAATCCGTGGTGCGATCCATATTTTACGAAAGAATCCCTTGCCAACCAGCATGGCGTTTGTCAAGGTGAAGGGACACCACAGGAGTGTGGGACGTCACATCCCACCCCCCGACCATGGGCGTTCGGGGGCTCCCGCGGCCGCAGGCTCCGGTCGAGCATGTCGCTCCTGTCCCGTTTCTGCCGAGGAAGCCGCCATGCCCACAGTCGCCACCACGGCCGTCACATCCGGGTGCTCCGTCTCTCCCACGACCGGTCTCCCGCTCTCCGGTGGCGCCACCGATCTGCCCGCGCGCGTGTCGTCCCGGCTTCCGCACACACCGTGCGCCGCGGGTCTGGCGCGCAGGACCGTGGAGGACTTCCTGCGCGACCAGGGCGAGGAGGACCTCGGCGCCGCCGCCCACCTGGTCGTCTCCGAACTGGTGACCAACGCCGTCCGGCACGGTCGTTCGCCCGTCGACCTGACGCTGACCTGGGTGGACGGCCACACGCACCGCCCCAGACTGTGTGTGGAGGTCCTGGACCGCGGGACGTCGGGGTCCCTGAGGCCCGGTGCCGGGTTCGGCGACGACCAGGCCGAGGGAGGCCGGGGTCTGATGCTGGTCGAGGCGTGCAGCGACCGCTGGGGCGTCTCCCGGCACACGGACGCGGGCCTGCTCGTGTGGGCCGAGATCGCGCGGCCCGACGCCGAGGGCTGAGAGGCCGCGTCGTGGACGTTCGCCCCGGTCCGCGACGCTCGGGCACAGAAGAGGGTTCCACCTTGTGGAGTGGGAGCGGTGGCGCCCGGGGTCAGGGGGCGCCACCGCGGTTCGCGGGCCGGCTCAGGAGCGGGTCCGGCCGGTCCTCGGTCCAAAGGCGGAGCGGTCGGCGGTCACGCCCGCTCCCCCAGGTACGGCAGGTGCCGCGCGATCCGCTCGCGGTCCGGTTCCAGCCACGGCGGCAGCCGCAGTGCGCGGCCCAGTTCCAACAGCGGCTCGTCGACGTCGAAACCGGGGCCGTCGGTGGCGATCTCCAGCAGCGCGCCGCCGGGCTCGTTGAAGTAGACGGAGGTGAAGTAGCGGCGGTCCCGGATCTCGGTGACCTCGACGCCGTCCTCCTCCAGCGCCCGCCGCCAGGTGTCCTGGACAGGACGGTCGGGGGCGCGGTAGGCGACGTGGTGGACGGTTCCGGCGGCGACCAGGCCGCGCTCGGCTCCGGGGTCGGCCACGACGTCGACGATGGTCCCCACCCCGGGGGTGGCGGGGCCGGTGCGGAACCGCAGGCGGTCCGCGGTCTCCCCGACCAGACGGAAGCCCAGCTGCTCGCCGAGCATCCGGGCGGTGCCCTCGGCGTCGTGCTCGGTGAGGGTGACCGAGCGGATGCCCCGGACCGCGTGTTCGGCTGGCACCCCTCCCCCGTCCCAGGGATCGGTGTCGTGGGTGTCGGCGCCGGCCGCGAGTTCGATCACCAGCCCGTCGGGGTCGCGCAGCGTCAGGACGTCCTCCTCGGCGCGCTCCGCGGGGCGGGTGGCGGCCACGTTCAGGGCGGCCAGGTGGTCGGCCCACCAGCCCAGCGATCCCTCGGGCACCGACAGGGTCGTGGTGGTGGCCTGCCCGGCGCCGGGGCGTCCGGGCGGGGCGTCGGGCCAGGGGAAGAAGGTGAGGACGGTGCCGGGGTTTCCCGCGCGGTCGCCGTAGTACAGGTGGTAGGTGTCGGGGCGGTCGAAGTTCACCGTGCGCTTGACCAGGCGCAGTCCCAGCGCGGTGCGGTAGAAGTCGGCGTTGGCCCGGGGGTCGGTGGCGATCGCGGTCACATGGTGCAGGCCCGTGGGGCGTACGTCCATGTCGTCACCTTCCGTCGGTTCCGGGCGGCCCGTCCCAATCTAGTTTAATTTTAAACTACTTCTCGCGACGCGTCCTCCCCGACCCCGCCGGTTCAGCCACCGGGGTGGTCGGCGGCGGGTTCGGGGAGGCGTCGCAGGCGCAGACCCGCCAGGGCCGCCGCGGCGCACAGGACGAGGGCGTAGGCCACCGCGCCGCCCCAGCCCACGGCGTCGTAGACCAGTCCGCCGCACCAGCTGAACAGGCTCGCCCCCAGGTAGTAGGCGAGCGTGTAGACGGCCATGGCCTGTGCCCGACCGGCCGCCGCGTGTCGGCCCACCCACGCCGAGGCGGTGGCGTGCGCGGCGAAGAACGCGAAGGTCAGCACCAGCAGGGCCGCCGCCAGTCCGACCAGCGAGGTGGTCACCAGCGCGGTCAGCCCGGCCGCCATCAGGGCGGTCGCCGACACCAGCACGGCGTAGCCGCCCAGGCGGGCGGTGGTCGCACCGGCCACCGCCGAACCGAGCATCCCGGCCGTGTAGGCGAGGAAGAGCAGCGAGGCCGTGGACTGGGACAGCCCGAAGGGCTCCTGCACGAGACGGAACCCGAGCAGGTTGTACACGGTCATGAAGGCGCCCATGAGCAGCAGCGCCTGGGCGTACAGCGCGGGAAGCCCGCGCGTGGTCAGCGCGGCGCGCAGCCGCCCCCGGGGGCGTGCCCCCGGGCGGAGGGCGCGTGGGCGGCCGGCCGTGTCTCCCGCACGTCCGCGCGGCAGCACCAGGACGAACACGCTCAGCGCGACCACGCCCAGCAGGGTGTTGGCGGCGATCCCCCACTGCCAGCCGCCCAGGTCCGCCGCGAACCCGGCCAGCAGGCGCCCGCCCATACCGCCCAGGGGGTTGCCCGCGATGTAGAGCCCGGTGGCGCGCGGGGCGTCGGCGGGGTGGATCTCCTCGGCGAGGTAGGCGACGGCGGCCGCGGGCACACCGCCCAGGGCCGCCCCCTGGAGGGTGCGCAGGACCAGGAGGGCGGGAAGGTCGGCGGCCAAGGGCGCCAGGACGCCCAGGAGGGTGGCCGCCAGCAGGGAGAGGGCGATGACGCGCGCCCTGCCGATCCGGTCGGCGGCACCGCTCCACACCAGTGTGAACCCGGCCAGCCCGCCGGTGGCCAGGGAGGCGGCCAGGGCGGCCTGGGCCGCGGAGGCGTCGAAGCCCGCGGCGATGGCGGGCAGGATCGGCTGGACCGACCAGAGCTGGGCGAAGGTGGCCACCGCGGCGGCGACCATGGCCACGACGGTGCGCCGGTAGGCGCGGGTGCCCGCGCGCGGACGGGAGTCGTGGGCGGGCACGGAGGCGCTGGTCGGGGACATGCTCCCACGCTAGGAAGCGGCGTTTCATACGTCCAATGCATGTGTTGGGGTTGTTTCATACTGAAACGTATGGATACTTCGGAAGCCCTGGTCAGGGTGCTGGCGCCGCGGCTGCGCATGGTCGCGGCGGTGGCCGAGACCGAACACGTCACCCAGGCCGCCGAGGCCCTGGACATGCCCCAGCCGACGCTGAGCCGCGCCCTGGCCCGGCTCCAGGGGGAGTTGGGCATGGACCTGGTCGAGCGCACCGGGCGCGGGGTGCGGTTGACCCGGGCCGGTCGTCTGCTGCTGCCGCACGTGCGGCGGGCCCTGGACGACCTCCGGGCTGGTCTGGCGGAGCTGACCGACGCCGAGGAGGGCCGGGTGGCGCTGACCTTCCTGCCGACGCTCGGCGTGGAGGTGGTCCCGGCGCTGCTGCGCGGGTTCCGGGCCCGTCACCCGGGGGTGCGGTTCACGCTCACCCAGGAGGCGTGGGCGGATTCGCTGCGGCGGGTGTCCGCGGGCGGCGCGGACCTGGCGCTGACCTCTCCCCTGCCGTCGCGTCCGGGGTTGGCGTCGGCGACGCTGCACACCCAGGCGCTCCGGCTGGTGGTACCCGAGGGGCATCCGCTGGCCTCCGCCACGGGCGGGGTGGGGGTGTCGGAGGCGGCCGGTGACGAGTTCATCCTGCTCAAGCCGGGGCGCGGGGTACGGCACCTGACCGACCGGCTGTGCGACCGGGCGGGGTTGACCCCCGCGGTGGCCTTCGAGGCCGACGACATCGCGACCGCGCGCGGGCTGGTCGCGGCGGGACTGGGGGTGTCGGTCCTGCCCGCGCGTCCCCGGGGCCCGCTGGGCGGGACGGTGGAGTTGGCGCTGCGGGGGGCGGACACCACGCGGCCGATCGGGGTGGTGTGGCCGCGGGAGGGGGCCGGGGGCGGGTACGAGCCTGCGGCGGTGGCGCTGTTCCGCGACCACGTGCGCCGGGTGGGTCCCAGCCTCATCCCCGACCTGACGGGCTGAGCGGCCGGAAAACGCGTTGCGGGCCGGTCGGGGCGGGGCCAGGATGGCGGTCATGCCGACCGACGACGCACACACATCGCGCGCACGCCCGGTCGCCCTGGTCACCGGGGTGGGTCGGACCGCGGGGATCGGCGCGGGGATCGTCCGCCGCCTGGCGGAGTCGGGGTGGGACATCGCCTTCTCCTACCTGTCGGCCTACGACGACCGCATGCCCTGGGGGGCCGAGGCGGGCGCGGTGGCGGCGCACCTGGAGGCGGTGGCCGCGCGCGGGGGGACCGCCGTGGCCGTGGAGGCCGACCTGGCCGACCCCGGGGCGCCGGACCGGCTGTGGGACGAGGTGGAGCGGCGGACGGGGCCGGTGAGCGCACTGGTGATGTGCCACTGCGAGTCGGTGGACTCGGGTCTGCTCGACACCCCCGTGGACAGTTTCGACCGCCACTTCGCGGTGAACGCGCGCGCCACCTGGCTGCTGGTCCGCGGGTTCGCCGAGCGCTTCCGCGGCGGGCACGGCAGTGGCCGGATCATCGCCCTGACCAGTGACCACACCGTCGGGAACCTGCCCTACGGAGCGAGCAAGGGCGCGCTGGACCGCATCACGCTGGCCGCCGCCCGCGAGCTGGCGCACCTGGGGGTGAGCGCGAACGTCATCAACCCGGGGCCGGTCGACACCGGGTGGATGGACGGGCCGACCCGGGCGGCGTGCGTGGAGCGGACGCCGTCGGGGCGCCTGGGCACCCCGGCCGACACCGCGGATCTGGTGGAGTTCCTGTGCTCGCGTCGCGGCGGGTGGATCAACGGGCAGCTGCTGCACAGCGACGGCGGGATCTCCGCCTGAGGCGGGCCGGTGACCTCCGGTACGCGGCGCCCGCGACCTACCCGACGGTCACGGTGGCCTCCATGCCCATCGCCCTGTGGTCGCCCACCGAGCAGTAGAAGGTGTACGTGCCCGGCTCCAGGGTGAGGGTGGCGCTCTGACCGGCGCCGCCGTCGGTCACGGGGATGACCTGCTCGTCGTCGAGCTCCTCGACGACCAGGTCGTGCCGGGCCCGGCCGGCGTTCTCGAAGTCGATCCGGATGGTGCCGGCGGGCAGGGTCTCGGGGATGCCGTCGAAGGACATCTCCCGGGCCGTGACGGCGATCGTCCGCACGGCGTCGCCCTCCTGTGCGGTGCCCTCGGCGACCGTGTCCTCGGCGCCGGCGGGGTCGGACGCGCTCTCCTGGGACGCGGCCTCCTCCGGGGCGGCGGTGTCGGTGCCGTCGTCGGAGGCACAGGCACCCAGGCCGATGGCTCCGGCCGCGGCCAGGGCGATGAGGCTGAGGCGTTGCATGTCACGTCTCCTCGTGGGCTGGCGATGGGGGCGGCGGCGGGGTCCGTTGGTCGCAGTATGCTACGGGACGCTCACACGGGCGGCACGCCCGTCAGGGTTCTTCTCGGTGAACGGACGGATCCTCGGATCTCACACGGCGCGCGCCTTGACGACGTAGATCCCATCTGCCGGACGGCGGCGCCGACCGGAACCGGAGGAGAACGGGGAACGCGGGGGCCGACCGACCCCCCGTCCACGGCGTCCGGCCAGGCGCCGCGGGGGCGGGCCCGCCGTCCGGGCCAGGACGGGACCCGGACCTCGCACACGCGCCCCCGCGACGGTGCCCCATCCTGGGCGAGCGAAGATCACGATGTCAACATCCGGACAGTCCGCGCCCGCTTCCGGCTCGCCGGGCGCACGACCCCGGATCGGAGTGGGACCGAGACTCACCTGGCCCTTACTCCCGATCGTGAACGCCGTACACTTTTTCCTGTTCGCGAGCACGGTTGCGGGGTGGGGCATGCGCAGGGCACGGCGGCGCGGTTTGGCGCACGAGGCGGCCGACCGTATCCGCGAGTCCATCCTCGAAGGGCGGGTGGCGCCGGGCTCGGCCCTGCGCGAGGTGGAACTGGCCGCCTCCCTGGAGGTCAGCCGCGGATCGGTCCGCGAGGGGCTGGCCATCCTCGAACGCGAGGGCCTGGTGCGCAGCGAGTGGCACCGCGGCACCCGCGTCATCGAGTTGACCGCCGACGACGTCAACGAGGTCTACGCGGTGCGGGCCGCGCTGGAACGCCTGGCCACGGCGCTGGCCGCCCAGCGGATGACGCCCGAGCGCACCGCGGAACTGCACACCCTGGTGGACGCCATGGAACGGGCGCTGTCGGTGGACGCGGACGTGCCGACTTTGCTCGCGCTCGACCTGGCCTTCCACGACCGGATCTACGACACGGCCGCCAACAGTCGGCTGACCACCTCCTGGCGCGGCCTGCGTTCGCAGGTGCACCTGTTCCAGGTGGCCCGCACCCGGCTGGACCGCGAGCGCTACCGCAGCTCGGTCGTCGCCGAGCACCGCGCCCTGGTCCGGCACCTGGAGGGCGGCGCCACCGACGTGCTCGCCCGGACCGCCGAGGAGCACGTCCACGCGGCCCGTCGGGCGCTGTTGGAGGTCCTGCCGGGGGTGGAGCCCGCCGAGGGCGGTCCGGGGTGACACCGGCGGGGACACCCCGGGTGGATGCCGCACAACACAGTCTGGATAGGCTAACCTAACCTTTGCATGCGGGGTCTCGGGGCGTGCTGTCACGTCCCGACCCGTGCGTCCGCAGGTCCGTCGGCAGCCCAGACTCGATTGGAACGAAGAGCGTGCGTCTACCCACCGCCCCGGACGGTCGCCGTGGTTGCTCGGCCCTGGCCCGCTACACCGGTGAGCAGATCGCCGGAACCGCGGGCACCACCGGCGGTTGGCTGCTGGTCGAGCACTCCGGCCCCTGGCGCCACCCCGCGTTCGCCAGCCCGGGTCTGGACAAGGCCGTCGTCTCCCGGCTCGCCGAGCGCATCGCCGGCCGCGGCATCAAGCCCCAGCTCATCAAGCGCCCCGGGGAGGGCGGACGCGGCGGCCAGGCCGGGCGGCCGCGCCGCGCCTACTACGTCCACACCAGCCGGACCACGCCCTGGGCACGCATGGTGGAGTTCGAGGACCTGGCCGAACTGCTGGAGTACGACGTCACCGCCGTGGAGAAACCCGAGCCGCCGGAGTTCGGCGTACCGGTGGAGCACAGCCTGTACCTGGTGTGCACGCACGCCAAGAAGGACCCGTGCTGCGCCGTGCTGGGGCGGCCGGTGGCGGCGGCCCTGGCCGGGGGCTCGGCCGAGGTCTGGGAGACCACCCACGTGGGCGGTGACCGCTTCGCCGCCAACCTGGTGGCCCTGCCCCAGGGCTTCTACTTCGGCCGGCTGGACCCGGAGTCGGCGGTGCGCACGGTGACCGCCTTCGAACGCGGCGACGTGGTCCCCGGGAACTACCGCGGACGGTGCACCGACTCCTCCGCCGCACAGGCCGCCGACGCCGCGCTGCGCTCCAGGCTGGGTACGGTGGGCGTGAACGCGTTGACCCTGCTCGACGAGGAGCACGACGAGGA
This sequence comes from Nocardiopsis sp. KDC1DS13DA1, assembly GCF_055632325.1. Taxonomy (NCBI): domain Bacteria; kingdom Bacillati; phylum Actinomycetota; class Actinomycetes; order Streptosporangiales; family Nocardiopsidaceae; genus Nocardiopsis; species Nocardiopsis sp. KDC1DS13DA1. The sequence goes on from NZ_JBVMUY010000005.1 coordinate 283,858, forward strand.
CGGCGTGCGGATCACCCTGGGCCACGGCGGCGGCGTGTACACGGTGTCGGTGACCGTCGAAGAGGGGCCGGAGTGCCCCACGACGTGCTCCGCACTGTCCCCCAGCCGCCCCGTCCACCACCGCGTCACGGAGATCACCGAGGGCCGCGTCGGCGCCTCGTCCTCCTAGCGGGTCCACGACGGCGGACCCGGGCCCCTTCCCCGGCCCGGGTCCACCCCTTCCACGACATGAAGAGTTCTTCAATTGACCATATGATGGCACCAATCTCATCATTCTTCTCGAAGGCCCCACCATGCACAGACCTCTCTACCAAGCCAAGGCGGAGTTCTTCCGCATGCTCGGCCACCCGGTCCGTATCCGGGTCCTGGAACTGCTCCAGGACGGGCCCAAGCCCGTCCGCGACCTGCTCGCCGACATCGACGTCGAGGCCTCGAGCATGTCCCAGCAGCTGGCCGTGCTGCGGCGTTCGGGGATCGTGACGTCCACGCGCGAGGGGTCGAGCGTGATCTACGCGCTCGCCGGTGCCGACGTGGCCGACCTGCTGCGGGCCGCGCGCCGGATCCTGACCACGCTCAGCAGCGAGCGCGAGGAGCTCCTGTCGGACCTGCGCGAGTCCGATGTCTGAGCACGTCGACTCCGTTCCACCCGCCCACGCCCGCCCGGGCGTCCTCCGCACCCTGTGGACGACCACCCTCGGGTTGCTCCCCCAGCGGTCGGACTACACGGCCATGCGTCGCGGTCCGGGCCGCGACCTGCTCGCCGGGGTCACGGTGGCGATCGTGGCGCTGCCCCTGGCCCTGGGCTTCGGCATCTCCTCGGGCCTGGGCGCGCAGGCCGGGCTGGTCACCGCGATCGTCGCCGGGGCCCTGGCCGCCCTCCTGGGCGGCTCCAACCTCCAGGTGTCGGGCCCCACCGGCGCCATGACCGTGGTGCTGGTGCCCATCGTGGCCGCCCACGGACCGACCGGAGTCCTCATGGTCGGTTTCATGGCCGGTCTGTTCCTGCTCGTCCTGGCCTGGGCCCGGGGCGGCCGGTACATGCGCTATGTCCCGGCCCCCGTGATCGAGGGGTTCACCCTGGGCATCGCTGCCGTCATCGCCCTCCAGCAGGCTCCTTTCGTCCTGGGGCTGCCCCAGCCCGAGGGCCACGACGTGCTCTCCGGGGTGGTCGCGCTGGTCGCCGACTTCGCCGCCGCCCCCGACTGGACGCCACCGCTCATCGCCCTGGGCGTGGCCACCGTGATCCTCCTGGGCTCGCGGTGGCGGCCAACCGTCCCGTTCTCCCTGTTGGCGGTGGCCGTGACGACCTCCCTGATCCACCTCACCCCGTTGTCGGCGCCGGTGATCGGCGAGCTGCCCCGGGGGCTGCCCGCCCCGTCGCTGGGCTTCCTGGACCTCGCCTCCGCCGGCCCGCTGATGACCGCCGCCCTGGCCGTGGCCGCGCTGGCGGCCCTGGAGTCGTTGCTGTCCGCGAGCGTGGCGGACGGGATGCGCGTCGACGAACGGCACGACCCCGACCGCGAGCTGTTCGGCCAGGGCATCGCCAACCTGGTGGCGCCGATCTTCGGCGGCGTACCAGCCACGGCCGCGATCGCCCGCACCGCGGTCAACGTGCGCTCGGGCGCCAACAGCCGCCTGGCCGCGATCACGCACGCCGTGGTCCTGGCACTGGTCGTCCTGGCCGCGGCGCCCCTGGTGGGGCTGGTCCCCACAGCCGCGCTGGGCGGGGTCCTGCTGGCCACGTCCGTGCGGATGGTCGAGGTCGGGTCGATGCGGGCGATGATGCGCTCCACCCGCGGTGACGCCGCGGTGCTGGTGCTGACCGCCGCGGCGACCCTGGTCCTGGACCTGGTGACGGCCGTCCTGCTGGGCATGGCCGTGACCGGTGTGCTGGCGCTGCGCGCCGTCGCCCTGAACGTACGGCTGGACCAGGTGGCTCTGGAGGAGGGGTTGCCCGAGGAGCACCTGGAGGAGGAGCGGGCCCTGCTCGCCGAGCACATCGTCGCCTACCGGCTCGACGGCCCGCTGTTCTTCGCAGCCGCGCACCGGTTCCTGCTGGAGCTGAGCGAGGTGGCGGACGTGTCCGTGGTGATCCTGCGGATGTCCAGGGTGACCACGGTGGACGCCACCGGTGCCCTGGTCCTGAAGGACGCGATCGAGCGGTTGGAGCGCCGGGGCGTCACGGTGCTGATGTCCGGGGTGCGGGCCGGCCACTCCCAACCGTTGGAGGCGCTGGGGGTGGTGTCCCGGCTGAGCGCGGAGGGGCGGGTCTTCGACGCGACACCCGAGGCGATCGAGTACGCGCACGGCCTCCTGAGGGAGCGGGGGACCCTACCCGACGCCGAGGCCCCGTCCTCCTGACACGGAGGGGGAGGGGCCGCGCGGCCCCTCCCCCTCCGGTTCGGTTCCGGTGTCCCGGCCCCCGGCTCAGCCCCAGAAGCCGAAGCTGTACAGCAGCCCGTTGGTGGCCGCGATCGCGGACAGGGCGAGCACCGATCCGGTGACGAACGAGGTGCGCAGCGAGCGCACCAGGTACTCCGCGGACACCAGGTTGTTGAACAGGAAGTACCCGAGCATGGTCGCGTGCCAGAAACCGTCCATGCTCAGCGGCTCGAACGCGTAGGGCACGCCCGTCCACACCCCGGTCTCGGTGGTGAACCACGACCACGCCAGTGCCGCTCCGTAGCCGACCGGGATCTGCACGAGCGGCAGGACGAGCAGCGGGATCAGCTTGACGAAGCCCCACACGCCCGGCTGGTTGGCGGTGCGCGCCTCGGCCTGGGCCCGCTGTGCTGCGTGCCGCTCGGCGCGCACGCGCTCGCGGTGGGCGTGCTCGGCCTCCTGCTGGCGGCGTGCCTCCTGGTGGCGGCGCTGCTGCTCCTCGTACTGGCGGCGCTGTTCCTGCTGGCGGTGCTGCTCCTGTTCGCGGTACTGCTCCTGCTGGCGCTGGCGCTCCTGCTCGGCGAGCCGGCGCTCCCGCTCCGCCCGCTGCTGGGCCTGCGCGTGGTGCTGGGCGTCGGCGGTGCGGCGGCCTCCGTACAGGTCCGCGTAGGGGTCGTCCGCGCCGGGAGCGCCCTGTCCGTAGTGGGCGGTGGGCGGGCTCCCGGGCGGCTGGGCCGTCGGCGCGCCCTGTCCGTAGTGGGCGGTCGGCGGGCTCCCGGGCGGCTGGGCCGTCGGCATGTGCTGGGTGGGCTGGTACCCCTGCTGGCCGTACACGGCGGTGGCGCCGCCGCCCTCCGCCGGTTGGGCGGGCGGCGCGATCCGGGTCGCCTGGTCGTCACCGAGGGCACCCGCGGCGCCGCCCGCGAACGCGGCTCCCCCCGCGCCCAGTACCTCGGTGCGCTGGTGGCCGCCGGTGGACCCGGGGTCCCCGGGCGCGGCCAGCGCCCGGTTCACGGCCGCGGTCCTGTCCCGTACGTCCGCTGTCGCGGCCGGGGGCAGCCAGGAGGGCCCGGCGTGCACGTCGCCGAGGTGGTCGAGGATCTCGCCGGGGCCCGGGCGCCCGGCCGGGTCCTTGGACAGGCAGGCCGCGACCAGATGGCGCAGCGCCTCAGGGACCGCGGACAGGTCGGGGTCGGCGCTGACGATCCGCATGACCATGGTGGGCATGCTGCCCTCGCCGAAGGGCCCGGTACCGGTGGCCGCGAAGGCCAGTACCGCCCCGTAGGCGAACAGGTCGCTGGCGGGGGTCAGCGGCTTGCCCTCCACCTGTTCGGGGCTCATGAAGCCGGGCGTGCCGATGACCGACTGCGTGGCGGCCGTGCCGTCGGTGGCGCGGGCGATACCGAAGTCGATGACCCGGGGGCCGTCCTCGGCGAGCAGGACGTTTCCGGGCTTGAGGTCGCGGTGGATGAGGCCGACCCGGTGGATCTCGCCGAGCGCCTCGGCCAGACCGGCGGCCAGGACGCGGACGCTGGCCTCGGGGAGCGGTCCGTGGTCGCGGACCGCCTCGTCCAGGGGCAGGGAGGGGACGTAGGAGGTGACCAGCCAGGGCACCTCGTCGTCGGGTCCCGCGTCGATGACGGGTGCGGTGAAGGCACCGCTGACCTGACGCGCCGCGGTGACCTCGCGGGCGAAGCGCTGGCGGAAGGAGGCGTCGGCGGCCATGTGCGGGTGGATGCGCTTGATGGCGACGGCCCGGCCGCCGGCCGACCGGCCGAGGTAGACCTGGCCCATCCCCCCGGCGCCCAGACGGCTGACCAGCCGGTACCGGCCGACGCGCTCCGGGTCGTTGCTGTCCAAGGCGCCCAACGTCCTCATCCTCCGACTCTGCCGCTCGCGGAGGCCCCAGTCTAGGGCCGTGTCGGGGACGAAGGGGACACAACCGACCCCCGCGCGGCGGGCCCGGGAACGCGACCGGGAAGCGGGGGACGCGAACGCCGGTTTCGGCGTGTGGTGGAGCGGCAACGACCCGGACGGCGGTGGAGTTCCCCCACGTCCGCGTTCGGCCATTTCCGGGGTATGGCTGAGCGGCGCGGGTTCGCGCCCCTAGTGTCGTGTACGTCACGAGAGGACCACAGCCATGCGAATGTCCGACTCCCTCCGTTTCGACGCCCGGCTACGCACCGCCACCGCCCTGTCGTGGTTGGCGGCGCAGTCGGGTGACCACGCCAACCGTCTCCTGCACTGGCCCTGGCGGGAGAACCCCTACCCCACCTACGCGCGGTTGCGCGGCGGGGGCCCGTTCGCCACCAGCCGCCTGGGCTTTCGCGTCACGCACACGCACGCGACCGTGGGGCACGTCCTGTCCGACCGGGCGTTCGGCGTCGAACTCCGGGAGGGGTTCGGCCAGCGCGGCCAGTTCGGCGTACTGGACCTGTCCTTCCTCCAGCGGGACCCGCCCGACCACACCCGGCTGCGGAAGATGGCGCGGCCGGCGTTCGCGCCGCGCCGTGTGGCCGGATACCAGGCGGAGATCGAGAAGATCGCCGATGCGCTGCTGGACTCGGCGCTGGAGCGGCGCGACTTCGATCTCATGCGCGACTACGCCCAACCGCTGCCGATCGCCGTCATCTCACGGCTCCTGGGGGTCGCCGAGGCCGACAACGACGCGTTCGTGCGGATCGGCACCGTCATCGGCACCGCCCTGGACGGCGCCCGGTCGGCCCGCCAGCTCCGGGAGATCCGTGAGGCCGACGGCGAACTCGACGCGATGTTCGCCCGGATGGCGGCCGACCGGCGCGCCCGTCCGCGTGAGGACGTGGTGACGGCCCTGGTGGCCGAGCACGACGGCGGCGGGCTCTCGTCCGCCGAACTGGCGTCGATGTGCCGTCTGCTGCTGGTCGCCGGGTTCGAGACCACGGTGAACCTCATCGGCAACGGGATGATGGCCCTGCTGCGCCACCGGGAGCAGTGGGACCGGCTCGTGGCCGACCCCGACCTGGTCGACGGCGCCGTGGAGGAGATCCTGCGGTTCGACTCCCCGGTGCAGCTGACCTCGCGGTGGGCCCGGGAGGACACCGAGGTGTTCGGGCAACCGGTGGCGCGCGGCGAACAGGTGCTGTGCCTGCTCGGCTCGGCCAACCGCGACCCCGCCCGGTTCACCGACCCCGACCGGTTCGACATCACCCGGACCGACGCGGCCGACCACCTCTCCTTCTCCAGCGGGGCCCACTACTGCCTGGGGGCGCCGCTGGCCCGCCTGGAGGGGCGGATCGCCCTGCGCGCCTTGGCCGAACGGGTCCCGGGTCTGCGGCCGACGGCCCCGCCCACACGGCGGCCGACGATCTCGGTGCGCGCGCTGTCCGCCTTCCCCGTCACGGCCGGGGCCCGGTAGCCGTGGGCGGGGACGTGCGGCGCGGAGCCGCCGGGGGGCGGTTCCCGTCACGGGGCGGCGCGGTGGCGCTGGCGGTGCTGGCGGGCTGCGCGGTGGTGTTCGTCGTGGCGGCGGCGCTGGCCGTGACGCTGCCCGAGGACGGCGGGCCGGAGGGCCGTTCCCCGGCCCTGGCCGCCGTGCACGGAGTGGACCTGGGGGTGGCGGTCGCGGTCGAACCGCTGCTCGGCGACGGCGGGTACCGGGACGTGGTGACCGGGAACTACACGTCGGTGACCGCGGAGAACACGATGAAGTGGGACTCCGTGCAGCCTGAGCGGGGGGTGTTCGACTGGAGCGGCCCGGACGCGGTGATGGACTTCGCCGAGCGCGAGGGCCTGCGCGCGCGGGGGCACACACTGCTGTGGCACAACCAGTTGCCCGCGTGGCTGGAGCGGGGCTCGTTCGGTACGCAGGAGCTGCGCGGGATCATGCGCGAGCACGTCGGGGAGCTGGTCGGCCGCTACGAGGGCCGGGTCACGGCGTGGGACGTGGTGAACGAGCCCTTCACGGACGAGGGCCCGGACCTGCGGGAGAACCTGTGGTACGGGGTTCTGGGCGAGGACTACGTCGCCGAGGCCCTGTGGGCCGCGCACGAGGCCGATCCCGGGGCGCGGCTGTACATCAACGAGTTCGGGATCGAGGGCGGCGGGCCCAAGACCGACGCCCTGTACGCGCTGGCGGAGGACCTGGTGGACCGGGGCGTGCCCCTGCACGGCATCGGGTTCCAGGGCCACTTCGTCCACGGCCAGGTGCCCGAGGACCTGGCCTCGACCATGCGGCGCTTCACCGACCTGGGGTTGGAGGTGGCCGTCACCGAGCTGGACGTGCGGGTGCCCGAGCCGGTCACCGACGCCGAGCTGGGCGCGCAGGCCGAGGAGTACCGCCGCGTGGTCGGGGCCTGCCTGGACGTGCCCGGGTGCGTGGGGGTGACCGTGTGGGGGGTCGACGACGGGCACTCGTGGATCCCGGAGTGGTTCCCGGGGTACACGTCGGCCACCCCGTTCGACGCTGACTACCGGCCCAAGCCCGCGCTGGAGGGGATCGTCGAGGCGCTGTCGCGACGGCCGACGCCGCCGTCCTCCGGGTGAGGCCTCCGGCGTCCGCCCGGAGGGAGCCGGGCGGACGCCCGTCGGGGGTCAGCCGAGGGGGCGGACCCGCAGCTCGCGGCGGGCCGCCGAGTGGTCGCGGGGGCGGTCCAGGCTCTCCACCGCCAGGAGCCGGTCCCCGGCCAGACAGCGCACGCTGAACGGTCCGGTACCGGGGTCGCCGCTCAGCTCGGTCGTGTCGTGTCCGGCGGACAGTCCGGCGATCCGCAGCGTGTGACGGTACTGGTCCGACCAGAAGGTGGGCACCCAGTCCCCGGCGGTGTAGTCCCCGGGGTCCTCTCCCGTCAGCCGGGCGGCGACGTGGGCGGCCGAGGCCGCCGCGTGGTCGGCCGACTCCAGCCGGAGGCGACCGTCGGCTCCGCGCGCGGGGAACGCCGCCACGTCACCGACAGCGCTCACCGAGGGGTCGCGCGTGGTGCGCAGTGCGCCGTCCACCGCGACGCCGCCGGTGCCGTGGTCCAGCTCCAGGCCCGCGGCCTCGGCCAGACCGGTCTCGGGGCGCGCTCCGAGGCCGACGACGACCAGGTCCGCCGCCAGCACCGTTCCGTCGTCGAGGCGGACCAGCCGGGCCGGGCCGCCGCCGTCACCGGCCGCGACGTCGACACACCTGGTGCCGGTGAGTACGCGGACCCCGTGTTCGCGGTGCAGGCGGGCGACCGCCTCCGAGGTCACCGGCGTACACACCCGCCCCAGGACCCGGGGACCGGCCTCGACCACCGTGGTCGGGCATCCCCTGTCCCGGGCGGCCGCCGCGACTTCCAACCCCACGAAGCCGCCCCCGACCACCACGACGCGCACGCCGCGCAGGAGCGGTCGCAGTAGGGCGCCGTCGGCGACCGTGTGGACGGTGTGCACGAGTCCGGGCCGCCGCGCCCACCGCCGGGGGACCAGCGGGTGCGAGCCGGTGGCCAGCACGAGGTGGCGGTAGGACACCGTCGCTCCCCCGTCCACGGTCACCGTCCGCCGGGCGCGGTCGACGCCGCCGACCCTGGCCGAGACACGGACCCGCACACCCTGTTCGGCGAGCCAGGCGGGGGTGTGCATCGCCAGCCGATCCGCCAGCTCCGCCTCGGGGGCGGCGGTGTCCGCAGCTCCGGTGAGTGCGTCCTTGGTCAGCGGCGGGCGCTCGTAGGACGCGTGGGGCTCGGCCCCGAGGACCGTGACCCGGTGCGCCTGGCCCAGCCGGTGCATCGACGCGACCAGGTGTCCGGCGGCCATCCCTCCTCCGACCACGACGACGTCGCCTGGAGTGTGCATCGGAAGACCTCCTCGTCTCCACGGGAACGCGGCCGTGGCGGCCCGTTCCCTTGACCGGAATTTTTGTTGAGTATACGCTCAATGAGCAATCACTCAATGAGTGTTCACTCAATAAATGTTCCGGACACAGGAGGCATCGATGGCGACGAGCCGACAGCAGGCGGCCGCGGAGCGGCGCCGGCACATCCGCGAGGTGGCGTTGCGGCTGTTCGCGCGGTACGGGTTCGCGGCGACCACGACCAAGCTCATCGCGAAGGAGGCGGGGGTGGCGGAGGGACTGCTCTTCCACTACTTCGGGAACAAGGTGGAGCTGCTCCGCGCGATCGCGGACTCCCCCGAACTGGACCGGGCGGCCGTCACCGGCGCGTTGCACGACTGCGACCCCGCCAGCCCGGGCGCGGGGGTGCGCGCCTTCGGTACCGCGCTCCTGGCCCACCTTCGCGAGCACTCCGACCTCATGGCGGTACTGGCCGCCGAGGGACAGCTCGACGGCGAGCTGGCCGGCCTGTTCTGGGAGGTGGTCGGGGAGTTCCGGACGGAGTTGGCCCTCTGGCTCGCCGACGCCGCGGGCCGCGGATCCGTGGCCCCCGACGCACCCGTGGAGGCGGCGGCTTCGGCGGTGACCTCGTCCCTGTCGTTCTTCTTCCTCGAACACCGGAGCGACGACGAGCGATGGGACTGTCTGGCCGAGCAGCACGTCAGCGGCCTCGCCGCCCTCGTCGCGGACGGGATCGCCCCGCACCGTGCCCAGGGGGAGTGAAGCGGTGACCGAACGGATCCGCGAAACACACTGGCTTCCGGTCGGCACCCGCGAGGACGTCGCGGACGCGGGCGCGGTCCGCGTCGCGGGACCCGACGGGCCGATCGCCGTCTTCGACACCCCCGACGGACTGTTCGCCCTCGGTGACACGTGCACGCACGGCCAGGCCTCGCTCTGCGAGGGCTGGGTCGAGGACGGCACCGTCGAGTGCCCCGCCCACCTGGCCGTGTTCTCGATGCGCACCGGCCAGGTGCGGTCCGGCCCCGCCACCGCGCCCGCGCCCGCCTACCGCGTCGAGGTGCGCGGCGGCACCGTCGGCGTCGTTCTCGACGACTCCGGACCCACGCATCCCCACGACCGACCACCGAACCGCGACTGACCACCACACCGAGAACACGACGATCGGAGCGAACATGAACACCGCACCCCCCACCGGCCCGTCGGCCGCACCCGGGGAGCTGATCGACCTCGACACGGGCACCCTGCACCGCGAGGTCTTCGAGTCCGAACCCCTCCTGCGCACCGAGCTGGCCACGGTCTTCACCCGGAGCTGGCTGTTCCTGGGGCACGAGTCCCGACTCCGCCGCCCCGGTGACTTCGTCACCGCCGTCATGGGCCAGGACCACGTCATCGTCACGCGCGGCCGGGACGGGCGGATCCGCGCCTTCCTCAACGTGTGCCGCCACCGGGGCATGCGCGTGTGCCGTGCCGACTCGGGGTCGACCCCACGGTTCACCTGCTCCTACCACGGCTGGTCCTACGACGGCACGGGGGCACTGGTCGAGGTTCCCCACCACGACGACGGCTACGAGGGACGCCTGCCCCTGGACCGCTGGGGCCTGGTCCCGGTCACCCGGGTGGAGTCCTACCGCGGATTCGTCTTCGGCTGCTGGGACGCGGAGGCACCGTCACTGCACGAGTACCTCGACTCCTACCGGGGCGTCCTGGACTGGGCCGCGGACGGACTCGACCGGCCCGAGCTGGTCGGCCCCATCAAGTGGCGGCTCCAGGGAAACTGGAAGCTGGCCGCCGAACAGTTCGCCAACGACACCTACCACCCGCAGACCGCCCACCTGTCCGCCACCTCGCTGCTCGACGTCAACATGCCCACCGAGGGCCGGGAGATGGGCAGCCGCTACGGCCACGGGTGGACGATCATCCTGCCCGAGGACCCCAACTACACCGCCTTCACCTTCGGACGCGCCCCCGAGGACGAGGCACCCGGGCACCAGGCGCTCATCCACGGCACGGTCTTCCCCAACTTCTCCATGCTCGCGGACCGCGTCCTGCGCGTGTGGCACCCCAGGTCCGTCGACGACATGGAGATCTGGTCCTGGGTGATGGTGGACTCCGACTGGTCGGCCGAGCAGCGCCGACAGGCGATGCGGATGGCCACGCTCACCTTCTCCAGCACCGGCATCGTCGAGACCGACGACAGCGAGAACTGGTCGGAGATCCAGGCGGTGGCCGGCGGCCACGTCACCGGACGGACCGCGCTCAACTACCAGATGGGGTTGGGCACCACCACGACCGGCGACCCGGCCGTACCCGGGTTCACCGGCGACGTCGGCCACATCCTCAACGACGTCGGCGCCCGGGCCTTCTACCGGCGGTGGGTCGAACTCATGGAGGGTCCCGCCCCGGACCTGCCCCAGACCGCGCCCGCCCCCATGCCCGCCCCGAGCCGGCGCTGACGCCGCCGCGGACCGAGAGGAAGCCCCATGACGACCACGATCTCCACGCAGTCCTTCCGGCCCCGGCCTCCCGGGGCCGGGCCCGTGGAACGACCGATCCCCGTCGACGCCGACGAACAGCGCGAGATCGAGCAGTTCCTGTACTTCGAGGCCCAACTGCTGGACGAGGCACGCTACTCCGACTGGCTGGACCTGCTCGCCGAGGAGGTCAGCTACCGGATGCCCTCCCGGAGCAACCGGATGCACCGCGACCTGGCCGGGGAGGCGGGCGGCCCCGGGGACCTGGGCCACTACGACGAGGACCTGGCCACCCTGCGCCTGCGGGCGGCACGGGTGCAGCAGACGGTCGCCTGGTCGGACAACCCCCCGCCGAGGGTCGTGCGCGCGGTGACCAACGTCCAGGCCGCGCGGCGGCCCGAGCTCGGCGACGGCGTCTTCGCGGTCCGCAGCGTCGTGGACGCCCACCGCAACCGGCTCGCCGACGACACCGACCGCTTCACCGGGTTCCGGGCCGACCTCCTGCGCCGGGGCCCGGACGGGCTGTTGCTCGCGGAGCGGACCGTCTACCTCGCCGACAGCGTGCTCCTGGCCAAGAACGCGTCGCTGTTCCTCTGAAGGGGAGGGGATGGTCATGCCACTGGCCGTGACGGTCCTGTCGGTGGTGCTGGCGGTGGCGTTCGCCGTGACGGGCGGCGTGAAGGCGGTCGGGTCGCGAAGACTGCTCGACCGGGTCTCCTACCTGCCGGTGGGTGCGGGCGTCCTGCGCGCGGCCGGGCTGGTGGAGGTCGCGGGCGCGCTGGGCCTGCTCGCCGGTGTGCGCCTGCCCCACGTCGGCCTGGCCGCCGCGGTGGTGCTCACCGCGCAGTCGGTGCTCGCCGTCGCCGTGCACGCGCGGGCCCGGCGGGGGCGCGAGACCCCGGTCGCGGCCGCGGTCAGGATCCCGGCCACGTACACGGGAGCGCTCGTCCTGCTGCTGGCCTGTCTGCGCGTGTGGGCCTGACGCCCGCGCCCGCGCACCCTTCCGGGGCGCGGGCGCGAGCCCGGAGCGCGCTGGCCGGTGGGCCGTGCGGCTCAGTCGAAGGTGTAGGACGTCAGGTACTCGGGGACGACCACGCGCGACCCGGGCGACACGCGCCGCACCAGGGCGGTGAAGTCCGCGACGCTCATGCCCGACCCCGTCCCGTCGACCGGCGGGTTGGCCAGCTCGCGCTCGAAGTGGTCCCAGTGGACGGGGACCACGGTGCCGGGACGGTCCAGGGCCTCCAGGAGCCGGGGCACGTACTCGTGGGTGCTGGAGGTCGACGGCAGGGCGACCATGGCCACGTCCGGGGCCAGGCCGGTGACCGCGCGTTCGTCGAAGTCGCTGGCGCCCATGAAGAACGCGGAGGGGCCCGAGGCGGGGGTCAGGTGGAAGGCGAGGGTGTCGCCCTCGGGCAGGTCGGCGATGGTGGCCGGGGTGTCCGGGACGCCGACGCGGATACCGGCGAAGAGGACGGAGTGGCGGCTGTTGCGGCTGTGCAGGGAGCGGACCACCTCCACGACGTCGCCGCCGAAGTCGAGCACCTCCCCGCCGCGCACCGGGGAGAGCTGCGCGGCGGGCACGCCCATCGCCTGGGCCACGTGGTAGGTGGTCAGGGTGCCCAGGACGCGGGCGCCGGTGGTGGCGGCGATGTGCGGGACGTCCGAGAAGTGGTCCCAGTGGGTGTGGCTGACCAGGATGAGCCCGTCCTCGCCGATGTCGGCGGTGTGCTCGTCCACGGCGGCCGTGTCGACCGTCAGGGGGGTGGCGGGGTCGAAGCTCCGGTCCTCCTGGAAGATGCCGGTCGCGAACCGGGTGAGGTAGGGGTCGACCAGGATCGTGCGCTCGGGCAGGTCCACACGCCACCCGCTGGTGCCCAGCCAGCGGAAGGCGGGACCCTGACCGCGGCGGGCGGCGGCCGACGCCGCCGTCGTGGCCGGGGCCTGTTGCGCGTGGGCCGCGCCCGCGAGGAGGGGCGTGAGGGCGCCTCCGGCGACGGCTCCGCGCAGGAATCCGCGTCGTTCGATCGTCATGTCCGTGTCCTCGTCTCTGGCCGGGGCCGGTCGAACGGCGCACAGCCAAACACGGGCTCTGACCGGGCGTCCAATAACCGGAACGCGCCCGGTGATAGGCGTTGGCCTATCGGTCCCGGTCAGTCGGGCACCGTGGGGGGAGGTTCGGTCCGGGAGGGGTCGCGGAGGCGCTCCACGGCCTCGCGCGCGGCCCGGCCCAGCGCCAGGTCGATCTCCAGGGGCGGCGGGGCCGGGTCGGTGACGGTGGCGGAGACGGCGACCGCGTAGCGCCGTCCGTCGGGGTACTCGACCACGCCCGCCTCCTGGCGCAGTCCGGGCAGGGTGCCGGACTTGGCGCTGACGCGGACGGGAGGGGCGAAGCCCGAGGCGATGCGGGCGCGCACGAGCTGGCGGGCCATGAGGTCGCGGACGAAGGCGCACGCGTGCCGGGGGGCGGCCCGGTCGGTCCACACCAGAGTGAGCAGAAGGGTGAGGTCGGCCATGGTGGCGGAGGTGGCCCGGGTGTGGTCGTAGGCGCGTGGGAGGTGGAGGGCGGGGCCGTCCCCGGTTCCGGGACCGTCGTCCATGAGGACGTGCAGGAGATCGCGGGGGCCGCCGGTGAAGCGGGTGTGCTCCAGGCCGAGCTCCTCGGCCAGCAGCCGGACCGGTTCCACACCGATCCGGTCCACGATCAGGTCGGCGGCGGTGTTGTCGCTGACGGTCATGGCCAGGGCGGCGCAGTCGCGCAGGGAGAGCTCGACGTCGTCGGCGAAGTCGGCGATGCCGGTTCCGCCGAGGCGGTCGGCGCGGCGGGCGACCACCCGTTCGGCGGGGTCGATCCGGCCGGTGGCGGCCTGCCGGGCGAACTCCACAACGATGAGGATCTTGGCGACGGAGGCCAGGACGACGGGTTCGTCCGCGCGGTGCGCCACCTGCGCCGTGCCGTCGATCTCGCGGACGTGCAGGCGTGGCGCGGGTGTGTCGGTCGTGGTCACCGAGTCACGGTAGCGGAGGGTGAGGGGGGCGCCGGTAGGGTCGGGCCGTGGATCTTGGACGGCATCTGCGGTACTTCCTGGTGGTCGCGCGGGAGGGCCACTTCGGGGACGCGGCGCTGGAGTTGGGGATCGCCCAACCCGCGCTCAGCCAGTCGGTGCGGCGGTTGGAGGAGGAGCTGGGCGTCACCCTCTTCGACCGGTCGCGGCGGCGGGTCGAGCTGACCCGGGCCGGGCGGCTGCTGGTCGACCAGGCGCGCGAGGTGGTCGCCGGTGAGGCCCGGCTGCGGGAGACGATGCGGCGGGTGCGCGACGGGGAGGTCGGCACCCTGCGTGTGGGCGTGCCGCCGGGGACTCCGGCGGTGGCGCTGCGCGGGCTGTTGGAGGGGATGGCCGAGGCGGCCTCCGGTCTGGACGTGGACGTGTGTGAGATGACCGGTGCCGAGCTGGTGCGGTCGCTGGGTGAGGGGTCGGTGGATACGGGCCTGGCGACGGCGCCGTTCGACGGTTCGGGGCTGGTGAGCGAGCCGGTGCACCGGGTGGCGTTGGGCGCGGTGGTGCCGCGCGGGGCCCCGCTGGCGGGCACCGGTCCGGTGGCCCTGGCGGATCTGGCCGGATCGGAGCTGGTGGTGGAGCCGCGCGCGGACGCCCCGGAGTGGTTCGAGCGGATCCTGGCGGTGTGCCGGGAGCGGGGGTGGGTGCCGCCCCGGGTGCGCGAGGCCGGGGACGCGGAGTTCCTGTTGGGACTGGTGCTGGCGGGACGCGGGGTGGCCCTGGCCGCGGAGGCCACGGCGGCCCGGGAGCCGCGCCTGGCCTGGCGTCCGCTGGAGGGGGAGCCGCTGCACCGGCGGACGGAGGCGGTCCGTCCCGACCGGGGTGCCCACCCGGCGGCGCCGGTGTTCGCCGGGGTGGCGGCACGGGTGCTGGCCGGTCCCCCCGACCGGGTGGGGCCGGTGGCCGGGCGGACCGGGGGACGGCCGTGGGCCCTGGTCTACGGCGGGGGCCCGCTCACCCTTCCCGGTTAGCGGCACGCGCGGACGCCGCGCCGCCCTGCGACGGGTTCCCGTCAGGGATGTGACCTCGGGGGCGGTCTTCTCCTCCAGGGTCGGCGTCGGTCGCGTCACGTGGCGCGACGCGACGGCCTAGGATCGGGGAGAGGCCACGACGACGATCCCGAGGTGTTCGGTATGTCCTAGATTCGTGCTCCCCCGTCGCTTCTTCGTCCACGGAACCCCACGACGAAGGAGAGACACCGACATGAACGAGACCACACCGCCCGTCGCCGTGCCCGAGGCGCTCACCGAGCACCTCGACGACGTCTTCGGTCCCGCGTGGGCGTCGGCCCTTCCGGAATTGACCGCGCGCCAGTGCGACCGGTGGCGGCTGCGCGTCGACGGACCGGCGATGCACGGCGTGGTGGCGCTCGCCCTGCCCGTCCGGCGCGCCGACGGCTCCCCCGCCGTGCTCAAGATGCAGCCGGTGGACGAGGAGACCGCGGGTGAGCCCGCCGCGCTGCGCGCCTGGGCGGGTGACGGCGCGGTCCGGCTGTTGGACCACGACCCTGGCAGCGGGGCGATGCTGTTGGAGGCGCTCGACCCCACGCGTTCCCTGCTGGACGTGGGGCTGTCCGAGGCTTTGACCGTGATCGGGACGCTGCTGGCACGCCTGAACGCCCACCCGGCCCCCGCGGGCCTGCCTGGGCTGGGGCCGGTGGCCCTGGACCTGGCGGAGCGGGCCGACCGGCTGGCCGCCGTGTGCGCGGGAGGCGGCCGGGACCGGCTGGCGGACCTGGCGGCGCTGGCGCGGGAGATGGCCGCCGAGCCGGGTGACCGATTGCTGCACTGGGATCTGCACTACGGGAACGCCCTGGCCCCGTTGCCGGGTCCGGGGCGGGACGCGTGGCTGGCCATCGACCCCAAACCGCTGTCGGGCGACCCGGGGTTCGAGCTGCTGCCCGCGCTGTCCAACCGGTGGGAGGAGGCGGTGGCCACCGGTGACGTCCGCCGTGAGGCGCGCCGCCGGTTCGACCTGCTGACGGACGTGGCGGGGCTGGACCGTGCGCGGGCGCGGGCCTGGACCCTGGTGCGGGTGCTCCAGGAGTGCGTGTGGTGGGTGGAGGACGGTGAGTTCGGCCTGCCGGACGACGCCCTCGTGATCGCCGACGCCCTGACGGAGTAGTGGTGACCCGCCGTGTGGCGGATTGTCCCCGCCACACGGCGCTGTTCCCCACCGGTTCCCGGGTTCCACAATGAGTCCGCAGCAGACCACCGACATTCGGAGGCTCCATGAGTTCCCCTGCCCGCCCCCCGTTCGACCCCGAGCTGGCCGCGGCCCTGACCGTGATCAACGAGACCGTCCCCTCCAGTGTCACCCCCGAGATGATCCCCGCGCTCAAGGAGGCCGTGGCCCGGGAGGTGGCCGACAACGTTCCCGGCGACCTGACCCTGGACGGGGCCTTCACCGAGGAGGTTCACGAGGTGTCCGGTCCGGAGGGCGCGCCGGACGTGCCCCTGGTGGTGTGGCGGCCGACCGGGGCGCCCTCGCCCACCGGCGTCCTGTACTGGATCCACGGTGGCGGGATGATCCTGGGCGGCCATCGGGACGAGGGAATCCTGGTTCTGTTGGAGATGGCCCGTGAGCTGGGTGTGGCCCTGGTGTCGGTGGGCTACCGGCTGGCCCCGGAGAACCCGCACCCCGCCCCCGTGGAGGACTGCTACGCGGGCCTGGTGTGGGTGGTGGAGAACGCGGAGAAGCTGGGTGTGGACCCCGACCGGGTCGTGGTCGGCGGTGTGAGCGCGGGCGGTGGTCTGGCGGCGGCGACCGCGCTGCTGGCGCGCGACCGGGGTGGGCCGCACCTGATCGGCCAGTTCCTGATGTGCCCCATGCTGGACGACCGCAACGACACGGTGTCCGCCCACCAGATGGCCGGGGTGGGGGTGTGGGACCGGGTCGCCAACGCCACGGGGTGGGGCGCGCTGCTCGGCGCGGACGCGGGCGGACCCGACGTGTCCCCCTACGCGGCTCCCGCCCGCGCCGGGGACCTGTCCGGGCTGCCCCCGGCGTTCCTGGACGTCGGCTCGGCCGAGACGTTCCGCGACGAGGTCGTGGAGTACGCGTCACGGATCTGGAAGACGGGAGGGATGGCCGAACTGCACGTGTGGCCGGGGGGTTTCCACGCCTTCGACGGCTTCGCCCCCCAGGCGGCGTTGAGCGTCGCCGCCCGCGCCCAGCGCGTGCCGTGGCTGCGCCGGATCCTGGACTCCTGAGCGTCCGGGTCCCGGACACGGGCACAATGACGCCATGAGGGATCTTCTGGGCAGGATCACGGCGTTGGATCCCGAGGCGGGTGAGGCCGTCAGGGTGATCGACTACTTCGACTCCCTGACGGGTTCTGGTGCGGAGCCGATCGTGCGGGGCGCGGCGGTCCTGACCGGAGCGCCCGCGGGGTTCGTGGAACGGTCGCGCGGTGTGGCGCTGCGGGTGGCACCGGACGGCTCGGTGGACCGGGCCGCGGCGGACCCCTACCCGCCCTGGTGCTCGGTCCAGGTCGGGTCGGCGGGCGGCGTGTTGTGGGTGGAGCGTCCCGGTGAGCCGGGCCCGGTGGACGCGATGGTGTTGGAGCGGGCCTCGGCCGCCCTGCGCGTCCACCTGGAGCTGTCGGATCCGGTGGGCGGCGACCGCGAGGCGCTCGCGGAGATGGTGGTCGACTCCCGGGTGGCCGAGCCGGGGCGGTTGCGCGCGGCCCGACGGTTGGGCTTCGGTGCCCGGGCCCGGGTGCGCGCGGTGGCCGTGCCCGGCGGCGCGGTGCGGCTCGTGGCCGCGGCGGAGAAGGCCGTGGACGGGTCCGGGCGCGCGGGGGTCGGGCCGGCGGTGGACGTGCCGGATCTACCGGGGTCATGGGAGGACGCGGTGCGGGCACTGCGATTCACCGCCGAGGGGACGGGCGCCGACCCGGGGCCGCGCGTGGTCCGAGCGGAGGAGCTGGGCGGGCTGCTGGTGCTGGCGGACGCTGTGGGTCCGGGGGGAGGGCTGCTGCCGGACGTGGCCGCCCTGGACCGGGTGGCGCGGGACGGCGTCGCGCTGTTGGCGGAGTTGGAGGCCGTGGCGGCGGCGCCCAGTCTGCGGGCGGCCGCCGCGGCGTTGGGGGTGCACCACTCCACCCTCCAGGAGGGTGTGGGGCGGGCCGAGCGGATGCTGGGCTGGTCGGTGCGCGACGTGCCGGGGAAGCTGCGTCTGCAGGTCGCGCTGGCCCTGCGGCGGCTGCGCCGCAACACCTGAGGGTCCCCTCAGCCCTCGGCGACCGTGATGCCCAGGGCCGCCAGGATCGTCCCGGCCTGCGCGGGTCCGATGGTGGCCCCGCGCAGGAACCCCGCCTGGTCCAGAGTGGGTTCGCCCAGGTCCGCGCCGCGCAGGTCGGCCCCGTCGAGTCTGGCGCCGACCAGGTGGGCGCCGCGCAGCCGCGACTCGACCCACACCGTCCGGCGCAGGTCGGCGCCGGCCAGGTCGGCCTCGTCCAGGCGCAGCCCCTCCAGGGTCCGGCCGCGCAGGTCGATGCCCTTGCACCGGGCCAGCATCAGGTTGCAGTGCGTGAACGTGTAGCCGACTCCGCGCAGGGAGGTCAGCCCGGCGCCGGTCAGGCGGCAGCCGGTGAACACCGTGTCGGTGAGCAGCGCGCCCTGCCAGGCCGTGTTGGCCAGGTCGACCTTCTCGAAGCGGGTGTCGGGGCCGTCCGCGTGGGCGAACGAGGCCCCGGCGGCGCTGCCGCCCTCGAAGCGCGCCCCGTCCAGGAGCGCGCGGTCGAGTCGGGCGCCGTCGAGGCGGCAGTCGGTGAAGACGGCCTCGGCGAGGTCGGCGTCGCGCAGGTCGGCCTCGGTGAGGTCGCAGCGGACGAACGTCCAGCTGTCGGGCAGGGCGTTGCGGTCGATCCCGGACAGGTCGGCGTCGACGATGGCGGGGTGGGCGTGTTCGGTACTCATCGCGCGGACCCTAGCGGTGGCCGGTGACACTCGGCGCGGTGACGCGCTCAGTCGCGCAGTTTGAGGGCCAGGAAGAGGTCCACCCGGTGCTCCAGGCTGCTGAGGTCGCGTCCGGTGAGCTCCTCGATCCGGCCGATGCGGTAGCGCAGGGTGTTGACGTGGACGTGCATGGCCGCCGCGCAGCGCTGCCAGGACCCGGAGTGCTCCAGGAACTGCTCCAGGGTGGAGACGAGTTCGGAGCGGTGGTCGCGGTCGTAGGCGATGAGCGGGCCCAGCAGGCGTTCGCGGTAGGAGGACTGGACCTCCTCCGGGACCGAGGCGAGCAGGAGTTCGTGGGAGTCGATCTCGGCTCCGGCGATCACCCGCGACCGGCCGCCGCGCAGTTCGGCCAGGCGGCGGGCGTGGCGGGCCTCGACCGCGGCGCCGCGCAGTTCGGGGACCCCGTGGGCGGCGGAGCTGAGGCCCAGGGCGATCCGGTAGTCGAGCAGGCCGCCCTCCAGGACGCGGGCCCTGCGGACGAGGCGGGCGCGGATCTCCTCGCCGCCGCGCCGGGGGTCGACCCCCTCGGGCACGGGGACCACGGCCAGGGAGTCGGTGTCGCCGGTGACCACGGCGCCGGGCCAGTCGGCGACCAGTTCGGTGAGCACGCGCCGGGTGAGGTCGGGGACGCGGGGTTCGGGCATCATGACGGCCCGGACCACGACGCGGCCGCGCCCGGTGGCGTCCTCGTCGGGGCCGAGGCCGCTCATGAGCGCGCCGGCCTCGTCGAAGCGCTGGGCGGCCAGCAGTCTGGGCAGGCCCTCCAGGTGGCGGGCGTCGGTGAGGGCGCGCTCCTCCCTCCTGCTGCGGGCGAGGACGGCGACGGAGACGAGTTCGGCGACCGACTCGTGTTCCTCCTCCGTCCAGGCGGCCTGGTCGCCCGCGCACACGAGCAGCCAGGTGGCCAGGGGGTGGGCCTCCTTGGTCTGGACGGGCAGGACGGTGACCGCGGTGCCGTCGGCGCCCGGGAGGCGGACGGTGCGGGGGAAGGTCGGCCAGGTGAGCGCCTTGGCGGCGAGCCACTCGCCGGCGTCGGGTGACAGGGGGGCACCCGAGGAGGCGACCCCGCGTCCGGTGGAGGAGATCACCCAGGAGGTGATCCCGGCCTGCTCGGCGGCCCCGGCGAAGGCCTCGGGGAAGTCGGCCCCGGCGGCGACCTCGGCCATGACGCGGCGGTGCCGGTCCCGGGTCTCGGAGATGGTGGTGAACCGGTGCTGGGTCAGGGCGCGCAGCACCTCCTCGGTGACCGCGCCGAAGGAGGTCTCCGAGGGCACCTCGATGAGGGGGATGTCGTGGGCGCGGCAGGCCTCCACCAGGTCGGGCGGGATGTCGCCCAGGGCCGTCCCGGCGCCGACGGCGACCGCTCCCGCGCTGGCGATCGAGGACACGAAGGTCTCGGAGTCCTCTGGGCGGGTACGCCACATCATGCCGGTCAGGATGAACTCACCGCCGCGCAGGTAGCGGGCGGGTTCGAGCAGATCGGTGGTGTAGAACCACCGCACGGTGCGGTGGGCGTGCTCGGCTCCGGTCAGGAACCGCAGGTGCAGTCGCTTGACGGCGAGCAGCTCACTGATCTGCATGAACGTTCCTCTGTTGCTTGTGGGGCGGGTGGTCCCAGTGGACGGTACGTGATCTTTTCCGGGCAGTGGCACCGCCTGACGGCCACCCGGAGATCGGACGGTGTTCGCGCAGACGTCACTTGTAGGAAGATCCCAACGATAGTGGGCCGTTTCACTGGCAGTTCATGTCTTTACGTGCTAGTAGGGCCCGGCTCGTCGGTGGTGTACTTCACATCACTACCGGATTACCCAGGAGTTGTGCACACCTTCCGACGTCCAACCAACTCCGTGGCGAGCAACGAGGACAAGTATGGAATTCCTGAGTCCCTCCACACTGGAGGAGGCGCTCGAGGCCAAGAGCGCCCACCCTGACGGGGTGCCCATCATGGGCGGCACCGACGTCATGGTGGAACTCAACTTCGACAAGCGCCGCCCCGAGGTCCTGATCGACCTGACCCGGATCCCCGAGCTGACCGAGTGGGGCCCCGACGGCGACGCCACCCGCCTGGGCGCGGGTGTCCCCTACACCCGAATCGTCGAACAGCTCCAGGACCGGGCCCCGGCCCTGGCCAAGGCCTCGCGGACGGTCGCCTCCCCCCAGATCCGCAACCGCGGCACGGTCGGCGGCAACCTCGGAGGCGCCTCCCCCGCCGGTGACACCCACCCGCCGCTGCTCGCCACCGACGCCGTGATCGAACTGGCGTCGGTGCGCGGCCGCCGCACGGTCGCCGCACGCGACTTCTACCTGTCGTTCCGTACGACCGCCCTCCAGCCCGACGAGCTGATCACCGCGGTCCTGCTGCCCGAGCCCAGGGGCCCGCAGCAGTTCCTCAAGATCGGGACGCGCAACGCGATGGTCATCTCCGTCGCCGGCTTCTCCCTGTCCCTGGACGCGGAGAACCGGACGGTGGGCACGGGGCTGGGCTCGGTCGGTCCGACGCCGATGCGCTCCGAGGCGGCGGAGGAGTTCCTGGCCGCCGAGTTCGACTGGGAGAACGCGTCCGTGCCCTCGGAGGCCACCGTGCGGCGCTTCGGCGAGCTCGTGGCCGCGGCCGCCCGTCCCATCGACGACCAGCGGGGCAGCGCCGACTACCGCAAGCACGCGATGTCGGTCATGGCGCGGCGCGCGCTGAGCTGGTCCGTCACGCAATACCGGAAGGGAGCCACGCGATGCGCGTGAACCTCAACGTCAACGGCGAGGACATGACCGCCGAGAACGTCTGGCCGGGCGAGAGCCTGCTGTACGTGCTCCGCGAGCGGCTGGGCCTGCCGGGCAGCAAGAACGCCTGCGAGCAGGGCGAGTGCGGTTCCTGCACGGTCTACTTCGACGGTGTGACGGCGTGTTCGTGCATGATCGCCGCCGGGCAGGCCGAGGGCCGCCGGATCCGGACCGTCGAGGGCCTGGCCGAGGAGTCGGGCAAGGGTTCGGACAAGAACCTGGGCACGGTGCAGGACGCGTTCGTCGAGGCGGGCGCCGTCCAGTGCGGCTTCTGCACCCCGGGCCTGCTGGTGCAGACCGACGACCTGCTGGAGCGCACGGTGGGCGCGGGCGGGCCCGCCCCGGACGACGCCGAGATCCGCGAGGCGCTCGCGGGCAACCTGTGCCGCTGCACGGGGTACGAGAAGATCATCGACGCGGTGCACCTGGCCGCCGAGCGTCGGGCGGCCTCCGGGAGCAACGCATGAGTCGCACGACCGTCATCGAGGGAGCCCACGTCGTCACGGTGGACGGCGCGGAGTACGCCGACGGGCACGTCGTGGTCGCCGACGGCCGGATCAGCGCGGTCGGCGCGGGCCCGGCCCCGCAGACCCCGGGCGCCGAGCGGATCGACGCACGCGGGTGCCTGGTCACCCCGGGCCTGGTCAACACGCACAACCACCTGTACCAGTGGGCCACGCAGGGGCTGTTCGCCGACGGCACGCTCTTCGAGTGGCTGGTGGGTTCCTACGAGATCTGGCACCGGCTGGACGCCGAGGTGGTCTCGGGGACCACGTCCGCCGGGATGGCCCACCTGGCGCTGTCCGGGTGCACCACCGCCTCCGACCACCACTACATCTACCCCTCGGGCCGCGGTGACATCGTGGCCGCCGAGGTCGAGGCCGCCCGCGAGGTGGGCATCCGCCTGGACCTGGCACGCGGGTCGATGGACCGCGGGCACAGCGCGGGCGGGCTGCCGCCGGACAGCGTCGTGGAGACCACCGACGGCGCCCTGGCCGGGACCGCCGCCGCGATCGACGCCCACCACGACGCCTCCCCCGAGTCGATGACCCGCGTGGCCGCGGCTCCGTGCTCGCCGTTCTCGGTGAGCCGGGAGCTGATGGTCGGCGCCGCCGAGCTGGCGCGCTCCAAGGGCGTGCGGCTGCACACCCACCTGGCCGAGACGCTCGACGAGGAGGAGAAGTGCCAGGCCGAGTTCGGGTGCACCCCGGTCGAGTACGCGGAGAAGCTCGGCTGGCTCGGTGAGGACGTGTGGTTCGCCCACGCGGTGCACCTGTCCGACGCCGCGATCTCCCGGATGGCCGCCACGGGCACCGGTGTCGCGCACTGCCCGACCTCCAACGCCCGTCTGGGCGCCGGGATCTGCCGCACCACCGAACTCCTGGCGGCGGGGGTCCCCGTGGGGCTGGGTGTGGACGGTCCGGCCTCCAGCGAACTCACCCCGCTGGCCGGTGAGATGCACCAGGCGCTGCTCATGGCCCGCGCCCGGAAGGGTCCGCAGGCGCTGAGCGCGCGCCAGGCGCTGCACATGGCGACCCTGGGCGGCGCCCGTGTCCTGGGCCGCGACGCCGAACTCGGTTCGATCACCGTCGGGAAGCTCGCCGACCTCGCCCTGTGGCGGGTGGACGGCTTCGGCTACGACGTGATCGACGACCCGGTGGTGGCCGCGGTCTTCGGCCCCACCCCTCCCCTGGAGCGGCTCCTGGTCGGCGGGAACACCGTCGTCGACCGCGGCCAGCTCCGCACCCTGTCCGCCGACACCGCGGCGGCGCGTGGTCGCGCCGCGCACCGCGCCCTGGTTCAGGAGGCGAGCCTGTAGATGGCGACGACGACCACCCGGACGGTCACGGACCTGTCCAGCACCACCAAGGACGGGCTGGGTTCCAGCCCGCTGCGCCCGGACGGCACCCTGAAGGTGACCGGGGAGTTCGCCTACTCCTCGGACATGTGGATGGAGGACATGCTGTGGGGGATGACCCTGCGCAGTCCGCACCCGCACGCCAGGATCCTGGGCATCGACATCACCGAGGCGCTCAAGGTCCCCGGCGTGGAGGCCGTGCTCACGCACGAGGACGTGCCCGGCGCCAAGTGCTACGGCCTGGAGTACAAGGACCAGCCGGTGCTGGCCTTCGGCAAGGTGCGCTACAAGGGCGAGCCCGTGGCCCTCGTGGCCGCCGACCACCCGGAGACCGCCCGCCGCGCCCTGGAGCGGATCAAGGTCGACTACGAGGTCCTGCCCCCGGTCAGCGACTCGCGCCGGGCCGCCCTCGACCCCGAGTACCCCCTGGTACACGAGGAGGGCACCCTCAAGATCCACGAGGAGTACCACCAGTCCGGCAACCGGGTCCGCTACCAGCCCATCCGTACCGGTGAGTTCCGGGACGTGGCCGGGAGGCAGGAGCGGGAGCGGGCGGTCCTGGAGACCCTGCGCGCCCAGGCCGACGCGGTCGTGGAGACCGAGTACGAGGTCGGCATGCAGGACCAGGCGTTCCTGGGCCCCGAGTCCGGCCTGGCCGTCCCCGAGGAGGACGGCGGTGTCCACCTCTACGTCGCCACCCAGTGGCTGCACAACGACCTCTGGCAGATCGTGCCCTGCCTCGGCCTGCCCGAGGACAAGGTGCGGATGACCATGGCGGGGGTGGGCGGGGCCTTCGGCGGCCGCGAGGACCTGTCGATGCAGATCCACGGCGCCATGCTCGCCCTGCGCACCGGCAAGCCGGTCAAGATCGTGTACAACCGCGAGGAGTCGTTCTACGGCCACGTGCACCGGCACCCGGCCAGGATGCGCTTCGAGCACGGCGCCAGGGCCGACGGCACGCTGCTGTACGCCACGTTGGAGATCATCGTGGACGGCGGCGCCTACGCCTCGGCGACGCCCGCCGTGGTGGGTGTGGCCTCCTCGCTGGGCATCGGCCCCTACGAGGTGCCCAACGTGCTCGTGGACGCCTACGGCGTGTACACCACCAACCCGCCGTGCGGCGCCATGCGCGGCTTCGGCGCGGTCCAGGCGTGCTTCGGCTACGAGTCGCAGATGGACAAGCTCGCGGAGAAGCTGGGCATGCACCCGGTGGACCTGCGGATCAAGAACGCCATGTCGCAGGGCTCGCGGATCATCACCGGCCAGGAGCTGCACAGCCCGCTGCCGATGGCGGAGATGCTCCAGCGCGCCCGCGAGCTGCCGATGCCCGCCGACCGCTCCGAGCTGCCCGACCCCGCCGACCTGCGCACCCTCCCGGGCGGCGTGGCCGGGACCACGCACGGCGAGGGCGTCGTGCGCGGTGTGGGCTACGGCGTGGGCCTGAAGAACCTGTGCTTCTCGGAGGGCTTCGACGACTACTCCACGGCGCGCGTGCGTCTGGAGGTCGTGGCCGGTGAGCCGATCGTGCTCGTGCACACGGCGGCCGCCGAGGTCGGCCAGGGCCTGGTCACCGTCAAGGGCCAGATCGCCCGCACCGAACTGGGCGTGGAGAAGGTGGTCATCAACCCCTCCGACACCCAGGTGGGTTCGGCCGGTTCCTCCTCCGCCTCCCGTCAGTCGTACATGACCGGCGGTGCGGTGAAGCTGGCCTGTGAGGCCGTGCGCGGGTCGGTGTTCGCGCTCGCCCGGGAACGCGGTGTGATCCCGGCCGACCGGCACGAGGCGGACCTGTCCCTGGTGGGCGGCAAGCTGGTCTCGGCGACCGACGGCGTGCTGACGTCGCTGGCCGACCTGCTCGGCGATTCCGCCGGCGGCGGCACGGTGGTAGAGGAGACCCGCGAGCACCACCACCGTCCGACCGAGATGATCGACCCGGTCCTGGGCCAGGGCGACTCGCACACCCAGTTCGGCATGTGCGTGCACCGCGCCGTGGTGGACGTGGACGTGGAGCTGGGCCTGGTCAAGGTCGTGGCACTGGACGCGGTGCAGGACGTCGGCAAGGTGCTGCACCCGCAGCAGCTGGCCGGTCAGATCCAGGGTGCCTCGACCCAGGGTCTGGGTCTGGCGCTGATGGAGGAGATCCAGGTCAGGGACAGTGTGATCCGGAACCCCTCGTTCACGGACTACCTGATCCCCACCATCCTGGACACCCCGCCGATGCGGATCGACGTCCTGGAGCACCCCGACCCGCGCGCCCCGTACGGGCTGCGCGGCGCGGGTGAGCCGCCGACCCTGTCCTCGACCCCGGCGATCGTGGCCGCGGTCCGCGACGCCACGGGCCGTGCTCTCACGCACGCGCCGGTGCGTCCGGAGGACATCGTCGGCATCGAACTCTGAGGTGGCGGCGGGTGTGCGCCCGCCGCCGCCTCAGGGCGGGGTCGGCGGCCTCACGGCCGCCGGCCCCCACCCCCCAGAACCGCCCGCCCCGGATCCGCCGGCGCCCTCGGCACCGGGGCGGGTGCCCGGTAGGACAGCGCCGTCCTACGCCTCCCATTGATTGGCTACTCCGTGTAGCAATCCCCCCTCGCATGGTGATTTCCATGCTCATCTCCCTCCAGGAGGGGACATGACACAAGTCGACACCTCCGGCTCGCGCGACGCGCAGGCCGCACCGGCTCGATCCTGGCTCGACCGCTTCTTCTTCATCGGTGAGCGCGGTTCCACCGTCGGACAGGAGGTCCGCGGCGGGCTCACCACCTTCATGGCGATGGCCTACATCATCGTCCTGAACCCGATCATCCTCAGCGGCGTGGAGGACGTCGCCGGCACCACCCTGGACCCCGCGCAGCTGACCACGATGACGGCGCTGTCCGCCGGTCTGGTCACCATCATGATGGGTGTGGTGGGCCGCGCCCCGATCGCCTGCGCCGCGGCGCTGGGCGTGAGCGCCGTGGTCGCCTACGTGGCCGCGCCCGTCATGACCTGGCCCGAGGTCATGGGCCTGGTGGTCTGGCAGGGGATCGTCATCATCCTGATGGTGGTCACCGGTGTACGGACCGCGGTGATGAACGCGCTGCCGCACAACCTCAAGATCGCCATCGGCGTCGGCATCGGCATGTTCGTCTGCCTGATCGGCCTCAAGAACGCCGGTTTCGTCAGCGCTGGCGGCGCGCTGCTGACGCTGGGCGGCCCCGACTCCGGCGGCCACCTGAACGGCTGGCCGATCCTGGTGTTCGTGGCGGGCCTGGTCCTGTCCGCGGTGCTGCTGGCCCGGAACGTCACGGGCGCCATCTTCTACGGGATCGTCGGCGCGACCCTGCTGGGCATCGTCCTGCACTACGCGTTCGGCCTCGACGCCTCCGCCTGGGGCGGTCCGGGCTGGGGCGGTTCCAGCCCCGAACTGCCCGGCAACCCGGTGGCGCTGCCCGACTTCGGTCTGCTCTTCCAGGTGGACATGCTCGGCGCCTGGACCTCGGCCGGCCCGACCACGGCCGGTGTCATCCTCTTCACCCTGGTGCTGGCCGGGTTCTTCGACGCGCTCGGCACCATCCTGGCGATCGGCGCCAAGGCCAACATCGCCGACTCCGGCGGCCAGATGCCCCGGGTCAACCAGATCCTGGTCACCGACGGGTCCGGCGCCGTCGTCGGTGGTCTGACCAGCTCCTCGGCGACCCTGGTGTTCGTCGAGTCCACGGCCGGTGTGAGCGAGGGCGCGCGGTCGGGTCTGGCGAGCGTGGTCACCGGCGCCCTGTTCCTGAGCGCGGTCTTCTTCGCCCCGGTGTTCGCGATCGTCCCGACGCAGGCGGCCTCGGTGGCCATGGTCCTGGTCGGCGTCATGATGATGATGCACATCAGGGACATCGACTGGTCGGACATCTCGATCGCGATCCCCGCCTTCCTGACCATCGCGATGATGCCCTTCGCCTTCGACATCGCGACCGGCATCGGGATCGGCATCATCGCCTACACCGTGGTCCGCTCCGCCCAGGGCAAGTACAAGGAGGTCCACTGGCTGATGTGGGTCCTGTCGGCGGTGTTCGCGTTCCACTTCGCGATGCACGCCCTCGGCCTGGGGTAGCACCGCTCCTCCCCTGACGCCTCGGGCCGCCGCGCACTCCGGATGCGCGGCGGCCCGACGCCCGTGTTCGGGCGACATGCGTGGACTTCGCACCGCCCAGCCGAAAAAGGTGATGCGACTGCAACCAAAAGGTAAGGATCCAGGGCGCGTCCACCAACGTCAGAGTGGGTGATGAGACCGCGATCCGGCGGTTCCCCCATCCTCGGACAGGCGCGAACATGACGACTCCGCTCGGTTCCTCGGACCCCACCCGTATCGGCCCCTACACGCTCTCGGCCCGTATCGACGGCGGCGGCCAGGGCATGGTCTACCTCGGCCACGCCGCGGACGGCACCCCGGCGGCGGTCAAGGTCCTGACCCCGGCCTGGGGTGACGACACGCGTCAGCGCGCCCGGTTCGCCCAGGAGCTGACGGCGGCCCGCCGGGTGGCGCCCTTCTGCACGGCGGCGGTCCTGGACGCCGACATGGACGGCCCGGTGCCCTACATCGCCAGCGAGTACGTGCCCGGTCCCACCCTGCGCTCGGCGGTGCTCGACGGGGGCCCGCGCGAGGGCGCGGCGCTGGACCGGCTGGCGATCGCCACGGTCACGGCGCTGACGGCGGTGCACGAGGCCGGGGTGGTGCACCGGGACGTCAAACCGGGCAACGTCATCCTCGGTCCGGACGGGCCCCGGGTGATCGACTTCGGCATCGCCCGCATGGACGACGCCACGCGGCACACCACCGGCGTGGTGGGCACACCGGCCTACATGTCGCCCGAGCAGGTACGGGGCCAGAAGGTGGGACCGGCCAGCGACGTGTTCTCCTGGGCGTCCGTGATCGCCTTCGCGGCGACGGGCCGGCACGCCTTCCCCGGCGAGACCACGATGGAGGTGGTCGACCGGGTGCTGCGCGAGGCACCGGACCTGGAGGGCGT
The DNA here is from genome assembly GCF_055632325.1 of Nocardiopsis sp. KDC1DS13DA1. Lineage (NCBI taxonomy): Bacteria > Bacillati > Actinomycetota > Actinomycetes > Streptosporangiales > Nocardiopsidaceae > Nocardiopsis > Nocardiopsis sp. KDC1DS13DA1. The sequence continues at coordinate 312,158 of NZ_JBVMUY010000005.1, forward strand.
CCCCGACCGGCTGCGCCCGGTGCTGGAGCGGTGCCTGGACAAGGACCCCGCGGCGCGGCCCCGGGCCGTGGACGTGCTGGGCACGCTGCTCGGCACCGGCCCGGCCACGGCGCCCCTGGCCCCCACCGCCGTACTGGAGCAGGCGGCCACACTGGTCGACGAGGGGACCGCGGTCATCCGGTCGGCGTCCGCCCCCACCGAGCCGCTGTCGGGCGCGGCGGCGGCCGCGGCGGCGGACGGGGTCACCGACGACGGGCCCTGGGCGCGCGGCGCCCCGGGTCGGACGGCCTCGGCGGACGTGTCCGGGGGCGGCACCTCCTCACGTGACCGGGCCGGCGGGGCCCCGGTCGGCGTTCCCGCGGGCGGCACGGCCCCCGAGGGCTCGGCCGCGGGGAGGGGCGTCGCCCGCGCGGACGGCACGGTCCGCGAGGACGGGTCTCTCGGGGACGGGCGCGACCCGGGGGCGGGGGCACCGGCCCCCCGGCCCCTCCCCCGCCGCCCCGGCGGACGCCGCCGCAGGCACGGCGCGCACGGCGGGAGTCTGGCCCGGACCGCCGCCACCGTGCTCCTGGCCGCGCTCGCGGGTCTGCTGCTGTGGACCTACGGCCGGGGCGTGTTCCCCGAGGTGGTCCCCACCGGGTCCACGCCCTCGGCTCCGCCGGTCGAGGCCTCGGAGTCCCCCGGGGAGGGGACGGTGGGCGAGGTGGACCAGGTCGGTGACGAGGGAGGCGCGGAGCAGGACCCCGTGCAGGAGGGCGGGGGCGACCCCGTCGAGGACACCGGCACGGACTGCGCCACCGACCCCCACGCGCCGGACTGCCCCACGGAGGACCCCTGCGCCACCGGGGACTGCCCCGAGGGTGGCGAGGGGACCGAGGATCCCGGCGACGGTCCGACCGATGACGGCGGGGGCACCGACGGCGGCGGGGACCCCGGCGGCGACCCGAGCGGCGACCCCGGTGACGGGACCGGGGAGGACCCGGGGGACGGCACCGGCGGTGAGGACCCTGGGGAGGACCCCGGGGGCGAGGACCCGGGCGAGGGCGGGGGCGGTGACCCCTCGCCGCCCACGTTCGACGGACCCGTCTTCGAGCCGGTCTGGCCCCTGCCCGGCGACTGAACGGCCGGGGTTGGGTAAGGACATGACACGGCGCGCGTGTCGACCCCCGGGTCGGCGCGCGCGCCGTCTATTTCTTTGACACGGGTGAACCCGCCGACCTAAGTTGTCAATGACAACTTTACGCCTCGACCAGGGACGGCCACATGGACCTGGAAGTCAACGGCTCACCCGCCCCGCCCTCGGACACGCCGGGGGCGACCGCCGCCGAGCACATCCGCGACCGGCTCGGACTGACCGGCACCAAGATCGCGTGCGGGGACGGGGTGTGCGGCGCCTGCACCGTGCTGCTCGACGGCTCCCCCGCCGTCTCCTGCCTGCTTCCCGCGGACGCGCTGCCCGGCCGCCGCGTGACCACGGTGGAGGGCCTGGGCGGAACCCACCCGGTCCAGCGCGCCTTCGCCGCCCACGACGGCCTCCAGTGCGGCTACTGCACCCCGGGGTTCGTGGTGGAGGCGGCCGCGTTCACCGACGCCTGGCGCGCCGAGCACGGCGACACGCGCCCCGACCGCGACACCGTCGCCGACGCCCTGTCCGGTCACCTGTGCCGGTGCGGCGCCTACGAGGGGATCTTCGCCGCCGTGGCCGCCGCCTGCGCCGGGGAGTTCGACACCGAGCCCGAGCAGGACCCGCCGCGCGCCGACGCGCCGGACAAGGTCACCGGCCGCGCGAGGTTCACCGTCGACCGCGCTCCGGAGGGGTGCTGGGAGAGCGCGTTCGTCCGCTCGACCCTGCCCCACGCCCGGATCCGCTCCGTCGACCCGGCCGGGGCCCGCACGGAGCCCGGGACCGGGGCGGACACCGCGCCGGTGTTGGTCGACCTGCTGGGCGGGGAGCGCGTCGTGCGCTACGTGGGCCAGCCGATCGCCGTGGTGGCCGCGCCCACCGGGGCGGCGGCCCGGGCCGCCGCCGAGGCGGTGCGCGTGGACTACGACCCGCTGCCCGCGGTCCTGACGCGGGAGGCGGCCCTGGCGCCGGACGCGCCCGTGCTCTACCCCACCAAGGAGGAGCAGAACGCGGCTCCCTCCTACGCCGAGGGGGTGGCGCTGCCCGCGTCCTGGAACGGCAACCTCCGGGGTCCGTTCACACTCGGCTGGCGCCGCGGCACCGCGCTCAAGCGGCTGCGCACTGCCGAACGCGCGAACGACCCCCGCCTGGTCGCACAGGAGTACACCACCTCCGCGCAGCTGCACACCTCGTTGGAACCGCACGCGTGCGTGGCCGACTGGGCCGCCGACGGTCACCTGACCCTGTACATGTCGACCCAGGCGGTCAGCGAGATGGCCGCCTCGGCCGCCGAGCGCTGGGACCTGCCCCGCGACCGGGTCCGCGTGATCACCGAGTACGTCGGCGGCGGGTTCGGCGCCAAGGCGTCCCTGTCGACCGACATCGTGGCCTCGGTCGAGCTGTCCCGGCTCGCCCAGGCGCCGGTACGCGTCGCCCTCACCCGCGCCGAGGAGCTGACCGACGCCGGGTACCGGCCCGGCACCCGCACCCGCGTGGCCCTGCTCAGCGACGACAGGGGCGACCTGGCGGCGATGAGCGTGGACTCCTACGGTGACGGCGGTGTGTCCTACGGGTCGATGACCGCCACGCTCGCGGCGCTGATGTACGGGCGCACCCCCCGCCGGACCCGGGACTACGACGTGGTGACCAACCACCCGCCGGGCTCCCCGTTCCGCGGTCCGGGCGGACCGCCGATGGCCTTCGCCCTGGAGCAGGCGGTGGACGAGATGGCGCACCGCCTGGGCGAGGACCCGCTGAGCCTGCGGCGGCGCTGGGACGGCAACACACGGCGCCGGGCCCTGTACGACCGGGTCGCCGCCCTGCCGCTGTGGACCGACCGCCCCCGGGGCGAACGGACCGGCCGCTTCCGCCGCGGCGTGGGACTGGCCGCGAGCAACTGGCTGTTCATCGTCAGTCCGAAGTCCAAGGTGGAGTTGAGCGTCGAGAACGGCGTGGTCGTGGTCCGGTCGGCCACCCAGGACATCGGCACCGGGATCCGCACGGTCCTGCGCGACGTGGTCGCCGAACGGCTCGGAGCACCGCCGTCGTCGCTGCGCGTGGAGATCGGGGACAGCACGTCGGTGCACGGCGCCGGGGCCGGCGGCAGCCGGACCACCAACTCCATGGGCCCGGCCGCGGCCGAGGCGGCCGACGCGCTGCGGTCGGCGCTGCGCGAGCGCTCGACACGGATCCCGGCCACCGGTCCGGTCCCGGAGTTGGCGCTGAAGGAGGCGCTGGCCGCCGCGGACGGGGTCCGCGTGGTCGGCGGACGGTCCCTGGACCGCTGGGAGCGCATGTCCTCGCTCCTGTCCGGCGGCGGGGACATGGCGATGGGCCGGGGTCTGATCGGCGCCGTCCACGTGATGGAGGTGGAGGTCGACACCCTGCTCGGCCGGGTCCGCCCGACCACCTGCTGGGCCGGGATCGCGGCCGGTCGGATCTACTCCGAGCGGCTGGCCCGCAACCAGTGCGAGGGAGCGGTGGTCCAGGGCGTGGGCTACGCGCTGTTCGAGGAGCGGCGCGACGACCCGGTCACCGGGACCGTGCTGACCGGGAACATGGAGGACTACCGCATCCCGGGGCTGGGGGACGTGCCCGAGACCGAGGTGTACTTCCACGAGCAGGGCTACGAACACGTGCCCGGGGGCGGTGTGGGGCTGGGCGAGGTCTCCACCGTCGGCGTGTCCGCCGCCGTGGCCAACGCCGTGTACGACGCGACCGGGTGGCGCCCGCGCGACCTGCCCATCCGCCCGGACCGACTGATCGAGGGACTGCGATGACCACGACGCGACCGAGTGACCTGGACACCGCCCTGGCCGCGCTGGAGGCGGCGGGGGCCCGGCCCCGGGCCGGGGGCACGGACCTGACCGCGTGCCTGGCCCACGGGGTACTCGCCCCGGGGCCGCTGGTGGACCTGACCGGGGTCGGGGACCTGCGCGGGATCCGCTGGCGCGAGGACGGTTCGGCGCGCGTGGGCGCGCTGACCAGTGTGCACGAGGTGTCCGCCGACACCCGGCTGCGCGAGGCGTACCCGGCCCTGGCGCGCACGGCGGGGGCACTGGCCACACCCCAGATCCGCGGGTCGGCCTCCCTGGGCGGCAACCTGCTCCAGCGCAACCGGTGCTGGTACCTGCGCAACCCGGCCTTCGACTGCTTCCAGACCGGCGGCGACTCCTGTCCCGCCCGGGAGGGCGACCACCTGCACGGAGTGGTGATCGACCAGGGGCCGTGCGTGGCGCCGCACCCGTCGACGGTGGCCGTGGCCCTGCTGGCCTACGACGCCGTGGTGGAGGTCGCGGGCGAGGGGACCGGGAACGGGGAGCGGCCGGTGGCGGAGCTGTACGACGCGACCGACCCCACCCGCGACCACGTCCTGGACCCGTCGGCGGTGGCGGTGGCGGTGTCGCTGCCCGCGCCGACGCCCGGTGAGCGGGCCGCCTACCTGCGGGCGACCGGGCGGTCCCGGGCCGAGTGGCCGCTCGTGGAGGTGACGGTCCGTCTGGCGTGCGCGGACGGCGGCGAGGGTCCGGTGGAGTCGGCCGCGGTCGCGGTCGGGGGCGTGGCACGCACCCCGCTGCGGCTGCCCGGGGTCGAGGAGGCGCTGGTCGGCGCGGTCCCCGGCGCCGAACCGGGTGCCGCGGTCGCCGGGGCTCTGGAGGAACTGGCCGACCTGTGCTCCCCGCTGCCCGCCACCGGGTACAAGGTCCCCCTGCTGCGGGAGACCGTGCGTGCCGGGGTCGAGCAGGCGCTGGGGTTCGCCCGCGCCTGAGGCGGGCCCGGGTCCCGGGTCGGCTCCGCCGGGGGCCGACCCGGGACCGCCGGTCAGTACCGGGTGCCGACGGCGGCGGGAAGGCCGTCGAGTTCGCGCAGGTCCTCGGGGGTCAGGTCGAGGTCGGCGGCCCCGGCGTTGTCGTGCAGGTAGGCCGACTTCTTCGTACCGGGGATGGGGATGACGTGGTCGCCCTGGGCGAGGGTCCAGGCGATCGCGACCCGGGCGGGCGAGGTGTCGCGGCGCTCGGCGACGCGCCGCACGACGTCCACGAGGGCCTGGTTGCGTTGGACGGCCTCCTGCTGGAAGCGCGGCTGGCGGGCGCGCAGGTCGCCCTCCTCCAGGCCCTCGGCGGTGACCGTTCCGGTCAGGAAACCGCGGCCCAGCGGGGAGAAGGGGACGAAGGCCGCGCCGTGCTCGGCGCACCAGCCCACGACGTCACCGGGTCCCTGGCCGCCGTCGGCCATGCCCGCGAGGCCGCCCGCGCTGCCGCCCTCGGCGCCCTGGGCGTCGCGGGTCCACAGGGACAGCTCCGACTGGATCGCCGCCACCGGGTGGACGGCGTGCGCCTCCTCGGCCTGGGCGCGGGTGACCTCCGACAGCCCGAGGTGGCGGACCTTGCCCTGGGTGACCAGTTCGGCCATGGCGCCCCAGGTCTCGGTGAGGGGGACCTCGGGGTCGACGCGGTGGAGGTAGTACAGGTCGACGGAGTCGGTGCCCAGGCGGCGCAGGCTCTCGTCGAGGGAGCGGCGGACGTGGTCGGGGCTGCCGTCCTGGTGCATGGCCAGGGTCGCGGCGTCGTCCATGACCAGGCCGGTCTTGGTGGCCAGGACGACCCGGTCGCGGACGCCCCTGAGCGCGCGGCCCGCCAGTTCCTCGTTGTGGCCGCCGCCGTAGACCTGGGCGGTGTCGAGGAAGGTCACTCCGAGGTCGACGGCCTCGCGGATCAGCTCCACCGAGCTGGCGTCGTCGCGTTCGGAGGCCGAGTAGGCCCAGCTCATGCCCATGAGGCCGAGCCCGACCCGGCCGACCGGTGTCCCCTGGAACTCACGTGTGCGCATGCGGCTCGCCTTCCGTCGCTTCGGTGCAGCGCGGGGCCGGGCCGGTGGGCCCGTGGCGGCGGTGTCCCGGCCGTCCCGCGCGTGAGGGACTGTGCGGCGCGAACACTACCACCCGCAGCGTTAGGAACCTGAACACCATCAGTAGGCGAATGAGTAACCGTGGCCGAACCCCGGCCCCGTGGGCGCCCCGATGTCCGCAGGTGCGCAGGAGGCGAAGGGCCGAGCGAAGCCGAATTAGTCTCCGGTGGGGATGGGAAGCCCCGTCAGGTCGATGACCCCCGTCGGCTCTCCATCGCCGTGAAACATCCACAGGGAGCCCGGGATCCCCGCGTCCGTCCCGGTGCCTGCCGGGCTCGGGCGCACGATCACGTCGGCCAGACCGTCACCGTCGGCGTCGAGTGTCCGGATCCGGGTGCCGGGCCAGCGGTAGAGGTCGAACCGGTCCATCTCCGCGGGCGGGGGGACGGGTGCCCCGGCCTCCTCCGCGCCGTACCGGAGTGCGCCGTCCCCGCTGAGCCCCTCGGGGCCACCCCTGAGCAGCACGACGTCCCCGGCGTCGAAGGGCGCGTCCGGGGCGGGGCGCATCACCGCGGCCACGACGTCCGTGTAGCCGTCGCCGTCCGCGTCCCCCGCGGCGAGTGCGTTGGCGAACTGGTCACCGTCGAACGACTCCCCCGGCACGCCTTCGCTGTCCAGGTTCAGGGGGGTGCTCCGCTCACCCGGTCCGTTCTCGGAGCCGTACACGACCACGGTCTGGCCGGGTATGTGCGGCGGGTTCTCGACGCTGCCGTCGACATCCCGCAACACCAGATCGCCGTACCCGTCGCCGTTGACGTCGGCGACCACGCCCTCGTCCGCCGCCGGAAGCGTTTCGGCGCCCTCGTACCGCTCGAACCCGTCGGCCGACCCCAGCCAGACCCGGGTCGGATAGGCCATCTCCTCGAAGGAGGCGAAACCGATCAGGTCCGTCACACCGTCGCCGTTCACGTCGCCGGAGGTCAGCCTGAGCTCGTCACCGCCCTGCCCGCTGGGCACGTCGCCCACGCGATCGGGTTCCCCCTCCCGGGAGAAGGGACCGTACAGGAAACCGAACCCCCCCGCCCCCATGTCAGCGTTGGGGTCGAGGCGAGCGAGGTCGGGGTACCCGTCGCCGTCGAAGTCGCCGACGGTGTCCACGTAGCCGGACGGGACGTCCGCCCCGAGTGGGACTCCCGCACCGAGACCGTCCGCGCTCCCCCACAGCAGGATCGGCCCCCGGCTCCCGGCCTCCTCGGCCCCCTGGTCTCCGGCGTTGACGACCAGGTCGGTGAACCCGTCACCGTCCAGGTCCCCGGTGAGGGTACCGGGGCTGAGCCAGGTGCGGCCGCCGAACCGGTCGTCCTCCGCGACCGCCCCCGGCACGCCCTCGTCGGCGCGGGAGATCACCCGGGCCGACGAGAGGTCGGGGCCGTCGGCCGAACCGGGGACGACGGCGACGACCCCGGCGTTCGGCGTCCCGTCGACCTCGACACCGGGCAGACCGAGGACCAGGTCGTCGAACCCGTCGCCGTCGAAGTCCACCCGTGAGGGTCGGGACGGCCCGGGGGACGGCTGCTCCTGCGGCGGGGCTTCGTCCGGGGCCGCGCACCCGGCGGCGGCCAGGGCGATCGCGGTGGCGGCGGCGGTGAGGGGGCGGGCGGGGTACGGGCGCATCGTGCTCTTCCTCGTGGCGGGGGCGGGCGGCACCGGACTAGTCCCCGGTGAGGGCGGGGACGCCGGTCAGGTCGAGGGCCCGGGCCGGTTCCCCGTCACCGGGGAACACCCGCAGGGACCCCGGCTTCTTCGGGTGGGTCACGACGTTCCCCGGGCGCGGGCGCACGAACACGTCGCCCATCCCGTCACCGTCGGCGTCGGCGTCGAGCACCAGGGGCGCGGAGGCGCGCTGGCGCACCGACGCCCCGGCCTCCTCCGGGCCGTACCGGAGCGCGCCATCCCGGTTGAGCCCCTCGGGGCCGCCGCGGAGCACCACGACGTCCCCCGCGTTGAAGGGCTCGCCCTCGTCGGAACGCCACGGCCCGGTCACGACGTCCGCCCTCCGGTCCCGGAAGGGAACCGGCGCGGGGCCCACGCGTCCACCGGCCCGGACGATGGCTGCTCCTGCGGCGGCGGAGCGTCGTCGGGGGATCCGCATCCGGCGACGACCAGGGCGGGCACGGCGGCGGTGGCGGTGGTCCTGACGCGGGCGGAGGGGGCGGGGGGCATCGGGTCCTTTCGGATCAGCCGCGCAGGAACGCCTGGTGGGCCAGTTCCCGGCACACGACCGCGAAGTCCAGACCGGCCGAGGCCGCCGCCATCGGGAACGTCGAGGTCTCGGTGAGGCCGGGGGCGACGTTGGTCTCCAGGAAGGTGACCCCGCCGTCGTCGCCGACGATGAGGTCGGTGCGCGACAGGTCGCGCAGTCCCAGCACGCGGTGGGCGGTCAGGGCGACCTCCCTCGCGGCGGCGACGGCGTCGGCGCCCAGGCGGGCCGGGCAGAAGAACTCGGTGCGCCCGGGGGTGTAGCGGGCCGCGTAGTCGTAGACTCCGCCGTCGGGAACGATCTCCACCGGAGGCAGCGCCACGGGGCCGTCCCCGGTGTCGAGGACGCCCACGGCCAGCTCGGTGCCCTGGACCTGCTCCTCCACGAGCGCGGAGTCGCTGTAGGCGAAGCAGGACACCAGGGCGGCCGACAGGTCCTGGAGCGTGGTGACCGGCGCGGCGCCGAACGCCGATCCGCCCCGGTCCGGCTTGACGAACAGCGGCAGGCCCAGGCGGTCGGCCAACCGCGACAGCAGCGCCGGGGCGCCCAGGTCGTGGAAGGCCGACTTGGGCAGGGTGGCGCCGCGCGGGACGCGCACGCCCTCGGCCGCCAGGAGCGCCTTGGCCGTGGGCTTGGAGTAGGCCAGGCGGCAGGCGTCCGGGCGGGCGCCGACGTAGGGCACCCCCACCAGCTCCAGCACCTCGCGGAGGGCGCCGTCCTCGCCCGCCGCGCCGTGCAGCACGGGGAAGACCACCTGCGGCGGATCGGCGGAGAGCCGGTCCAGCAGGGTGGCGTCGACGTCGGTGACCTGGACCTCCACGTCCAGTCGGCGCAGCGCCTCGGCGACACCGCGTCCGGAGTGGACGCTCACCTCGTATTCGGGGGACAGTCCCCCGGCGAGAACGAGAACGCGGTCAAGGTCTGCCACGGCGCGGACCTCCTCATGTGGTGCTGACATGGTGCTGGTGCCCTTACGACGGGGGTGTCAGGGCAGGTCGGGAGCGGGGGCCTGGTGGCCTTCGCTCGGCGGTGCCAGGGTGCTGCCGAACGTATCACGCAGGTCGATTTCGCCCTCGATGGCGCCGACGAGGCGGCGCACGCCCTCGCGGATCTGTTCGGGGGTCGGGTAGCAGAAGCTCAGGCGCATGTCGGCGCGGCCGCGGCCGTCGGCGAAGAAGCCGGTGCCCGGAACGTAGGCGACACGGGCGCTCACGGCGCGGGGCAGCATGGCCTTGGCGTCGATGCCCTCGGGCAGCGTGGCCCAGACGAAGAAGCCGCCCTCGGGCCGGGTCCAGGTGCACCCGGCGGGCATCATCGCCTCCAGTGCGCCGAGCATGGCGTCGCGGCGCTCGCCGTACATGGTGTTGAACGCCTTGATCTGTTCGCGCCACGGGAAGGTGCGCAGGTACCGGCGCACGACCAGCTGGTTGAACGTGGAGTGGCTGAGCATCGCCGACTCTGCGGCCAGGACCAGTTTGGCGCGCACGGGCGCGGGGGCGAGCGCCCAGCCGATGCGCAGGCCGGGCGAGAGGGTCTTGGACAGCGACCCGAGGTAGATGACGTTGCCCGTCCCCTGGGCGTGGAGGGTCGGCTGGGGGTCGCCGTCGTAGCGGAGCAGGCCGTAGGGGTTGTCCTCGACCACGAGCACGTCGTGGCGCTCGCAGATCTCCAGGACCCGGGCGCGGCGCTCGGCGGTCATGGTGATGCCCGCCGGGTTCTGGAAGTTGGGGATGGTGTAGAAGAACTTGACCCTGCGGCCCTCGCGCGCGGCGCGGGTGAGCGCCTCGTCGAGTTCCTCGGGCACCACGCCGTTCTCGTCCAGGGCGACGTGGCGGATGTCGGCCTGGAAGGCGGCGAAGGTGTTGATGGCGGTGACGTAGGTGGGCGCCTCGCACAGGACGATGTCACCGGGGTCGACGAAGACGCGGGTGATGAGGTCCAGGGCCTGCTGGGAACCGACGGTGACGATGACGTCGTCGGGGCTGGCGGTGATGCCCTCCAGCGTCATGTAGTCGCAGATCTGCTCGCGCAGGACGGGGTCGCCCTGGGCGGATCCGTACTGGAGGGCGGCCTGGCCCTCCTCGGCGACCACGTCGCGGACGAGTTCGCCGATCTGGTCGAGCGGGAGCGCGGCGACGTTGGGCATGCCTCCGGCCAGGGAGACGACCTCGGGACGGGACGCGACGGCGAAGAGTGCGCGGACCTCCGATGCGACCATGCCCTGTGCTCGGTGTGCGTAGCGGCCGACGTGCGGGTCGATACGCGAACCCTGGACGGGCTGCTGCTCTCGGTGGTCAGCGGACACGGTCCACCTCCGGAAGGAAGGTCGGTCGGGTGGCCCCCGGGTGGAACGCGGGGCCGGTCGTGGTCCCCTGTTCGACGCCGCGGGCCGCCCCCTGGTTCACACGGCGCCTCGGGTGCCACCGGAGCGCGCGTGCGACGGTCGGGTCGGGTGGTCCGGGTGGGTACCCGGGCCGGTAAATGCACCGAGTGTAGCCCAGCGGGGTCCGGCCTCCGCCACGAGCTGCCGGTTTCGTGCCGTTCGCCACACGCGCGGTGCCCGTCCGGTCGTGGACGGGGTCGTGTTCGGTTCGAGCCGTGCCTCCGGGGTGGTACCCGCGAACGGAGGGGTCGGCCTCCTCGAATGACCAGAACATGAAGCACTTTTTCACCTTTTGCCGCGAGTCGGACATAAATCACATAGCGAATATCCGTGACATTGGTCCCGTGGGACACCTCCGGGTGCGCACGCACCCGGTCCGGCGACCCTGGGGGAAGACATGGGAGTCCGCAGCACCGGCGTCCGTACCGCCGCCGTTCTCACTCCGCTGGCCTGCCTGGCCCTGGCGGGTGTGCTCACGAGCGCCTGCTCCACCGACGACACACGTGTGGAACGGGCGGAGACGGCGAGGGAGGAGATGGCCAGGGCCGCGGGTGCGCTGTCGGTGACCGCCCTGCGTCCCGCGGCCGAACGCGCCTTCGCCCGCGCCGGACATCCGGTCGAGGGAATCCTGGTCTGCTCGAACGGACCCTCGGGCGACGCCTCCCCGGGCGGCGGAGCGGACGAGCGGTCGGCCGAGGCCGAGGAACGGTCGGAGCGCGCGGCCGACGGGGAGGGCGTGCGGGTGCACTGCACGGGCACGACCCGTGGCGGGGAGAGCGTGCGCTTCGTGGGGCACCTGAGCCCACGGGTGCTGGCCGCACGGGAGACCGGTGACGAGGGGCTGCGCGGCGCGTTCAGCGGCAGTGTCGGCGGCACCGAGGTCTTCGCGATGGACTGCTTCCAGTGCGCGCCCGCCCTGGCGGAGGACACCGCTGAGGGAACGGACCCGGAGGCGGACGGGACGGGGGCCGTCGGGGACCCCGCGTCGGCCGGGCGGCCCGGGGACTGATCCGCGCACAGGATGACGGCGCGCCCCCGAGGAGCCACCTCGGAGGCACGCCGCGCGGTCGGTGTGTCCAGGGAGCTCCCCCTGTCGCCCTGGACCACCTACGGTCCGCCCGCGCGTCCGTCTCCGTCTGGCAACCCCCCTCAAGGTCCCGATGACGGGGTGGACGCGGCGCACGCCGTGGTATCCGTGCCGCGCCCTCTCACGCCCGGCACGACCGGCTGTGCGGACCGTGCGAGAACAGTCCACACCATCCCCGCCGACCAGGCAACGGTTGCACTAGGTTGCGACACCCCCACCCGTCGCGACGAATCCTGGCAGCGTCGGATCCGCCGTCCGCAGAGCGCGCACCCCGGGGGCGAGCGACCCGGGCAGCAGGTCCGCGCGCTCGCGCGGCCACCCGACCCTGACCTGCACCTCCTCGCTGAAGCGGTAGGGACGGCTGTCCAGGATGCCGCCCAGGTGGCGCCTGAGCCGGGACAGCTCGGCGCGCACGGTCACCACGTTGCCCGCGGCCCCGAACACGTCCTCGGACAGCTGGGCCGCCGTGCACCCCTCCCGGCGCACGGCCAGGATGAGGAGGAGTTCGGCGTGGCGCGGGGTGAGCCGGTGCGTCCACTCACCGCTGGGCCCGGCGACGGTGATCACCGGGGAGGCCGCCCGGGTCAGCTCCAGCGTGACCGTCGTGGGCGCGGCCGTCTCCTTCGTACGGGGTCGGACCAGCCAGCCGCCGGGCAGCGGTTCGAGCGTGCACTCGCCCAGCGCGGGCAGCCAGGCGGTGCCGTTCTCGCGCTGGGTGGGCAGCAGCACCCGGCGGACCGGGTCCATGTGCACGGCGGCCGCGGTCCATCCGGCCTCGTCCACGACCAGCGCGGGCCCGGACATCCGGGCGAGCAGCGGCGCGGCCACCGACCGCAGGCGTTCCAGGTGCCCGTGGTGGATGCTCTGCAGGTGCGCCTCGGCCAGCTGGGCGACCGCGGTCACCAGGGCCAGGGTGGAGGGATGGACGGTCGAGACCGGCCCGGTGACGTCGATGGCGCCGAGCAGCCGCCCGTCGCGCGGGTCGTGGATCGGTGCGCAGGCGCAGGTGAGGGCGTGCAGGTTGCGGACGAAGTGCTCGGCCGAGTACACCTGCACGGGCCTGCCCACGACCAGCGCGGTTCCGATGGCGTTGGTCCCGGTGTTGCCCTCGTTCCAGTAGGCCCCCTCGACGAGGCCCACCCGGTCGCCGACCGCGCGCACGCGGTGGGATCCGTCGCGCCACAGGATCTGGCCGGAGGCGTCGGTGACGATCATGATGTGCTCGGCCTCGTCGGCGACCGAGACCAGGGACCGCCGGATGAGGGGCAGCACCTCGGCGATCGGCGAGGCCGTCCGCGTCCGGTGGAGTTCGTCGGGGAGGGCCACACGCGGCGGAGGGGCGCTGTCGGGGTCGATCCCGAAGCGCCGCATGCGCGTCCAGGAGTCCTCGATCACCGGCCGGAGGGGAGCCGGAACGGGATGGCCGTTGAGGGCCGCCTCGTGCGTCTGGCGTAGGAGGTTGGCGTGTTCACGGGCGTCGGCCCCGGCGGGAAGGGCCGTGTCCAGAGGGGGAAACGACATTGGAGCCCCAGTCCTCACGTTCTCTGCGGAATTCACCAGTGTCCAGCCTCGGCCGTGAGGGAAGTGGCCCGACCGGGAACGAGCACGCGGTTCGGAACCTGGAACCGGCCTCGACCTCCGATTCCCTCATTCCGCGATCGAGGATCCGCCGGTGGCGGACGACGGTCGGCCCAACCTGGCCACCCGGTCCACCACCGGCACCCGCTCAGTCCCCCGGTCGCCACCGCGTCAGCGCGAACCACAGGCGCATGCGCTGCTCGGCGTCGGCCAGGTCCACGTTCAGGTCGCGCTCGACGCGACCGATCCGGTACCGGACGCTGTTGCGGTGGGCGCCCAGGTCGGCGGCGGCCCGGTCCCAGTTGCCGTGGCGGACGAGCCAGGCCCGCAGCGTGCGGCGCAGGGTCCGCGCCGCGTCGGTCTCCTCCGCCAGGGGGCCCAGGATCCGGCGGGCGAGGTCGTCGGTTCCCGAGGGGGTGAGCAGCCCGGCGAAGGGATCCGCGTCCTCCTCCCACACCAGGGGGCCGCCCACGACCCGGGCCCGTTCCAGGAGGGCGGCGGCGCCGCGGTCCGCCGCGGGCAGGTCCTCCGGGGCGACGGGGCCGCTCAGGGCCGCGATCCAGCCGCGGGTGAACAGGTCGTCCAGATGCTCGTGGTGCGCCTTCCCGCCCTGGTCGGCCAGGACGGCGCGCAGCTGCGGTTCCGCCCCGGACCCGGTGTCCAGGACCTGGGTGGGCAGCGGCGGTACCGCGGGGGGCGCCTGCCGCCCGGGGTCGGCCGGGAGTGCGCGCAGCACCCGGTAGAGGGGCGCCGCCGCCCCGGCCCCGGTGAGTTCAGCGAGCAGGGGCGCGGCGGGGCCGGTGAACCCTCCGTCGACCAGCAGGGTGGTCAGGAGGCGGCCCGGGACGGGCGGAGCGCCGTCGGGGCCGCGCGAGAGCAGGTCCAGCAGGGCGGTGGCGGTGCGCAGGACCGCGCGGTCGGTGATGCCGAGCGGACGGGGACGGCCCACCAGGACGACGCCGTGGTCCTCCGGGGGTGTGCCCACGGTGTGCAGGAAGACCTCGTCGGGGCCGGAGACGGCCTTGGCGCTGCGGGGGCCGCCGACCCCGGTGAGCTTGGCGACCAGACCGCTCAGCTCCTGGCCCAGGGCGCCCGGAGCCCCCGGGCTGGTGCGCAGGCCCTCGGGGGCGGCCAGGGCCGACCACCCGCCCAGGGAGTCGGCCAGGACACCCAGGACCCGGTCGACGGGCCCCTGGTCGGTCACGGCGCGGGTGAGCCGCTGGTGGGCCTCCCCCAGGCGGCGCAGGTCGCGCATGCGCCGTTCCTCCAACTCCTCTCCCACCGCCTGGCTGACGGCGGCGAAGGGGGTGGGTCGGGGCACCTCGACCAGGGGCAGCCCCTGGTTCCGGCACTCCTCGACGAGCGCGGCGGGAATGGTGTCGTGCACGGGTGTGACGCCGAAACCGACGGCGCTGACGCGCGCCTCGGCGAGGGAGCGCACGTAGTCGCCGACCCCCTCCGCGCTCCGGGGCAGGTTGAGGCCCGCGGTCAGCACGAGCTCACCGCCGCGCAGGTAGAGGGCCGGTTCGGCCAGTTCACTGACCACCGCCCAGACGATGCCGGGGTCCCCCGCGCCGACGACGGCGGTCAGAGCCAGGTCCCGGCGCGCGAGGACGGCACTCAACGGGACGGCGTGGGTGTCGGGGCCGGCGGCGGAGACGACCACGCGTTCCCCCCTCCCCGTTTTGTTCGTTTCATCCAGTTTTTTGGACGTTGTGGTGCCTTTGAACCACTGGTAGGAAGCCTACCCGCTCCCTAGTCTGAGCGCAGCGCTGTGACCTGCGTCAACGTTGCCGCGAGACAAGGACGGACATGAACACTCCGATCGGACCCACCGACTCCAGCCGGGTGCCCCGCTTCGCCGGACCCGCGACCTTCGCCCGACTACCCCGTATCGACGAGGTCGAACGGGCGGACATCGCGGTGGTGGGCGTGCCGTTCGACACCGGTGTCTCCTACCGGCCCGGGGCGCGTTTCGGCCCCTCCGCCATCCGTGAGGCCAGCCGCCTGCTGCGCCCCTACAACCCGGGACTGGACGTGGCCCCGTTCGAGCGCCTGCAGGTGGCCGACGGCGGCGACATCCCGGTCAACCCGTTCTCGGTCGGCGACGCGGTGGAGACCCTCGACGCGGGCGCCTCGACGTTCGTCGAGGCCGGGACGCGCCTGGTCACCCTGGGCGGCGACCACACCATCGCCCTGCCCCTGCTGCGTTCGCTGTACCGCAAGCACGGCCCCATCGCCCTGCTGCACTTCGACGCCCACCTGGACACCTGGGACACCTACTTCGGCGAGCCCTACACGCACGGCACCCCGTTCCGCCGCGCCGTGGAGGAGGGCATCCTCGACACCGAGGCGATCGCGCACGTGGGCACCCGCGGCCCGCTCTACGGCAAGAAGGACCTGGAGGACGACCGCCGCTTCGGGTTCGGCATCGTCACCGCCGCCGACGTGATGCGCCGCGGCGTCGACGAGATCTCCGACATGCTGCGCCAGCGCGTGGGGAACCGCCCGCTGTACGTGTCCGTGGACATCGACGTCCTGGACCCGGCGCACGCCCCGGGCACCGGCACCCCCGAGGCGGGCGGCATCACCAGCCGCGAACTGCTGGAGATCCTGCGCGGCCTGTCCACCTGCAACCTGGTGGGCGGTGACGTCGTGGAGGTCGCCCCGGCCTACGACCACGCGCAGATCACCGCCACCGCGGCCTCGCACGTGGCCTACGACCTGGTCAGTGTGCTGGCCCTGAACCAGACGAGGTAGGACGGACGGACATGGGTGGGAGCGCGCCGCGACACGGCGGCGACCTGGTGGCCGAGACCCTGGCGGCCCTGGGCGCCACGGTGGCCTTCGGCATCCCCGGCCAGCACGCGCTGGGGCTGTTCGACGCGCTGCGCCGGGCGCCGCTGCGGTTCGTCTCCAGCCGGGTGGAGAACAACGCGGCCTTCGCCGCCGACGGGCACGCCCGGGTGACGGGCGAGGTCACGCCCCTGTTCGTGTCCACCGGGCCCGGCGCGCTGCTCACCCTGTCCTCCCTCCAGGAGTCGCGGGCCTCCAGCGCCCCGGTGCTGGTGGTCGGCTCCCAGGTACCGCGCGCGGGTCTGGGCGGCGGACGCCGCGGCTACCTGCACGAGCTGCCCGAGCAGTCCGCGAGCTTCGCCGGGGTCGTGAAGTCGGTGCACAGCGTCCGGCACACCTCGCAGATCCCCTCGGCGCTGGCCGAGGCCTGGCGCACGGCCGCGTCCGCGCCCGCGGGCCCGGTCCTGGTGGAGATCCCGCAGGACGTGCTCACCGAACCGGCCCAGGTGCCGCCGGTCACGGACGTGGACCCGGTTCCGGAGCCGCTGCGACCGCGCGCGGAGCTGGTGGCCGAGGCCGCGCGGCTGCTGGACGCGGCGGAGCGGCCCGTGATCCTGGCGGGCGGGGGCGTGAGCCGCTCCGGCGGGCGGGCGGCGCTGCTCGAGCTGGCCGAGGCGCTGCGGGCGCCGGTGGCCACCACCTTCGGCGGCAAGGACGCCTTCCCCTGGGAGCACCCGCTCTCGCTCCGGTCCTGGATCGAGGACCGGCACACGACGGAGTTCCTGGAGGGCGCGGACGTCCTCCTGGTCGTGGGCTCGGGGCTGGGCGAGCTGTCGAGCAACTACCACACCCTGGCCCCGCGCGGCCGGGTGGTCCAGATCGAGGCCGACCCGGGCAAGCTGGAGGCCAACCTGCCCGCCCTGGGCGTGCACGGCGACGCGGCGCTGACCCTGGCCGCGCTGGCCCGACGCGTCCGGCACCGCCCCGAGGCCCCTGGGACGGTCGCGGAGGTGGCCGGGGTTCTGCGGGCCGTGGCCGAGCGGCTGGACGGGCAGGGCCTGACCACCGAGCGGGCGGTGCTGGCGGCGGTGCGCGAGGCGGTGCCCGACACCGCGCCGAGCTTCTGGGACATGACCATCCTGGCGTACTGGGCCTGGTCGGGATGGGATCCCAGGAGCGCGGGGATGTACTCGGCCCAGGGGGCCGGCGGGCTGGGCTACGCGCTGCCCGCCGCCCTGGGGGCGGCGGTGGCCGCCGACGGCCCGGTGCTGGCGGTCTCCGGCGACGGCGGCGCGATGTACTCGGTCGCGGAGCTGGCCGCGGCGCGCCAGCACGACCTGGACGTGACGTGGCTGATCGTCGACGACGGCGGCTACGGCGTGCTGCGCGCGTACATGGAGGACGCGTTCGGCGAGGCGACCCACACCGAGCTGGCCCGCCCGGACTTCGCGGCCCTGGCCGCGGCCTTCGGCGTCCCGGCCACGGTCACCGCCCCGGAGCGGCTGAGCGCGGACCTGGCCGACGCCCTGGCGCGCCCCGGTCCGTCCGTGGTCGTGCTGCCCCTGGCACTGGAGCTGTTCGCGCCCACCCACCGGTGACCGCGCAACCGAACCCCGTCGCCGTCACGTTGCCACCCGGACCGCGGTGGTCGGCTCGAAGGGTCCGCGAGGGTCCCCCCGGCCGGAGGCGACGACGCGGCGGGCGCGCCCCGAGGGCGCGCCGACCCCCGCACCCATCCGCACACCACCCGACCAAGGAAAGACGAAGGACGCCATGCGCATCCACGAGTTCGACACGCTGCCCAGCCTCATCGACGGCGAGCCCGTCCTGCCCGCCGGGGGCCGTGCGCTGGACCTGGTCGACCCGGTGACCGGGCGGGTCAGCGGCCGGGCCGGGGTCTGCGGGACCGCCGAGGTGGAGTCCGCCATGGCCTCCTCGCTCAGGGCGTTCCGCTCCTGGCGCAAGGAGGCCACCCCGGCCCGCCGCCAGGACGCCCTGCTGGCCGTCGCCGACGCCCTGGCCGCCCGCGCCGAGGAGTTCGCCGACGCCGAGTGCCGCGAGACCGGCAAGCCCCGCTCCTCCGTGCTGGAGGAGGAGATCCCGTTCTGCGTGGACACGCTCCGCTTCTTCGCCGGGTCCGCCCGGCACCTGGAGGGCCGGGCCGCGGCCGAGTACGTCGACGGACGCACCTCGTGGATCCGCCGTGAGCCGGTGGGCGTGTGCGTGGGGATCACCCCGTGGAACTACCCGCTGATGATGGCGGTCTGGAAGATCGGTCCGGCCCTGGCCGCCGGGAACACGGTGGTGCTCAAGCCCGCCGAGACCACCCCGACCACCACGGTCATGCTCGCCGAGATCGCCGCCGGGGTCCTGCCCGCGGGTGTGGTGAACACGGTCGTGGGCGACCGCGACACGGGTCGGGCGCTGGTCGAGCACCCGGCCGCGCGCCTGGTGTCGGTCACCGGCTCCACCCGCGCCGGAACGCAGGTGGCGCGCTCGGCCTCCGACGACCTCAAGCTGCTGCACCTGGAACTGGGCGGCAACGCGCCGGTGCTGGTCTTCGACGACGTCGACCTGGCCGAGACCGCCTCCGGCGTGGTCGCGGGCGCCTACCTCAACGCGGGCCAGGACTGCACCGCCGCGACCCGCGTGATCGTGCACGAGCGCGTCCACGACGCGTTCGTGGCCGAGCTGTCGGCCCAGGCCGCCAAGCTGGTCACCGGCAGGCCCTCGACCGAGGCCGGCGACTTCGGTCCGCTCAACAACGCCGACCAGTTCGCCCGGGTGACGGGGCTGCTGGAGCGCCTGCCCGGGCACGCGGTCGTGGAGACCGGCGGCCACCGCGTGGGCGGAGCCGGGTTCTTCCTGGCCCCCACGGTCGTGTCGGGCCTGCGCGCCGAGGACGAGATCGTGCGCGAGGAGATCTTCGGCCCCGTGGTCACCGTGCAGAGGTTCGCCGACGAGGAGGAGGCCGTGGCGCTGGCCAACGGTGTCGACCAGGGCCTGGCGTCCTCGGTGTGGACCGCGGACCACGCCCGCGCCCTGCGGGTCAGCGCGGACCTGGACTTCGGCGCCGTGTGGATCAACGGGCACGGCGAGCTCACCTCGGAGATGCCGCACGGCGGGTTCAAGCACTCGGGCTACGGCAAGGACCTGTCCGCCTACAGCCTGGAGGACTACACCCGGGTCAAGCACGTGATGAGTTCGCTGGGCTGACGGCGGTCGGCGTCAGCGGGCGGTCACCGGATGCCGGGGCCGCAGGTGTGACCGGGTGAGCTCGCTGACGTGCCCGGCCAGGGCGTCGGGGGTCTCCTCCGGGTTCTCCAGGAGCCAGTCGGCGCAGGCGTCGGCGGTGCTGACCGCCACGCGCGCCAGGAGTCGGGCGTCCTTGGGGTCGAGGAGGCACCCGGCGCCGTCGCGTACGTCGGCGGCGCCGGTGCAGGCCGTGACGAGGGCGACGACCTCGGCCAGGACGCGGTCCCGGGCTCGGGCGACCTCGCCCGCGAAGGGTCCGGCCTGGGAGGACGTGCGCCGGTACAGGACGGTCCAGCTGTCGCGGTTGTCGGTGACGAAGGTGAAGAAGGCGTGGAGTCCCCGTTGCAGGGGGTCGGCTCCGACGGGGGATTCGGGGTCGCGGACGGCGGCGCGGATGGCCGCGACGAGGCGGTCGGCCTCGCGGCGGACGCAGGCGGTGAAGATCCCTTCCTTGGACCCCAGGTAGTGGTACACGGTGGGTTTGGAGGTACCGGCGGCCTCCGCGATCTCCTCGACGCGTACCGTGTGGTAGTCGCCTCTGGAGAACGCGGTGACGGCGGCGTCGATCATCTGCTGTTCCCGGACACGACGCGGAAGTCGGCGCTGTTTGGTCTTCACGTTTTCGACCCTATTGCTCCGGACCTCCTGGGTCAGGGGCCCTTCGGAAGGCGGCGCGCGGCGCCCGTGACCCCGCGGTCTCGGACACGGACGCTGACCTGTGACTACCGGTAAGTCCACTCTGACACAGAGTGGCATTTCCCACATCGGCGCAGGTTTGAACGGCCGGAATACGCACGTGTGTGCGCCGACACGGCCGTCTGCCCGCCCCCGCGGTCACGCACGCGCGTCGCGCAGCTCCAGGGTGCAGCACTTGGCGCCGCCTCCGGCCTTGCGCAGCTCGTCGAGCTCGACGGGGTGGACGGTGTAGCCCAGCCCGCGGAGCCGCCGGGCGAGCGCGGTCGCCTCGGCCGCGATGACCACGTCGCCGCCGGAGCACACGGCGTTGAGTCCGAGCACGGCGGCGTCCTCCTCGGTCGCGATGAGCGCGTCGGGGTGGAGCGAGCGCAGAACCCGCTGGCTCCCCGCGGAGAAGGCGCCGGGGTAGTAGGCGACGCGGTCGCCGGAGAGCGCGAACAGCGCGGTGTCCAGGTGGTAGAAGCGGGGGTCGACCAGTTGCAGTGTGACGACCGGGCGGCCCAGGAAGCGCTCGGCCTCCAGGTGTGCGGCGGCCTCGGTGCGAAAGCCCGTGGCGGCCAGGACCACGTCGTCCAGGGTGATGAAGTCGCCCTCGCCCTCGTTGACGTGCTTGGGCTCGCGGGTGTCGGTGTAGCCCGCGGCACGGAACCAGTCGAGGTAGGCCGGGCCCTCCGGGGTGCGTTCGGCGCTGGCGAACCGCGCCCCGTACACCCGGCCGTCCACCACCAGGGCGCCGTTGGCCGCGAAGACCATGTCGGGCAGCCCCTCGATGGGCGCGATCTCGCTGACCCGGTGCCCCAGGTCCCGGTAGAGGTCGCGCAGCGCCTCCCACTGGCGGACCGCCCGCTCGCGGTCGACCCCGGCGGCCGGGTCCATCCAGGGGTTGATCGCGTACTCGACGGCGAAGTACGTGGGACGGCACATCAGATAGTGCCGCCGAATCGGCGATCCGACCGGTCGCGCCATGGAACCTCCCCGCGTCGCGCACCGGCGGCCGCGCAGCCCCGGTGCTGCCTGTCCCGACCGTGGCCGGGTGGACGAAGGGGAGATACCCGGCAGCGGGGAAGCCCAATATAGGTACTTCCACAAACTCCCGCCCGGAAGGAGACGCGGACCGCGGCGCGCCGCCGGGGCGGCGCGCCCGCCCGACCCCCTCCACCGACCGACCAGACGGTATTGCTACTGTCGCGGCAGTCCGTGATTGGAGCCCTCCCATGAGTACGACCGTCAAGGCAGCCGTCTTCACCGAGACCGGAGCCCCGCCGAGCATCCGCGACCTGGTCCTGCCCGACCCCGGGCCGGGGGAGGTCCGGGTGCGCGTCGCCGCGGCCGGGGTGTGCCACTCCGACCTGTCCCTGTCCAACGGCACCCTGCCCCAGCCCTGGCCCGCCGTGCTCGGCCACGAGGGCGCGGGCACCGTCGAGGCGCTCGGCGAGGGGGTGACCGGGGTGGCGCCGGGGCAGAAGGTGATCCTCAACTGGGCCCCGCCGTGCCGGGCGTGCTGGTTCTGCGGGCAGGGCGAGCCCCACCTGTGCGAGCACGCCCTGGACCGGGCGGGGCGGCCCTACGCCGAGCTCACCGACGGCACACCGGTCTACCCCGGGCTGGGTACGGGGGCCTTCGCTGAGGCCACCGTCGTGCCCGCGGACGCCGTGGTCGCGCTGCCCGACGGGATCGACCCGGCCGTCGCCGCCGTCCTCGGCTGCGCGGTACTCACCGGGTGGGGTGCGGTGGCCAACTCGGCGCGGGTGCGCGAGGGGCAGTCGGCGGTGGTCCTGGGACTGGGCGGCGTGGGGCTGTCCGTCCTGCAGGCGGCGCGCCTGGCGGGAGCCGACCCGCTGATCGCGGTGGACGCCTCCCCCGCCAAGGAGGAGCTGGCCCGGAGGCTGGGCGCGACCGACTTCCTGGTGGCCGACGACTCCCTGACCAAGGCCGTGCGCGGCCTGACCGGGGGCCGGGGCGCGGACCACGCCTTCGAGGTGGTCGGTTCGGCGAAGGTGGTGCGCTCGGCGTGGAACGCGACGCGACGCGGCGGAACCGTCACCGTCGTGGGGGTCGGGGCGCTGGACGACGAGGTGTCGTTCAACGCACTGGAGCTGTTCCACCAGGCCAGGACCCTGCGCGGATGTGTGTACGGGTCCAGCGACCCGGCCCGTGACATCCCGGTCCTGGCCGGTCTGGTGCGCTCGGGCGAGCTGGACCTGGCCTCGATGGTCACCGACGAGATCCCGCTGTCCGGGGTGCCCGAGGCCTTCGAGCGGATGCGTCAGGGCAGGGGCGGCAGGTCGCTGGTGCGGTTCGGCGCGTAGATCCTCAGGCGCGTGCCCGCGGGGTTCCGTCGCCGTCGTCGAGCCGCCACGTCATGACCGGTTCGGCGGCGGCCGGTTCGGCGGCGTCGGATCTGCGGTAGGGAGTGGCCGCGAGCGACGCGGCCATGACCAGCCCCCACACCAGGAGTGGGGTGACCAGGGATCCCACGAAGACGAACAGGTACCACCCCGTGGCGATCGAGCCCACGAGGGCCGTGGTCGCGGCACCGCGCCAGCCCGCGCCGAGCCCGCGCCACAGGGTCAGCAGGAAGACGGACACGAGCGCGTCCCAGGCCCAGAAGCCGAACCCGTTCATGAGGAGGGGGACGACGACCCAGTGGACACTGACCGACCAGGCCAGGGTCCATGACACGGTGGACAGCACCATGACCCTGCGCTCCTGGGCGTTGCGCGGCAGCAGGGCGATGCTCCGACGCGGCATCCCCTCCTGGTCCCGCGGGGGAAGGGTCCCGCCCGGGCGCCGCCACAACGCCCAGGACCGCAGGGCCGCCGGGACGATGATCAGGGCCAGGAACGCCGCCG
Organism: Nocardiopsis sp. KDC1DS13DA1; assembly: GCF_055632325.1. Taxonomy (NCBI): domain Bacteria; kingdom Bacillati; phylum Actinomycetota; class Actinomycetes; order Streptosporangiales; family Nocardiopsidaceae; genus Nocardiopsis; species Nocardiopsis sp. KDC1DS13DA1. The sequence continues at coordinate 335,036 of NZ_JBVMUY010000005.1, forward strand.
TGCACAGGACCAGGCTCAGCAGGCCCGGACGGTCGGCGAACCCGTGGAAGGCGGGCAGGGACAGTCCGATGTCGGCCGGGGTCACCGCCGAGGCGGTTCCGACGAACGCCATGCACACGAACACCTCGCCCAGGGACCACCACGCGATGGCACGGTGCAGGCGGGCCAGGGGTGAGCGCCCCTCCGCGGGGGCCGGCCCCCGGACCGCCGTGTAGAGGGGGCGCAGGACGAGGGGCTCGGCGACCAGGCACACGATGAGCGCGAGGCCGATCGCCGTGGCGACCGGACCGGGCTCGAAGGCCGGGGGATGGAAGTACACGGGGATTTCCTTGCGGACGGGGGATGCGACCGGAACGACCAGGGGAAACGTTCCCGCCGGACAAACCCGAACATAGTTCCACGAAACCAACTCCTTGTCACACCCTGACAAACCCTGTGGCGCGGGACACACACCTCCCTTGCCATGGCGGGCTCCCCTGGGCACAGTCGTCGTCATCGCGCCCGACCGCCGAGGGGAAGTGTCCGGATGAGCAGTGCAGCCGAGCAGGCCGACGTGATCGTGGTGGGAGCGGGGCTGGCCGGGCTGGTCGCGACCGCCGAACTGGCCGACGCGGGCAAACGGGTGCTCCTGCTCGACCAGGAGCCCGAGGCGTCCCTGGGCGGCCAGGCGCACTGGTCGTTCGGCGGACTGTTCTTCGTCGACTCCCCCGAACAGCGCCGCATGGGGATCCGGGACTCCGGGGAGCTGGCCCTCCAGGACTGGATGGGCACGGCCGCCTTCGACCGTCCCGAGGACGCGTGGCCGCGCCGGTGGGCGGAGGCCTACGTGGACTTCGCGGCCGGTGAGAAGCGCGCGTGGCTGCACGCGCAGGGGCTGCGGATCTTCCCCCTGGTCGGGTGGGCCGAACGCGGCGGCCACCTGGCCGGGGGACACGGCAACTCGGTGCCCCGCTTCCACATCACGTGGGGCACGGGGCCGGGGGTCGTGGCGCCCTTCGAGCGCCGGGTGCGCGCGGCCGTCGAGCGCGGCCTGGTCACCCTGCGTTTCCGGCACCGGGTGGACGACCTGGTGGTCGCGGACGGGACCGTCACGGGGGTGCGCGGGTCCGTCCTGGCGCCCAGCGACGCCCCGCGCGGGACGGCCAGCGGCCGGGACGCGGTCGGCGGGTTCGAGCTGGGCGCGCAGGCGGTGATCGTCACCTCCGGCGGGATCGGCGCCAACCACGACCTGGTGCGCGAGAACTGGCCCGAGCGGCTGGGCACCCCGCCCGAGCACATGCTCTCCGGGGTTCCCGAACACGTGGACGGGCGCATGCTCGCCATCACCGCGAAGGCCGGCGGACGCATCATCAACCCCGACCGGATGTGGCACTACACCGAGGGCATCCAGAACTGGGACCCGATCTGGGCGCGGCACGGGATCCGGATCCTGCCGGGACCGTCGTCGCTGTGGCTGGACGCGACCGGTCGGCGCATGCCCGCGCCGTGCTTCCCCGGGTTCGACACCCTGGGCACCCTGGACCACATCATGCGCACCGGCCACGAGTACACGTGGTTCGTGCTGTCGCAGAAGATCATCGAGAAGGAGTTCGGGCTGTCCGGGTCGGAGCAGAACCCGGACCTGACCGGTAAGAGCCTCAAGCTGGTGCTCCAGCGGGTGCTGCCCGGGGCGCCGGGGCCGGTGGAGGCGTTCAAGCGGCACGGCGCGGACTTCGTGGTGGCCGACCGGCTCCCGGAGCTCATCGGGAAGATGCGCGACCTGGCGGGAGACGGGGTCCTCGACGCCGACACCGTCACCCGCGAGGTGGTCGCCCGCGACCGGGAGATGGTCAACCCCTTCACCAAGGACCTGCAGGTGATGACCATCCACGGCGCCCGCCGGTACAAGGGCGACAAGGTGGCCCGGGTGGCCGCGCCGCACCAGATCCTGGACCCCAAGGCGGGCCCGCTGATCGCGGTGCGGCTGCACGTCCTCACCCGTAAGACGCTGGGCGGGCTGCACACGGACCTGGACGCCCGCGTGCTGGGTGCCGACGGCGCCCCGCTCCCGGGGCTGTACGCGGCGGGCGAGGTCGCCGGGTTCGGCGGGGGCGGCGTGCACGGCTACCGGGCGCTGGAGGGCACCTTCCTGGGCGGGTGCATCTTCTCCGGCCGCACGGCGGGACGGGCGGCGGCCGCCGCGCTGGGGTAGCGGACGGGCGGACCGGTCTGCGTCCTCTGTGTCACCTCATCGCCGTTCAAGGACTCCGCCGAGATGAGGCGGTCGGGCTGCCGCGGGCGAATACCCGGCTGGTGGGCGACCGGATCGACATCCGTGTCCAGGTCGTCCAGCTCGCGTGGGAAACGATCACCTCCACACCCAGGAGCGCGGCGGTCCGGCGCACGGTCACGCCGGACGCCGACACGATCAGGATCCTGCGGGGGTGGAAGGGGTTCCAGGGCGAGCAGCACCTCGCCGCAGGCGCCGCGTGGGCGGGTACGGGTGGGTGTTCACCCGCCAGGACGGGGCGGGGTGGCATCCGGGGCAGGTCAGTGACCGGTTCTGCCGCATCGTCAAAGCCGCCGGGCTCTCGCCCGTCATCTTGCACGGGCTCCGCCACGGAGCGACCTGGCTCGCCTTGGCGACGGGGACGGACGTGAAGGTGGTCCCGGCCGAACTCGGCCACGCGACCGCGCATTTCACCCGGAACACGCACCAGTCAGCGTACCCCGATGTGGCCCAGGTCGCCGCGGAGGCGACCCCCGCGCTGCTGCGCGGCGCCCCGGTGGCGGCCGGGTAGCGGGACGGGGGAGCGCACCAGGAGCGATTCAACACCCCGAGCTCCTGGCCGTGCGGCGGTTGCACCCGCCCGGCCTGGGGTTTCCTCATGGCCGGGGCCGGTCGGCCATCGGATGAGAAGTCCGGTGCTTTTGTTTCTCTGGGTGTTATTTCGTACCGTTTCATGCCACCCCATCCGATCCGCCGTGCCGTCTGGGGCCGTGTGATGCCGGATGGTGTCGTACCAGTACGGAACTGCGGAGCATAAACGGAGCACGAACGACCGCACGATGGCGTCCGACAGCACCTCGCGAGGTGGCGAATTTTCCACCTCCGAGACGCTCCCCTCCTGTCATTGGCCTTGTTCCGGGTATCCGCTGCTGTCCAGAACTGGCCAACCGGGGGCAGCGACAGGGAATCACCATCTGCTATAGATCGTGCCTGGTTGCAGTGCCCACGAATGGAAAACGAGAATTCTCACCCTTGTTGTTCGCGTTGTCCGATGTCCCGTGTGTCTCGTCTGACTTGGGAAAACGCGAGCTATCAGAAGGATTTTGCTCTGGATTCAGCAGCCGACTGAAGAGGGAAGGCACGAGCAACCGAACCGTCACGGCGCTGCTACTGTGCGGCGCGAACCAATCTCCTCACCCCCGGGAGGACACGTGACGCAAGCTGGCGTGAATGACGACGCGGCGCACCACGCCGGTGACACCGCCGACATGGCCGACACCATGGCCACAATGGTCGTGGAGTTCGAGAACGACGTCTCATCCCTGTACGCGGCCGCTCCGGAGATTACGGGGGCCGTGGTCGACTACGACATCGAGGGCAACCAACGCATCCACTCTGCGGCGGCGAGCAGCCGCTCCCTGGCCAGCCGCACCTCCCATGCCGGCGAGGAGATCTCCAACACCGACCAGGAGTCCGGTGCCGACTTCAGTGACCTCCCTGTGGTTTCCCTGCCGCGCGAACTCAACTTCTAGCGGAGGCTGTGATGTCAGTAGAGGGCATGGGGCTCGGACTCCCCGAGGACATCGAAGCCGACGAGGCCGCCATCCGTGACAGCGCTACCGACCTGCTGTCCACCAGGGGGACGATGCTCGGATACACGACCGGCCTGGAGGCCGGTTTCCGGAACACAGCCAACGAGTTCACCGAGCAGCGGATTGAGGATGCGGGCTTGATGACCGGCAGGGAGATCTTCCTGTTCGGAGGTCAAACCAGCGCAGAGGTCGAGTTCGGGACCCCAGGACGACTGGTCGGCCGAGGAGGTCGCGGACTGGTGGTGGACGCTCGCCCCCAACCAGCAGGACCACCTGATGGAGGAGCCGCTCGAGCGGGCTGAGGCCATCCACGAGCGTATGGCGGCACAGGATCCTGAGTCGGATCACGCCTCGATCGTCTGGATGGGGTATGACGCCCCACCTTTCGGGGAGTGGGACTCGGTGAACAGCGCTACCGCTCTGGCCTCGTTCCAGGAAGGACTGCGTGCCACACATCAAGGCGATCAGCCTTCGCACAACTCGGTGCTTGGGCACAGCTTCGGTGCCTTCATCGCTGGCGCTGCGGCCAACTCTGACATCGTCGGCGGTCTGGAGGCCGACTCGCTCATCTTCGTAGGCGGGGCGGGCGCGAGTGTCGACCGCATCAGCGACCTCACAGTCGATGATGAGAACGTGCACGTCATCCAGGGCGACGACGATTGGATCGAGGATGCGAGGGATCGGCTGGGGATCGTCATCGAAGGCTTCGGTACTCCCTTGGACAACGATGAGTTCTTTGAGGATCCGGACAATCCTGGAGAGGAACTCGGTCACCGCCTCGACCCTGAGGAGGACACCGACCACAGCGGATACTTCGAGGATACGGAGACGCTCGATTATCTGGGTGACGTCCTGACAGGGGGCACTGATCAGTGAGCACGGAACACACCCCCTCCTCCCAGGCCAGGGGGGCGGGCTGCAACAGCACCTCTCCAGAAGGGCCGTCATCCGCCATCCGGGATTTCCTGGATCGGTATTTCGGGCTGTTCCTAGCCCTGTCACTGGGAGTGGGCTTTGGCTGCGGAGCGCTCGCCGTGTTTGTCGATGGCCTCAACTCCGAGGGACTTCCGTTCCTGGAATGGTCCGCCGGGCTCTACGTCGCACCACCGGTACTGCTGGGCTGGGTGGCCGTCCGTACCTGGCTGGCGACTGCCGCTGGTGTGACCACATACGTGAGCGCCGTCTTCGGACACCTGGTGACCACCCATCTGACGGTTGATGACTACAACGCGCAGGAGTATTGGGCCTGGCTCCTCGTGGGGCTGGTCGCGGGTGCGGTCCTGGGGTTCTTCGGAAACAGAATTCGGTCGCACAGTACGGGCGTCAGGGTGTTCGCCGCAAGTTTTCCCCTAGGCCTGATAGCGGTCTTCCTGGTGATGAGCGTCCAGGCGCAGGTGGAGACCGGGGGGAGGGCTGTCCACATGGGCGTGCTTCTCATGGAGGGGGTCTGGGCACTGCTTATCTTGGCACTGTGCCGTGGGTGGGCCGCCCGGGGTGCGGCACTGGCGTGCGCAATCGCACTTATTATTCCGTTCATTTTCGTTCTGATAGGGGTGTTCATGCTCGTATGGTTCGCGAGCGGTGATTACTAAGAGCTCATCTCCTGTGGTGAGTCTGCGGTAACAGATCCGTATGCGGGCGATACCGGCGAAGGCCAGGAAGTGGTCGACCGGTAGCGGCGGTGCAGGCGGCGGCATCCGGCCAGTTACGCCATGGTGTTCGTTGGCGCCGACGGTAAAGGAGTCCTGAAGGTGGCTTCCGGTGCGCTCAGGCGGGTGGAAAGCATGGAAATGGCAGTATCGGGGCGCTTGGTGTCTCGTCCCCTGGATGGGCCTTCAGGAGGTGGGTCAGGGCTCTGCCGTGGTCACCGCGTAGCCGGGTACGGATGGCCACCTGACCGTCAGCACCACCGACTCCTCCTCCGCGGCCCAGGAGTGGTCGGTTCCGTGTCCCCACACGATGTAGTCGCCCTGCTGCTGGAGGAGGACATCGCGGTCGGGGAGTTGGACGCGGAAGCGTCCGCTGATGAGGACCAGGAGAGCGGTGCGCCGCTCACCTGTCACCCACTGCGCTCTGGTGTCTCCGCGCGGGTGGACGCCCCACTTGATCTCCACGGCCTCGCTATAGCGGGGGTCGTTGGTGTCCTTGAAGTGTCCGAGGAGCCATCCCCGGTCCAGGGCCGCGTCCTTGCCCGCGTTGCCTGTGTACACGTCGTCGTTCACACCGCCGGACGGTAGCAGCCGTCCCAGACAGCGGGTGTCTATCGGGGTTACGGAGGACCAGGGGTGTCGACGCAGCGGCGGGGGTGTGCGGGACTGGGGAGCACACCAGGAGCGAGAAGGCGCCTCTGACTCCGGACCTCACGGGAGACTCAACCGTGCTGGCCTGGGGTTTTCTCGTTCCGGGGGTCGGTGTCCGATCGGATCAAAGGTCCTCGGGGGTCATTCTTCGGACAGCTTGTCCCGCCAGCGCTGTAGGACCTCTTTGCTGGTTTGTGTGTCGGGGTGGTCGGGTCCCAGGATGCGCAGTCGGTCGGCGAGCAGGTCGTTGAGCGCGGTGGCGGGCCCGGGCCCGCGGGGTCACGGAACGCCACAACGCCCCGCGAGATGCTGACTCACCTGCACGCACCTCACACCGAGGTGATCCCAGCGACTTTGAAGATGGACGAAAGCCGTAAAACAGACCATGCGCGAGGTATGACCGTTCAGCAGACACAGACGTGGAGCCCCAGGTAGAAGGCGAGGTGTCGAATCCTGCCGGGCTACCGTGAAAGGCTCCACGTGGTCACCTGTCCTGCCATCCTCGACGTGCCCGGGGAAGGAAGCCGTTCTCTTCTGCTCCCGTCTCCTGACCGTCGAACGCGCACCGCGCGGCACCCGCAAGGGGACCCGTGCCCTGGCCTGCGCCCATCAGGCAGTGATGGCCCTGTGCCACGTCCGTGACGGACCCGATCCCGCCACCCGGGCCCGCGGCCCGCTCCCGTGTGCTCGACGCGCTCTGTGCCTTCGCGACCAAGGACCTGCCCACGCTGGCCGATCCGGGGTACGAGAATGCCGGAATCGGCGTCATCACCCCCATCAGGCAGCCGAGCCGGGACCGCCGCCGACTCTGGACGACCGCACCCCCAACACGCTCCAACGGGGCGTGCGCTGTCGGGGCGAGCGCGGGTTCGCGCTGCTCACTCGGCGGTGGCGGCTGCCACAGCACATCACCGCCAGCCCCGGCAAGATCGGGGACATCGCCGGAGCCGCCCTTGTTCTCACGCACTTCGAACACGGGCGCCGGACACAAAACTCGCTGGGAGCAGCTCATCACGTGCTTCCTGACCACGCTACGGAACGTCACGGAACGCTGGCCCCCATGCCCCTGGGAAGGCATGATGGGTGGCATGGCTACCGGCAGGACGGACCTGGGTCCACCCCCGCCCACCGTCGAGGATCTTCAACGACGGCCCTCCCCCTGAGCGTCGCCCCCAGCGGCGCGTCGCCCTCGGCCACTGGCGCGAGCACCCGGCTCCTGCTGTACGCCGCCCCGGTGTCGGCGCCGAGGAGACCGGCCAACTATCGTGCACCTGACCGTGTGCGCGGAGCGACGAACACCGGCAACGGCGCCGAGGGTTCCGACCTCACCACGGCCGGAGACTCAGGAGGCGCCTGTATGTTCCAGAAGATCCTCGTGGCCAACCGAGGAGAGATCGCGATCCGCGCCCTGCGCGCGGGCAACGAGTTGCGTGCGAGGACCGTCGCGGTCTTCCCGCACGAGGACCGCAACTCACTGCACCGGCTCAAGGCCGACGAGGCCTACCAGATCGGGGATCCGGGCCACCCCGTGCGGGCGTACCTGTCCGTCGGGGAGATCGTGCGGACCGCCCTGGAGGCGGGCGCGGACGCCGTCTACCCCGGGTACGGCTTCCTGTCCGAGAACCCCGAGCTGGCCAGGGCGTGCGAGGAGGCCGGCATCACCTTCGTCGGGCCGCCCGCCGACGTGCTGGAGCTGACCGGGAACAAGGCCTCCGCGGTGGCGGCGGCCAGGGCGGCGGGCGTGCCGGTGCTGGGCTCCTCCGAGCCCTCCACGGACGTGGACGCCCTGGTGGCCGCCTCGGAGGAGGTCGGCTTCCCGCTGTTCGTCAAGGCCGTCGCCGGGGGCGGCGGCCGGGGGATGCGCCGGGTGGACGCCCCGGGGGCGCTGCGCGAGGCCCTGGAGGCCGCCATGCGCGAGGCGGGCGCGGCCTTCGACGACGCCACCGTGTTCCTGGAGAAGGCCGTGGTGGAGCCCCGCCACATCGAGGTGCAGATCCTGGCCGACGGCCGGGGGGACGTCATCCACCTCTTCGAGCGCGACTGCTCGGTCCAGCGGCGCCACCAGAAGGTCGTGGAGCTGGCCCCCGCGCCCAACCTCGACCCTGAGCTGCGCGAGCGGATGTGCCAGGACGCGGTACGGTTCGCCCGCACCATCGGCTACCGCAACGCGGGCACGGTCGAGTTCCTGGTGGACCGGGACGGAAACCACGTCTTCATCGAGATGAACCCGCGCATCCAGGTCGAGCACACGGTGACCGAGGAGGTCACCGACGTCGACCTGGTCCAGGCCCAGATGCGCATCGCCTCCGGGGAGACCCTGGCCGACCTGGGGCTGAGCCAGGACTCGATCACCCTGCGCGGGGCCGCGCTCCAGTGCCGGATCACCACCGAGGACCCCGCCAACGGGTTCCGCCCGGACACCGGCACCATCAGCGCCTACCGCTCCCCCGGCGGGTCCGGCATCCGGTTGGACGGCGGCACCGCCGCGGCGGGCACCGAGGTCAGCGCCTACTTCGACTCCCTGCTGGTGAAGCTGAGCTGCCGGGGACGGGACCTGCCCACCGCGATCAGCAGGGCCCGCCGCGCGGTGGCCGAGTTCCGCATCCGCGGCATCGCCACCAACATCCCCTTCCTGCAGGCGGTCCTGGACGACCCGGACTTCCAGCAGGGCCGGGTCACCACCTCGTTCATCGAGGAGCGGCCCCACCTGCTCACCGCCCGCCCCTCCGCCGACCGCGGCACCCGCCTGCTGACCTACCTGGCCGACGTGACGGTCAACAAGCCGCACGGGGAGCGCCCGCACCTGATCGACCCCGTGGCCAAGCTGCCCGCGACCGGCGGGGACGGGCCGCCGCCCGGATCGAGGCAGCGGCTGGCGGAGCTGGGACCGGAGGGGTTCGCGCGCTGGCTGCGCGCGTCCGACACCCTGGGGGTCACCGACACCACCTTCCGGGACGCCCACCAGTCGCTGCTGGCCACGCGGGTGCGGACCAAGGACCTGCTCGCCGTGGCGCCCGCGGTGGCCGACACCCTGCCCGGGCTGCTGTCCCTGGAGTGCTGGGGCGGCGCCACCTACGACGTGGCGCTGCGGTTCCTGGCCGAGGACCCCTGGGAACGGCTGGCGGCGCTGCGTGAGGCGGTGCCCAACATCTGCCTCCAGATGCTCCTGCGCGGCCGCAACACCGTGGGCTACACCCCCTACCCCACCGAGGTGACCTCCGCGTTCGTCCAGGAGGCCGCGGCGACGGGCGTGGACGTGTTCCGGGTGTTCGACGCGCTCAACGACGTGGAGCAGATGCGTCCGGCGATCGAGGCGGTACGGGAGACCGGGACCGGGGTCGCGGAGGTCGCGCTGTGCTACACCTCGGACCTGTCCGACCCGAACGAGCGGCTGTACACGCTCGACTACTACCTCTCCCTGGCCGAGCGCATCGTGGCGGCGGGCGCCCACGTGCTGGCGATCAAGGACATGGCGGGCCTGTTGCGCGCACCCGCCGCAGCGAAGCTGGTGACGGCGCTGCGACGCGAGTTCGACCTGCCCGTGCACGTCCACACGCACGACACCGCGGGCGGGCAGCTGGCGACCTACCTGGCCGCGGTGAACGCGGGCGCGGACGCGGTCGACGGCGCGGTGGCCTCCATGGCGGGGACGACGTCGCAGCCGTCGCTGTCGGCGATCGTGGCCGCCTTCGACCACTCCGAGCACCCGACCGGGCTGAGCCTGGAGGCGGTGAACGCCCTGGAGCCGTACTGGGAGGCCGTGCGCCGGGTGTACGCGCCCTTCGAGGCGGGCCTGGCCTCGCCCACCGGCCGGGTCTACCACCACGAGATCCCCGGCGGCCAGCTCTCCAACCTGCGCACCCAGGCCATCGCCCTGGGGCTGGGCGACCGGTTCGAGGACATCGAGGCGATGTACGCCGCAGCCGACCGGATGCTGGGCAGGCTGGTCAAGGTGACGCCGTCGTCGAAGGTGGTGGGCGACCTGGCCCTGCACCTGGTCGGCGCCGGGGTCGCGCCCGAGGACTTCGAGAAGGACCCGGGCCGGTTCGACGTGCCCGACTCGGTGGTCGGATTCCTGCGGGGCGAACTCGGTGTGCCTCCGGGTGAGTGGCCCGAGCCGTTCCGCACCAAGGCCCTGGAGGGGCGGGGCGCGGCCCGGCCGACCGAGGAGCTGACGGCGGAGGACCGCACCGGGCTGGCCGAGGACCGCCGCGCGACCCTGAACCGCCTGCTCTTCCCCGCACCCGCACGGGAGTTCCAGGCGCACCGCGCCTCCTACGGCGACACGAGCGTGCTCTCCAGCCCGGACTTCTTCTACGGGCTGCGCGAGGGCGAGGAGCACGTGGTCGACCTGGAGCCGGGCGTGCGTCTGCTCATCGGGCTGGAGGCGGTCAGCGAGGCCGACGAGCGCGGTGTGCGCACGGTGATGACCACCCTCAACGACCAGCTCCGCCCGCTCCAGATCCGCGACCGCTCGCAGTCGTCCACCCTGCGTGAGGCGGAGAAGGCGGACCGGACCGACCCCGGGCACGTCGCCGCGCCCTTCGCCGGCGTGGTCACGCTGGCCGTGTCGCCCGGGGAGCGGGTGGAGGCCGGTGCCACGGTCGCCACCATCGAGGCCATGAAGATGGAGGCGTCCATCACCGCGCCGAGGGCGGGCGCCGTGTCCCGGATCGCGATCGACCGGGTCCAGCGGGTGGAGGGCGGCGACCTGATCCTGAGCGTGGACTGAGCGCTCCCCGCCACCGGCCGCGCCGACGGAGCCGGGCGCCCCGCACGGGGCACCCGGCTCCCTTCCGTTTGAGCATGACCTCCCGGGTAATCGACGCGTTGACCCCTGCGCGGCGAGACTGGACGCGCCACTTCCGAGAACCCCAGGAGGTACCGTGGCCACCCTGCTCCCCACCACCGACGCCCAGCCGCTCCGCCTGGCCCTGCGCGTGGACGGTCTGGCCTGCGCGGGCTCCGGGCTCGTCCTGCTGTTGGGCGCGCCCCTCCTTCCCGAGCTCCTCGGTCTTCCCCTGGCGCTCGTGCTGTCCGCGGGGGCCTTCCTGGTCCCGTTCGCCGCGCTGGTGTGGGTGCTGTCCTGGCGCCCGTCCCCTGGAGCGCGCGAGGTGTTGCCCGTGGTCGCCGTGAACGCCCTGTGGGTCCTGAGCTCGGCGGCGGTCGTCCTCCTGGCCTCGCCGACGGCGTTCGGTGCGGCCCTCGTCCTCGGCCAGGCCCTGGCCCTCGCGGCGGTCACCGCGGCCGAGGCGGTCGCGCTGCGCCGGGCCACCCGGGAGGCGGTGTGACCGCGGAGGCGACGGCGACGCGGGAGCCCGCGTTCGGCCCCCTGCTGAGGTCCTGGCGCAACAGACGGCGGATCAGCCAACTGGACCTGTCCCTGCGGGCGGAGATCTCCACCCGGCACCTCAGCTTCGTGGAGACCGGACGGTCCCGGCCCAGCCGGGAGATGGTCCTCCTCCTGGGCGAGAGCCTGGACGTGCCGCTGCGGGAGCGCAACCGGCTCCTGCTCGCCGCCGGGTACGCCCCCGCCTACACGGAGGCCCCGCCGGAGGGGCCGGAGCTGGAGTCGCTGCGCGCCGCGGTACGGGAGGTGCTCGCCGGGCACGAGCCGTTCCCGGCGTTGGTGGTGGACCGCTCCTGGACGCTGTTGGAGGCCAACTCCGCCGTCGGTGCGCTCCTGGAGGGGGTCGCCGAGGAGCTGCTGACCCCGCCGGTGAACGTCCTGCGTGTGGGGCTGCACCCGGAGGGGCTGGCGGCCAGGATCGTCAACCTGGGCGAGTGGCGGGCCCACCTGCTGGACCGCCTGCGCAGGGAGGCGGAGTGGACCGCCGACCCCGGCCTGGCGGAGCTGTACCGGGAGCTGCGCGCCTATCCGTGCGCGGACCCCGAGCCCCCGCGCGGCGGCGCGGCCGGCGCGCTGGCCGTGCCGCTGCGGCTGCGCCACGGACGGGGTGAGCTGGCCCTGCTGTCCACGGTGGCGACCTTCGGTACGCCGGTGGACGTCACCGTGTCGGAGTTGAGGATCGAGTCGTTCCTGCCGGCCGACCGGGCCACCTCCCGTGCCCTGCACGCGGCCGTGGCCGGGGCGGCCGACGAGGGCCGCCCCTGAGCGGCCGCCCGTGTCGGCGGCGGTGACCGGATCCGCGTGGTCGACGGGGCCGGGTACCCGGCCCCGTCAGTCGTCTGCCTCCCCCCGGGGCCGCGCCTTGCGGGGGCGGCCCCTCCGGGGGATGTCGCGTACCTCCTTGGGCATGCGTCCGGCGTCGTCGAGCGCACGGCGCAGGAGGAACTCGATCTGGGCGTTGGTGCTGCGCAGCTCCTGCCCGGCCCAGCGCGCGAGCGCGTCGTGGACCGCGGGATCGAGCCGCAGCAGCACCTTCTTTCGCTCGGACACGGCCACCTCGTCCCGGCTACTGGTACAGGGTCCCGGTGTTGACGACGGGGTTGGTGGGACGGTCGGAGCACAGCACCACCAGCAGGTTGCTGACCATGGCGGCCTTGCGCTCCTCGTCCAGTTCCACCACCTCCTGCTCCGACAGGCGCTCCAGCGCGCGGTCGACCATGCCGACGGCGCCCTCGACGATCTCCCGGCGGGCGGCGATCATGGCTCCGGCCTGCTGGCGCTGGAGCATGGCCTGGGCGATCTCCGGCGCGTAGGCCAGGTGGGTGAAGCGGGACTCCACGACGGTCACCCCGGCGGCCTCGACCCGGTCGGCGACCTCCTTGGACAGCTGACCGGTGATGAGGTCGGCGTCGTCGCGCAGGGAGGGAACCTCCTCGGCGTCGTAGGAGTCGTAGGGGTGGCGGCCCGCGATGTGGCGGACGGCGGCCTCGGTCTGGGTGGAGACGAACTGGACGAAGTCGTCGACCTCGAAGGTCGCCCGAGCGGTGTCCTCGACCTGCCAGACCACGACGGCGGCGATCTCGATGGGGCTGCCGGAGGCGTCGTTGACCTTGATGACGGAGGTCTCGTGGTTGCGGATGCGGGTGGAGATGGTGCCGCGCAGCGTGAAGGGGTTGACCCAGCGCAGACCGTCGGTGCGGACGGTGCCCACGTAGCGGCCGAACAGCTGCACGACGCGCGCCTCGTTGGGCGAGACCATGGTCAGTCCCAGGGACAGCACCCCGCCCGCGAGGGCCAGGACCACGCCGACGGCCAGCATCGCCAGGGGCAGGCCGGCCAGGGTCAGGGCCGCGACCGCGGCTCCGGCCAGGACGAGGACGCCGCTCACGGCCGTCATCAGGAGTCCGTCCCTGCTGCGGGCGTCGTACTCGCGGTACTGGGGGTTGGGGCGCGGGGCCCCGGTGGGTTCGCTCATGTCAGTGGCCTCTCGTCCAGGTGATGACTCCAGCATAGCATTGTGATATCACTTTTTATTGACAGGCCCGTTCGGGCCCCGACCGAGAGGAGATGCGGACGCGATGAGCAGCGACGCTCCGCGCTTGCGCCCACCCCACCACCGCGTCGACCGCCGCGCCGTCTGGTGGTGGACCACCCGGTCGCTGGCGGTGACCGTGGTCCTCACCGCCGTGCCCGTGGTCCCGGCCCTGATCTGGGCCCCGCCGCGCCTGTGGTTCCTGCTCGCGGCGGCGGTGATCGGCGGTCTCGGACTGCTGGTCACGGTGGTCATGCCGCAGTGGCGGTACCGCGTCCACCGGTGGGAGGTCACCGACACCGCCGTCTACACCTCCAGCGGCTGGATCTGGCAGGAGTGGCGCGTGGCGCCGATGTCGCGGATCCAGACCGTGGACACCGACCGCGGCCCCCTCCAGCGGGCGTTCGGCCTGTCCAGCGTGACCGTGACGACGGCGTCCGCCGCCGGGCCCATCGAGATCACCGGGCTGGACGCCGCCGTGGCCACCGACGTGGCCGAGCGGCTGACCGAGACCACCCAGGCGACCCCGGGAGACGCGACATGACCTCCCCCGACGGGCTCCCCCCGCAGGCTCCGGACGGCCACCGCGCCGACTCCGACACCCCCGACCGCGCCGACCCCGAGGTCCCCTGGCAGCGGCTCCACCCGCTGTCGGTGTGGGCCAGCGCCACCGTGACCGGGATCGTCCTCGTCCCCTCGGCGATCGTGGGCACGGTCGTGCTCGCCGTGCTGGGCCAGTACCCGTGGGTGTTCTTCCCCCTTCCCGGAGCGCTCGTCTTCCTGGCCCTGACGACCTACCTCGACCTGCTGCGGCTGCGCGCCACCCGGTACCGGGTGACCGAGGAGCGCATGGAGGTGCGGTCGGGGATCGTCGCCAAGTCCTACCGTTCCATCCCGCGCGAACGCGTACGCAGTGTGGACGTGGCCGCGCCGCTGTTCGTCCGGGTGTTCGGACTGTGCTCGGTGACGGTCGGCACCGGCGAGAAGGTCGGCTCCGGCGGCTCCGACCAGCTCCAGCTCGTCTTCGTCACCGCCGGGCAGGGCGAGGTCCTGCGGCGGGACCTGCTGCACCGGCGGGCCCCGCAGCGGTCCGGCGCCGCCGCCGACACGGACGCGCACGGCACCGGGACGGCCGGGGCGGGGACGGTGGAGGAGACCGCCGACGAGGTCGAGCTCGCCCGGCTCACCCCCGTGTGGCTGGCCTACGCCCCGGCGACCGCCGCCACCCTGGGCGTCGGCCTCGGTGCGATCGCCGCCCTGCTGGGAATCAACGCCCAGACCAGCGGTGTGGGCTGGGACTGGGTCTCCGGCCGACTGGGGCTGCCGACACCCGAGGAGATGTCCTCGTTCGTGATGGCCCGGCTGCTCATGGTGGTGCCGCTGTCACTGCTGGCGCTGCTGGTGTCGGGGGTGGTGGTCCTGACCCTGGCCGCGGTGGAGACCTGGTGGAACTACCGTCTCACCCGCGAGCACGACGGCACCGTGCGGCTGCGCCGGGGACTGCTGACGAGCGTGTCGCTGTCGGTGGAGGGACGGCGGCTGAACGGTGTCACCCTGCACGAGCCGTTCGTGCTGCGCTCGGTCGGCGGCGCGGACGTGCGGGCCGTGGCGACCGGCCTGTCCGCCGCCGACGAGAAGAAGACCAGCGCGAAGAGCCGCCTGTCCCCCGGCATGCCCCGGGCCCGGGCACGGGCGCTGGCCGCAGATCTCATGCGGGAGGAGGACTCCCCCCTGGACGTGCCGCTGACCGCCCACCCGCGGTCGGCGCTGCGCCGCCGGTTCACCCGGGCCGGGTTGGCCACGGTGCTCGGCGCGGCGGCCGCGGCGGCGCTGGCCTGGGTGCACGCCCTGGCCACCGAGACGTGGTGGGAGCACGCGATCCGGGCGGAGCAGGAGTTCGCCCCGATCCCGCTGGCCACCCCGGTACTGCGGACCACTCCGGGCTGGGGCTGGGCCGTGCTGGCGGTGCTCCTGGGCGCCGGGGCGTTCTGGTACGCGGTGGGCTCCTACCGGGGCCTGGGCCACGGTCTGCACCCGCGCTACCTGGTGGTGCGCCGGGGCATGGCGGCGCGCGACACCGTGACCCTGGAGCGGTCGGCGGTGATCGGATGGCGGATCACGCGGTCGCCGTTCCAGCGGTGGGCGGGCCTGGCCGACGTGGCGGCGACCACGGCGGCGGGTTCGGGCATGTACGCGGCGGCGGACGTCGGGCTGGGCCAGGGGCTGGCCTGGGCGGACGCCGCGGTTCCGGGGCTGCTGGAACCCTTCCTGGTCCGGGAGGGCGCCGACGCGGCCGGCGGCCGGGAGCCGGGCGCGGCCAGGGAGTAGGGGGGCGGGGTCGGCCCCGGTCAGGGGGTCCCGGTGGCCGGGCCTCCGGACACCGGGGCGCCGTCCACCCGCAGCCCGCTGGTGTGGGTCAGGGCCATCTCCACCAGCGGGTAGATCTCGAACACCCGGCCCATGGCGAGCGCGTCGAGCACCCGCGCGGCGATCGGCGCCGGTTCGGCGAGGACCATGTGGCGGCCCTCGCGGGTGAGGGTCCGGGAGACGGACAGCAGGGCGCGCAACCCGCTGGCGTCGAAGAAGTCCAGGCCGGACATGTCCACGACCAGGCAGTCGCACCGCGACTCGTGCGCGGCCCCCAGCAGCCGGTCGCGCATGCGGTCGGCGGTGGCGAGGTCGACTTCGCCGTGGACGGGGACCACCGTCACTCCCGTACAGGCGAAACGTTCCTGGACAGAGAACCGGGCATCACTCGCCACTCGGGCCACCTCTCACCGGGCGTAACCTATCCACTACGCAACCGCGTACGAGATCGTAACCTCTCCAGTGATGCCACGGGAGGCTTTTCGCGAGAAAAACCCGGGAAATCTCGCCGATAGCGGATCCGACCCCTCCCCACCCCTCTCGGACACTCCCGAACCTCCACCCGCACCGTGCTTTCCGCCCGCCGGTGCGGTAGAAGCGGTACTGCACACGTGCGCCCCGCCCGGCGGGTCCGGGCGCGGGTCCGACCCCCAGGGTCACGACGAGAGCGAAGGGAGGGAGCGGCGTCCGCGTCCCCGACCGTTCCCGGGGCGCCCCGCCGCGCACCCCATGACCGAGACCGCAGACACCCAGCCCGGCTGGTTCTCCTCCGCGGAGCTGGAGAGCATCCGCGGACGCATGCCCGTGCTCTACGTCCAGGCCGTACCCGTGCGCGTGGACGAGACCGGGACGGTGACGCACCTCGGCCTGCTCATGCGGGCGGCCCCGGACGGCACGTTCAGCCGGTCGGTCGTCTCGGGCCGCGTGCTCTACCACGAGCGCGTGCGCGACGCACTGCTGCGGCACCTGGAGAAGGACCTGGGGCCGGTCGCGCTCCCGCGCATCCCCACCTCGCCCCAGCCCTTCACGGTGGCCGAGTACTTCCCCACTCCGGGGATCACGCCGTTCCACGACCCCCGCCAGCACGCCGTGGCCATGGCCTACATCGTCCCGGTGTCCGGCGACTGCCAGCCGCGCCAGGACGCCCTGGACCTGGTGTGGCTGACACCCGAGGAGGCGGCCAACCCGCTGGTGCACGAGGAGATGGCGGGCGGCCAGGGGGTGCTGGTGCGCCAGGCCCTGGCGCACGTGGGCCAGGCGCCCTGACCGGTCGGCGCCCCGCCGGGCGCGCGTCCGGCGGGGCGCCGGGGAAGTCTCCGGCGGCGGCCCGGCGTTCCACCGGTGGGGGCCGACCCGCGCCGTCGCGCCGGGCGGGGCCGCCCCTCCTTCCGCGGCCGCGGAAGTCCGACCCGGAGGTGAGTGCGCGTGAACACCGACGCGATGGACCTGGACGCGTTCGAGGACCTGGTGAGCCGGTCCTTCGCCGCGCTCCCCGCATGGGTGCAGCGCACCATGGCCGACGTCGCTCTGCTCGTCGACGACCAGCCGCCGTCGCACGAGTCCGGGCAGCTGCTGCTGGGGCGCTTCGTGGGCGTGCCCCGCACACGGCGGGGCCGGCGCGTACCGGGGAGCCTGCCGGACCGCATCGAGCTCTACCGGGTGCCGATCCTGCGCACGTGCCGCTCACCGGGCGAGGTCGAGGAGAGGGTGGCCATGGTCCTGAAGCACGAGATCGGGCACGCGCTGGGCATGGGCGAGGCGCGGTTGCGGGAGTTGGGCTACTGACACGCCCGCGCCCCCTGCGGGCGCACCCGGCCCCGATCGCCGCGCACCGGGGTGACGGTCCGGCGGTTCGGGTAGATTCGTCCGCGTGATCGAAGACCCTCGGCCCGTGTCCGACACCGTGGTCACCGACGCCCTCGCCCTCCTCCCGGCGCCCTCGCACGGCAACGGCGTACGCGCCGTGCTGGGCCTGGCGGGCGCCCCCGCCGCCGGGAAGTCGACGCTCGCCCGCCGCCTGGTGGCCGAGATCAACGACCGCACCGCGCCGGGGACCGCCGGGTACCTGCCCCTGGACGGCTTCCACCTGTCCAACGCCCAACTCGACCGGCTCGGACGCCGCGACCGCAAGGGCGCGCCGGACACCTTCGACGCCCACGGCTACGTGGCGCTGGTGCGCCGCCTGCTGGAGGAGACCGACCACCCCGTCTACGTACCCGACTACGACCGCGACCTGCACGAGCCGGTCGCGGCCCGCCACGTGGTCGAGCCGCACACCCGCCTGGTCGTCACCGAGGGCAACTACCTCGCCAACGACGAGGACCCCTGGCCCCGGGCACGCGCCCTGTTCGCCGAACTCTGGTACGTGGAGGCGCCCGACGCGGTGCGGGAGCAGCGCCTGCACCGGCGCCAGCGCGCGGGCGGGCTGACCGACGACGCCGCGCGCGACTGGGTCGAACGCAGCGACCGGCCCAACGGTGAACTGGTCAAACGCTTCCGACGGAACTGCACGCGCGTGGTGCGCGGGGACGCCCTCCAGCGCGGCTGAGCGCGGGAGCCGCGGGGGGCAAAGGATTGGGCACTTGACCCGGGGCCCCGCGCACCCCTAGTTTGGTCATATGCCCAAGGCAAATGACCAAACATCGGAGACACCGTCCGCCACCTCCGCGGAACGGGGCCGGAGCAGCCGCGCCAAGCTGCTCGCCGCCGCCGTGGAGCTCATCCCCGAGGTGGGGTGGAACGCGGTCACCACCCGGCTCGTGGCCGCCCGGGCCGAGGTCCGGCCGGGGCTCGTGCACTACCACTTCGACTCGTTGGAGGCCCTGCTGCGCGCCGCCGTCGACTCGGTCCTGACCGAGGTGCTCGACGCCCCCCTGGCCGCGTTGACCACCGCGGGCGACCCCGTCGGGGGCCTGCTGGCGATGCTGCGGACGATGGACGCCTACTCCGGCGACGACCCCGCCTCCGTCCTGTTCGCGGAGGCCTACCTGGCCGCCACCCGCGACCCCGAACTGCACGCGACCATGTCCCGCATCCTGGTGAGCACCCGGTCGGCGATCACCGCGTGGCTGGCCGAGAACGACACCCCCCAGCCCGAGGCGGTCGCCGAGGTGCTGTGCGCCTTCCTCGACGGCGTCGTCCTGCACCGCGCGCTGATCCCCGTACCCGGGCCGGAGGCCTACACCGAACCCCTGCGCCGCCTCCTCGCGGCGCCCGACCCACAGGAGGGAAAGCGATGAGAGCGGTCATCGTCGGCGGAGGCATCGCCGGTCTGGCCACGGCGTGGTGGCTGCGGCGCGCGGGCTGGGAGACCACCGTGGTCGAGCACCGGGCCGAGCAGCACGGAAGAGTCGATCCCGACGCGGTCGCCACGGGGACGATCCCGGGCGGCTACGTCATCGACTTCTTCGGACCCGGCTACGACTCGATCCAGGCCATGGGGCTGCGCGACCGGCTGCACTCCCACGACCTGCGCCTGGAGGGGATCCAGTACCGGACGGCCCACGGCCAGCGCACCGCGCGCATGGGCGGCGACGCCACCCAGCGGCTGGGCGGCGGGCGCCTGGTCTCCCTCCTGCGCGGAAACCTGGAGCTGACCCTGCGCGAGGCGCTGGGAGCGCGGGCCGACGTGCGCCACGGGCTCAGCGTCGCCCGTGTCGAGCAGGACACCGACGGGGTCTCGGTGGAGCTGACCGACGGCACCGTGGAGCGGGCGGACCTGCTCGTGGGGGCGGACGGCACGCACTCCCGGGTGCGTGAGCTGGTGTTCGGTCCCAAGGAGCGGTTCCGCCGCTACCTGGGTGCGCACACCGCGGCGTTCCTGTTCGAGGATCCCGAGGTGGCCACAGCCCTGGGCCGCGAGCTGCACATGCTGGAGGCGCCCAGGGTGCAGGCGGGCCTGTACCGCCTGACCGAGACCACGGGGGCGACCTTCCTGTGCCACCTGGCCCCGGACGGCTCCCTTCCCGCGGACCCGCGCGCCCGGCTGCGCGAGGTCTACGCGGACATGGGCTGGTACCTGCCGCGCCTGTTGGAGGAGTGCCCCGCGCGGCCGTTCTACGACGAGGTCGAGCAGATCGTCGTGCCCGCGTGGTCGCGCTCCCGGGTGGTGCTGGTCGGCGACGCCTGCCAGGCGGTGTCGCTGATGGCGGGCCAGGGCGCGAGCATGGCGGTGGCCGCGGCCGAGGTGCTGGGCCGGGAGCTGGGCGAGGCGGGGGCCTCCGGCCCGGAGATCGCGGCCGCCCTGTCCCGGTACGAGGGCCGGGTCAAGCCCGTGATCGAGACCAAGCAGGCGGCCGGGCGGCGGCTGGCCCGCTGGTTCGTGCCCGCCTCGACCACCCGGATGCTGGTGCGCCGCCAGCTGCTGCGCCTGGCGGCCACGCCCCTGGCCGACCGGGTGGCGCGGCCCTTCCTGGCCAGCCCGAAGCTCGCCCCGGACCGGCAGCGCGCCTGATCCGGGGCGGTCGGGTGCCCCGGTCCCCTCAACGCCGCTGGGCGCCCGCGGCCGTAGCGGTCACCGGTCCGGCGGTGGCCGCGTGCCGCTTCGCGGCGCGCCGGGACAGGCGCCGCAGGGTGGCCAGATAGGTGCCGGCCATCCGCACGTCACCGCTCGCCTGACCGTAGGCGGAGGAGACGATGTACTCCTTGTAGCGGGCCGCGGCGCGGCCGGTGAGGACGAGCGACCTGGGGGCGTCGGTCGCGGTCACGAACTGGATGAGGCCGTCTTTGCGCCCCAGGCTCACGCACCGGAAGACGTAGCCGAACGGGGCGGTCTCGGGTTCGCGTCCGCTCAGGCGGTCCATGATGGCATCGGCCGCGTTCGACCCCATGGGCAGACCCATCGCGCAGGACATCCGCATGACCGCGCCACCGGGGTCGGCGCCGCGGGCGGCGTCCCCCACCACGTACACGTCGGGGTGGGAGACCGACCGCTGTGTGCCGTCCACCAGAGCCCGGCCACCGTCGTCGACGGCGAGACCGGCCGCACGCGCCAGCGGCGAAACCGAGAACCCGACGTTCCACACCACCAGGTCGGCGGCCACGTGCGTACCGTCCGCCAGGCGGATGCCGCGGGCGTCCACCTCGGCGACGTCGGTGTTCTCACTCAGGGCGACGCCCAGGCGGTCGAACACCCGCAGGAGGTGGGCGCGTCCCCTCGGACTGGTTCCGGGGGCGGCCTGACCACGGGTGAGCAGGTCCACGCGGACCGACGGACGGGTCTCCGCGATCTCGGTGGCGAGTTCGATTCCGGTGAGCCCGCCGCCCACCACGATCACCCTCCCGGGGCGGTCGGTGGCGATGCGGTCGGCGACGGCACGGGCACCGTCGAGCGTGGCGCAGGTGAGCGTGTGCTCGGAGACTCCGGGCACGGGGCTGGCGCCCTCCGCACTGCCCAGGGCGTGGACGAGGGTGTCGTAGGCGAGGGAGCGGACCTCGCCCCCCACACGCACCGCCACCCTCCGCTCCTCGGTGTCGATCCCCTCGACCCAGCCCACGACCAGGCCGATGTCCGTGCCCTCCAGCGCCTCCGACAGCGGGTGCGTGCCCACGTCCCGCCCGACGGCCACCTCGTGCAGCCGGACGCGTTCGACGAAGTCGGGGGTGGCGTTGACCAGGGTGACGCGGACCTCCAGCGCGCGCGTCCGCGCGTCGTGGTCGATCTTGCGCGCCGCCGTGAGCCCGGCGTAGCCCGCGCCCAGAACCACGATCTCGTGTGCCATGGGGTGTCTCCCATCAGTGCGTTGACCTTCACCGGGATGACGGCGCGAGGGCTCCCGGACGTGACATCGCGGGGGGAGATCCACGCCACTCCCGGAGGACCCCGCGGGACGCCCTCCTGTGACACACGTCGCGTATTCCCGGCGAGAAAGTGGCAGAATGTCCAGATTATGAGACGAACGTTTCACATGGTGTGCATCAGGTCTAGGATCCCGCCAGATCACCATCACCGCTGACGTGGAAGAGGGCACGATGACGGACGTCGACACACGCGGGGCGGAGCCGGTCCGGCCCCGCCCCGAACCGGAGGATCCGCCGACCAACCCCCGGGGCAGGGTCCTGACCGCCAGCCTCGTGGGCACGTCCATCGAGTTCTACGACTTCTACATCTACGCGACCGCCGCCGTGCTGGTCTTCCCCTCGCTCTTCTTCCCCGAGGGCGACATGATGGCGGCCCGGCTGCAGTCCCTGGCCACGTTCGCGATCGCGTTCGTCGCCCGCCCCATCGGCTCGTGGGTGTTCGGCCACTTCGGCGACCGGGTCGGCCGTAAGGCCACCCTGGTCGCCTCACTGCTCACCATGGGCGTGGCCACCGTGGCCATCGGCGTACTGCCCACCTACGCGCAGGCGGGCGTGGTCGCGCCGCTGCTGCTGGCGGTGTGCCGCTTCGGCCAGGGCCTGGGGCTGGGCGGCGAGTGGGGCGGGGCCGCCCTGCTGGCCACGGAGAACGCGCCCCGCGCCAAACGGGCCTTCTACGGGACCTTCCCGCAGCTGGGCGCGCCGATCGGCTTCTTCCTCGCCAACGGCGTGTTCCTGACCATCACCGGAACCATGGGCGACGAGGCGTTCATGGCCTGGGGCTGGCGCCTGCCGTTCCTGCTGTCGACGGTCCTGATCGCCGTCGGGCTGTGGGTCCGCCTGACCCTGCACGAGACCCCGGCCTTCGCCAGGGTCGTGGCCTCGGGCGGGCGGGTCAGGGCGCCGATGGCCGAGGTGTTGCGCACCCACTGGTCGGCGGTCGTCCTGGGCACGCTCATCATGGTCGCCACCTACGTGCTCTTCTACCTGATGACGGTGTTCTCCCTGGGCTTCGGCACCGACCCGGAGAACGGCCTGGGGTACGAGCGTTCGCAGTTCCTGGTGTTCCTGCTGGTCGGCGTCGTGTTCTTCGCGATCTTCACGCCCCTGTCCGGGATCATCGCCGACCGGGTCGGACGGCGCCCCACGCTCATCACCGTGACCGCGGCGATCATCGTGTTCGGCTTCGCGATGGGGCCGCTCATGGGCAGCGGAGGCACGGTCGGGGTGATGGCCTTCCTCATCATCGGCCTGTCCCTCATGGGCCTGACGTTCGGTCCCATGGCCGCCCAGCTTCCCGAGCTGTTCCCCACCAACGTCCGCTACACCGGAGCCTCGGTCGCCTACAACCTGGCGGGTCTGCTGGGAGCGTCCTTCGCGCCCTACATCGCCACCTGGCTGGCCGGCACCTTCGGCCTGAACTGGGTCGGCGGATACCTGGTGCTGGTCGGCGCGCTCACCCTGACGGCCCTGCTGATCAGCCGTGAGACCAAGGACGACTCCCTCGACGACCTCCCCGTCGGCGTGACCGGCAGCGCCCGGCGCTGAGCCGCCCGCCCGTCCTCCCGGGGCCCGCCGGCAGTGCCCCGAACCACACCCCCCACGTCGTTTGGGCCGTGCCTCGGACCGGGTACGCGGTCAGTGGGACCTTCGCCGTCGCAGTCGGGGAGCCGCGCCTTCGGGCCCCGTCAGGCGAGGGCGGCGGAGGAGGAGACGAAGGCACCACCTCAGGGAGTTCGTGATGGACGCAACACGTGGGGGCGGCGCGGAACCTCGGCGGACGGGAACGGCGGCCGCGTCGGCCTCCCCTCCCGAGCAGCGCCAGACCAGTGAGGTCATGGAGGGCAGCAGCCGGTTGGGTGAGGAGACCGAACTCCTCACCGGGGCCGACCTGGCGGAGGGGGACACCAAGGCCAGCTTCACCGTGCTGGAACGGGAGACCTGCCTCAACCTGTTGGCCGAGCACAGTGTCGGCCGGGTGGCCTTCACCATCGAGGGGGACGCCGCGCCGACGGTCCTGCCGGTGAACTACCTGATGACGGGCGACACGATCGTGTTCCGGTCCACCCTGGCCGGAACGATCATGCGCCACGGTCGGGGCTACGCCTCGTTCCAGGTCGACGAGTTCGACGAGGAGCGCCGTGAGGGGTGGAGCGTCCTGACCTCGGGTCGCTGCCGGTGGGTCCGCGATCCCGGGGAGCTCTCCCGCCTCCCCCAGGGCCGCATGCCCCAGCCGTGGGCGGCCGGGCCGCGCGACGAGGTCCTCAAGATCACCCCGGCCAGGGTGAGCGGCCGGCGGATCACCAGGTCCTGAGGGTTGGTGCGACCCGGTCCGTTCCGGCCGGGCCGCGCACCGACCGCGCGACGGTGTCGGGCGGGCGTGTTCCGACGCGCCCGACCCGCCCCGTCCCGCTCCCAGGAGAGTTCGGTTCGTCCCGGTTCGGGGTATCCGAGGCGTCATGGGAGTGCAAAGCCCGCCTCATCCCCGGTGTGTTCCCGCTGCCCCGGTCGACCCCCCGGACACGATCGGGGCGTGCGCGAGCGATCCCGAGCGGCCCTCGGCCGCAGTCCCCGCAACCGACCCGTCCCGAGGCCGCCCGTGCTGAGCACACGGGGCCGACACGTCCTGCTCGGTGCCGGAGCCGCCTTCTGCGCCGCCCTGTTCACCGTCTCGGGGACACCCCCCGCCGCACGGGGCGCCTTCGAGGCCGCCGCGGCCGTCCTGCCCCCGTCCGCGGCCCCCCTCACCCCCGCACCCGAGGACGCGGGCCGCCCCACGCTCCAGGTGCTCTCCTCCCGGCCCGACACCGTCATGGGCGGTACCGCCCTGGTCAGGCTCGGCCTGCCCCCCGGGACCGCACCGGACCGGGCCCGGCTGACGGTCGACGGCCGGGACGCCACCGACGATCTTTCGACCGTGTACCTGGACGGCGTCGGCCCGGCGCTGGAGGGGGTGGTCACCGGCCTGCCCGAGGGCGGGAGCACGCTGGAGGCGTCGCTGTCCGGCCGACGCGGGCGGACACGGCTCGCGGTCACCAACCACCCGGCGCGGGGCCCGGTGTTCTCCGGCCCGCACGAGACACCGTTCGTGTGCGGCACCGACTCCTTCGACCTGCACGGCGGCGGCACCCTGGGCCCCGCCCTGGACGAGGACTGCTCCGCCCCGACCGTGGTCCGCCACATGTACCGCACCACCGGCGGCGCGTGGGAGGCGATGCCCGACCCCGGCCGCGTCCCCGACGACGCCGCCCGCACCACCGTCTCCACCGGCGCGGAGGTCCCCTACACCGTGCGGGTGGAGACCGGGACCGCCAACCGCGCGATCTACGAGACGGCCGTGCTGTTCACCCCCGGCGCCGACGGCCCCGACCCCTGGCACGCGCCCGAGGGCTGGAACCGGCGCCTGGTGTACAAGTTCGGCGGCGGCTGCAAGGGCGGGTGGTACGTGCAGGGGTCGAGCACCGCCGGGGTCCTGGACCACGGCATGCTCTCCCGGGGGTACGCGGTGGCCTCGGCCACGCTCAACGTGTTCGGCTTCAACTGCAACGACCTGCTGGCCGCCGAGACGATGTCGGCGGTCCGGGAGCGGTTCGTCCTGGCCCACGGGGCACCCGACCTGACCCTGGGGTGGGGGTCCTCCGGAGGCGCCTACCAGTCCCACCAGATCGCCGACAACTACCCGGGCCTGCTGGACGGGGTGGTGGTGTCGCAGAGCTTCCCCGACGTGCTGACCTCACTGGTCCCGGCGGCCACGGACGCGCTGCTGCTGGACACCTACGCCCGCGAGCACCCCGACGCCCTGACCGGTGACCAGCTACTCGCGGTGTCGGGCTTCCCCTCGCGGGTGAGCATCAAACGCATGGCCCGCGAGGCGGTGCGGATCGACCCCCGGGGGACCTGTCGGAGCGGGGTACCCGAGGCCCTGCTCTACCACCCCGGGGACAACCCCCGGGGCGCCCGCTGCGAACTGTTCGCGCACACGGTCAACGTCTACGGCACCGACCCGGAGACCGGTCTGCCCCGGCGCCCGCTGGACAACACCGGTGTGCAGTACGGGCTCGGGGCGCTGCTGGACGGGACCATCGGCGTCGACGAGTTCCTGCACCTGAACGAGTACGTCGGCGGGATCGACGCCGACGGGCGGGTGGCACCGGAGCGGACCGCGGCCGACCCCGTGGCGACCGCCGCCGCCTACCGGACGGGCCGCCTGCTCAGCGGCGGCGGGGGGCTGTCGCGGATCCCGGTCGTGGACCACCGCACCTACCTGGACGACTCCCCCGAGGGGGACGTGCACATGCGCTACCACTCGTTCGCCACCCGGGAGCGGCTGCGCGCGGCGAACGGCACCGCGGACAACCACGTGATGCTGGTGGAGGGGCGCGGGTCGGGCGGGTTCTCCGCGTCGGCGCCGGTGGCCGGGCGGGCGCTGGTCGAGCTGGACGCCTGGGCGACGGGGATCCTGGCGCGGCGGAGCGAGCACCCGCAGGCCCCGGCGGCGGACCACGTCCGCGCCGCGCGGCCGGAGTGGCTCACGGACGCGTGCTGGGTGGGGGACGCGCCCCGGCGGCGGGTGGTCGGCGAGCAGCTTGCGCTGGGGGCCGGGAGCGGGGACACGTGCGCGCGGGCCTACCCGGTGCACTCCTCGCCGCGCCTGGTCGCGGGTGCGCCGCTGGCCTCGGACGTGATCCGGTGCCGCCTGGTGCCCTTCGACGCCGGGGCGCACCCGGCGGAGTTCTCCCGGGAGCAGGCGGAGCGGGCGGCGCGGGTGTTCGCCGACGGGGTGTGCGACTGGTCCGCGCCCGGGGAGGGGCAGCAGGAGCTGGCGGGGACCTGGTTGCGGTTCTGACCCGATCCCGGGGTGCGGCAGGGCCGAAACCGGGGCGCGGGGGCGGGACGAAACGCGCACATCCGCCGATGTACGCGATTCCCGACAGCGTTTCCGCGGAGAGCGCCACGGAGTTCCCCCGAAACGACACGAACCCGTGTTCGCCCCACTACGTTGGGTCCCGAAAAGATGCGAGCCCGGTCGGTGCTACCAACACCGGTCCCGGGCTCTGACCATCCCTCCTGCACAACCAGGAAGGCGGCTGCCGTGCAGTCTACTGCCCCCTGCCCGAACCCCGGGGCCGAAACCCCCGATCCCGTCGGCTCTTTCGCGTGCGGCCCCCGCAGGCGCGAGAAGGGCGCGATGAAGGGGGTCGGGTTCATTCCGGTTCTGTGGGTCGCCCGGGCCCTGCGTGAAGGGCTGCTGCCCTGCTGCCGGACGGTCCCGGTCGCCCTGGCCATCGCCGACGCCGTGGACGCCGACGGGCGGTGGTGTTTCCTGAGCCAGGAGACCATCGTGCGGCGCTGCGGCGGCACCGTGAGCCGGTCCACGGTCGAGCGCGCCCTGGCCGACCTCGCCGACGCCGGACTCATCCGACGCCTGACCCGTTCCCAGGTGCGCGACTTCTTCGCCGAGGACGTGGCCAACGGCGTCCGACAGGCCGACCGGCTCCCCGAGGTCCTGGAGCTGCTGATCCCCGCCGGCGTCTTCGCCGAACCGACGCTGGCGGAGATCAACGAGGTCCGCGCCGGGCTGGACGAGGAACCCCTCGACACGGGCACCCGCCCCTACCCACGGGTGCGAACGGCACCTCAGACTGGGGGGCCGCCCGTTCGATCCGACGTCGGCGACACGTCAGATCGAGGTACAGACCCTTACCCCACACACCCTTCCCCCAGCGACCCTTCTCCGTCCGTCCGCGGGCGCGAGCCCGGAAGGGCGCCGACCCCGCCGCCGGACACGATGCCCGACACCCCGGCGGGTCGGCTGATCGCGCGCATCCCCGACGCGGCCCTGGGCCACCCGGCCGCCGACCGCGCCGCACTGCTGCGGGCCGTGCGCCGGGTCTTGGCCGAGGGGCTGCAACCCCGCGAGCTCACCGCCGTGCTGCGCGACGCCACGAGCGCGCTCCGCCCCTTCCCCGCGCTGATGCGCCGCCTGCGCAGCCCGCAGGACGCACGCGCCTACCTCGACGGACGCCTGGGCGCGGGCGTGGTCCGGACGGCGGTGCCGCCCCCGGTGGTCCCCCGTCCGCGTTCGGCCGCCGACGAGCCCGCGCAACCCTTCGCCCGGCCTCCGGAGTTCCGGGTGGACGCGGTCGGGACGGCGCCGCGCACCTGCCCGGACCATCCGGGTGTGCGCAACGTCCCCGGCGGTACCTGCCGGGTGTGCGACCGGCCCTGCCGCACGGTTCCCGGCGAGCTGGTGCACCCACCGGCGGCGCCCGCGCCGCCCCGACCGGAACCGGAGCCGCCGGTGGAGGACGCGGCCGTCAACCCCGTGCTGCTGGAACGGATGCGCGCCTCGCTCGACGAGGGCGGGCGACGACCGCCGACCGGGCCTCCGAGCCCGGCGCCCCTCCCCTCCCCCGCCCGCCGGAAGGCCGTCGCGGATGTGCGCCGCCTCCTCACCGAACCGCGCCCCCGCACATGAGGGCCCCGGCCCGCCGACGGCACCGCGAAGGCCCGCCGGGCACGGCCGGGAGGGGTACGGGGCCGGTCGTTCCGGGCGGCCCTACCCCTGGAGGTCACCGACGCCGCGGCCGATGCGGACGCAGGCCAGCGCGCCCGCCACCGCACCGACCGCGACGAGGACGCAGGAGGCATGGAGGACGGTACCGGTCTCCCCCGCCACCGCGGCCCTGAGCATGGTCAGCGCCCAGTAACCGGGGGAGAACGGTGCGGCGGCCTGCGCCCAGGCGGGCATCATGGAGATCGGCGCCAGGGCTCCGCCCAGGGCGCTCACGGCCAGGGCTCCGACATCGCAGACCGCCGCGAGTTCGCCGTGACCGCGCACGACACCGGCCAGAGCGACGCCGACGGCCAAAAGCGTGAAGGACCACACGCAGACCGCGAACAGGATCAGCGGGAGGGAGCCGGTCACGGGCATGCCCACGACCCGGGATCCGAAGAGCAGGAGCAGTGCCTGTTGGACGACCAGCAGCACGAAGACGGGGAGCGCCTTGCCGACGAGCATCTCGACGGTCGACACGGGGGTCGCCCGCAGCCGGTTCCAGGTGCGCCAGGTGCGTTCGGTCAGCAGGGCGGTGCCCACGACCGACAGGGAGAGTACGGAGAACATCACCAGCATGCCGATGACGGCCTGGGCCTCGCCGCCCTCCGGCAGCGCCGCCCGGTGGAGCGGGCTGAAGACGAGCATCAGCACCATCGGCATGACCAGGTAACTGATCAGGTGGCCGGGGTCGCGTAGCCGCAGCGTGGTGTTGTGGCCGATCAGCAGCGCCAGTCGGTGGACGGAGTCAGTCCGCATGGGCCACCGCCCGGTAGAGGTCGTCGAGGGTGGGTTGGCGCAGGTCCACGGAACGGACGGGCCTGGTCGCACCGGCCAGCATCTCGGCCAGGACGGTGGCGGGGTCGGTGGTGCGGACGCGCACCTCCTCGTCGTCGAAGGACAGGCGCACCTCAGCGGGAAGCCGGTCGAGCAGTTCGCAGGCCTCGCCCCGTGCGATGATCCGTCCCTGCCGGGCGACGGCGATGCTGGCCCCCAGTTCGGTGAGTTCGGGAAGATAGTGGGTGGTGTAGACGACCGCCGCGCCCTCCTCGGCACGGGCTCGCACCACCTCCAGGAGGCACTGGCGGGTCTGGGGGTCCACCCCGGCGGTGGGTTCGTCCAGGAGCAGGAGGGCGGGGCGGTGGATCATGGCCGCCGCGGCCTGTACACGGCGCTGTTGGCCCCCGGAGAGGACACCCACTCTTCGGTCGAGGAAGTCCGTGAGCCGCAGGAGTTCCGCGATCTCGTCGACCGCCCGGGCGAGGTCCCGTCGGCGAAGACCGTGCAGGCCCCCGAACAGGCGCAGGGTCTCGCGGGGGGTGACGGTCGGATACACGGCGAGGTGCTGGGGGGCCACCCCGAGGAGGCGGCGGGCGGCGCGCGGCGCCCCTCCGTTGACCAGTGCCCTCCCGCTGTCCGGGCGCAGCAGCCCCGAGACGACGTTGGCGAAGGTGGTCTTTCCCGCGCCGTTGTGCCCGACGAGTCCGACGATCTCACCAGGCCGGGCGCGCAGGGTGAACCCGTCCAGGGCGTTGACGGAACCGAACCTCTTCACCAGTTCCCACGCTTCGAGCATGTTTGCACCCATGCTTTCTGTGCGGTGTATAGAACGGACTATATGGTGTACATTAAGACCATGGAAAAGATCAAGCAAGAACGCCGGGAGGAGATTCTCTCCGTCGCTCTGCGCCTCTCGGAGGAGCAGGGGCTGGCCGCTGTGTCGATGCGGGCCATCGGGGCGGGGGTCGGCCTGACCCCCATGGCCCTGTACGGGTACTTCGAGAGCAAGGACGCCCTCCTGGACGGCCTCGTGGGCCGCGTCCTGCGGGAGGTGCCCCGCCCCGGCCCCGGGCTGGACTGGCGGGAACGGCTGCTGGTGTGCGCGCGTGGGGCCAGGGCGGTGGCGCACCGGTACCCCAGGACGTTCCCGCTGCTCCTGACCAGGCCGGTGGTGCTCGCGGAGGCGATGCGCGTCGTGGATCCCCTCTACGCGGCGCTGTCGGACGCCGGAATCGCCGACGGGGCGGTGGCCGGATGGGAGCGCATGTTCAGCACCTTCGTACTGGGTTTCGCGGTCTCGGAGGTCAGCGGCCGCTTCGGGGAGGGGAACCTGGGCACCCGCGAGCGCCGAGAACAACTGGAGCCCGGCGAACTGCCCGCGCACCACCGGCTCGGGGAGGTACTGGACCGCGCCGTCGACTGGGACGCGGAGTTCGAGGAGGGACTGCGCAGACTGGTGGAGATGGTCGGGAGGGAGGGCCGGCGGCCCTCCGGCCACTGACCCCCTTCGGAACACGGACGAACGGCCCTACCATCGGGGGCGTGAACTCCCTCGATGACCGGATCCGCCCGTGAGCACCGTGTGGTCCGTGGTGCTGTCCGCGGTCGGCGGGCTGCTCCTGCTCTGGCTGCTCGCCATCGCCGCCCTCGCCCGGGCCCGGCCGCGCGGCGGACTGCTGACCGAGGCGGTGCGCCTGCTGCCGGACCTGCTGCGGCTCCTCCCCCGCCTGGCCCGCGACCGGACCCTGCCGCGCGGGGTGCGGCTGCGGCTGTGGCTGCTGCTGGGCTACCTGGCGCTGCCCGTCGACCTGGTACCGGACGTCATCCCCGTACTCGGATACGCCGACGACGCCATCGCGGTCGCCGTCGTTCTACGGTCCGTCGTCCGCCACGCCGGGCCCGACGCCCTGGAGCGCCACTGGCCCGGCACCGACACCGGGCTGGCCGCCGTGCTCCGCCTGGTCGGCCTGCCCTCCGCTCAGGAGCGTTGATCCTCCCGGCCCGGCCGTCCGCCGAACGCCTCCTCCGGGAACTCCGGCGGGCTCAGACCCAGCCGTTGCCGACATGAGGCGACGCGGTCCACCGCCCAGGACCGAACGGCCCCGCTGTCGCCCACCATGCCCAGGACTTCCCGCGCCGTCCGCTGGGCCTCACGCGTCCAGGGAGCGAGGGGATCCTCCTCCGCGACCGGCGCGAACTGCTCGTCATCGCGGTAGTCCGCGGTTCCACGCAGTCGCTCACTGACGTTGGAGGCGAAGTGGTCGAGGTCCTGCCACAGCCACATCGCTCCGACGTGCGGGCCACCGCCCCGGCTCCACCGGGGGGAGGGGAACTCCACGAGCCCCAGCCGCCATCCGTGGTCGTCCAACCACAACCGGGACCGGCCGCGTCGGCGCAGAGCGCTCCGCCGGGCCCGGCTCCGCTCAGGCCCCCGCCCGCAGGGGCGGCGACAGGGGACAGTACTCTCCGGCCAGTCGGCAGGCGGCGGCCAGTCCCGCGATGACGACCGCGACGATCACGGTGACGAGGCCGAACGGTGCGGGAAGCTCCTGTGTGAGCACGAAGACGCCCATGACCAGCACGAAGACGCCGAAGCCCTTCCGCAGCGCGGATTCGGGCACCCGGGAGGTCAGGAGCGCGCCGACGAACGACCCCGCGACGGCGGCGACCGTGACGGTGGCGACCAGCGGCCAGTCCAGGCTCACCGTCGTCAGGTATCCGGCGAGCCCGGCGAAGGACTTCATGGCGATGACGAGCAGGGAGGTGCCCACGGCGACCGGCATGGAGAGGCCGCCCAGCAGCGCCAGGGCGGGCACGACCAGGAAGCCGCCTCCGGCGCCGACGAGACCGGTGACCGCCCCGACGGCCAGACCGTCCAGGACGATCCGCTTCAGGGGCAGGTCCCCGCTGCGGTGTTCCCCGCCCCCGGCGCGGGACCCCTTCCTTCCGCGGATCATGGCCACGGCGGTGGCGACCATCATGAGCGCGAAGGCGATCATCAACAGGGTGCCGGGGATGTGTCCGCCCGCCAGGCCGCCCAGGAAGGCGCCCGCCATGCCCGCCGCACCGAAGACCAGTCCGGTGCGCCACTGCACGTTGCCGCGTCGGGCG
This sequence comes from Nocardiopsis sp. KDC1DS13DA1, assembly GCF_055632325.1. Taxonomy (NCBI): domain Bacteria; kingdom Bacillati; phylum Actinomycetota; class Actinomycetes; order Streptosporangiales; family Nocardiopsidaceae; genus Nocardiopsis; species Nocardiopsis sp. KDC1DS13DA1. The sequence goes on from NZ_JBVMUY010000005.1 coordinate 367,129, forward strand.
TGGGTGAACGTGCTGATCAGCGACGTGGTACCGACGACGAACAGGGACGCGGCGATGGCCTCCTTGGGGCCCATGCCCGCGACGTAGGTCAGCAGCGGGACCATCAGGATGGAACCGCCGCCTCCGAGCAGTCCGAGCGTGAGACCCACCACCACGGCGAGCGCCGCGACCAGGATCATCTGGAACTCCATACTTCACTTCTTTCGTGGTTCGGATCTGCGGGCTCGACCGGGCGGCGGTCCGGCCCGGTGACGGCGCCCCGGGTGCGGGGCGGCGCCCGTCGCGCGCAGCAGGGCGCGTCCGATCGGGCGCCGCCCCCGGTCGGCGGGGTCAGCCGGCGGCGGTCCCGGCCCGCGCGCCCTGGCTCTGGCGCCAGGCGGCCCATCCGGCGTAGCTGCCGTCGAGTTCGACGACGTCGTATCCGGCGCGGCGCAGGGCGCTGGCCGCGACGGAGTTGCGGGCACCGGCCTGGCAGTAGCTCACGATGGTGCCCTCGGCGGGCAGGGCGTCGAGGTGCCACAGGACCCGGCCCGCGCTGAGCTGGCGGGAACCGGGGATGTGCCCCGCGGCGTGCTCGGTCCGGTTGCGCACGTCCAGCACGAGTGCGGCGTCGGAGCCCTCCAGCTCGGCCGGGGAGATGACCGGCGGAACGGTCGTCGGCAGGCCCTCCAGGGTGGTGGTGTAGCCGGCGACGCGGTCGATGCCGACGCGCAGCAGGTGGTCGCGCACCGCCCGGGCGGTGTCCCCGTCGGGTGCGAGGAGCACCAGGGGACGGCTCTCGGCCTCGGGGTCGTAGGCCCAGGCGCCGAAGCTGGCGGCCTTGGCCGGGCCGGGGATGTTCAGCGCCCCGGCGACGGTGCCCCCGTGCACCTGGGTGTGCGGCCTGGTGTCGACGAAGACGGTCTCGTCCTCGCGCAGGGATCTGCCGATCTCCTCGTTGGCGAGTTCGGGCGGCGGGGCCAGGGGGCCCAGGACCGTCGGCCCCTCCTTGTTCTGGCGCTTCATCCGGGCGAAGTAGGCGTGGGCGTCGGGCTGCCCGTCGAGCAGCTCGTCGACGAAGCCCCTCTCGTCGCCGTCGCGCAGGTACGTCGCCCACCAGGCGTTGAGGCGCTCGTATCCGACCGTGGTGGCCGGGAGCGCGCCGAGCGCCTTGCCGCAGGCGCTGCCGGAGCCGTGCCCGGGGTAGACCTGGACGTGGTCGGGCAGCGTCAGGAAGGCGTCGCGGAGGCTGGCGAACAGCAGGCGCGCGCCCTCGTAACGGGTGTCCACCCCGCCGGCGGCCTCGTCGAGCAGGTCGGGGCGGCCCAGGTCCCCGGCGAAGACGAAGTCGCCGGAGAGCATGTAGCCCGGGTCCTGGCTGAACGCTCCGTCGGTGACCAGGAACGACAGGTGCTCGGGGGTGTGCCCGGGCGTGTGGCGGGCCCGGACCGTGATGTTGCCGATGGTGACGGTGTCGCCGTCGAGGAGCCGCTCGGCGTCGAAGCCGTACTGCCAGTCCTCGCCTCCCTCACCGGAGACGTACACGGTGGCGCCCGTGGCCGCGGCCAGTTCCCGGGTGCCGGAGAGGTAGTCGGCGTGGATGTGGGTCTCGGTCACGGCCACGATCCGCATGCCGTGCGCGCGTGCCAGGTCGAGGTACTCGCCGATGTCGCGGCGGGCGTCGACCACGACGGCCTCTCCCCTGGCCTGGCAGCCGATGAAGTAGCTGGCCTGGGCGAGGTCGTCGTCGTAGATGCGTTCCAGCAGCATGACATCTCCTTGTGGTTGGTACTGCTGCATACTCCGGGGAGTATCCGTTGAAGAGGGCGGGGCCCGGGTCGCGGGCTCCGCGGGGTGCCGACCCCGGTCAGGAGCGGCGCCCGGTCCGGTGGGCGTTCACCGGAGGCGCCGGCCTCCGCCGGTCAGCGGCGGGCGCCGATCCGTTCGAGCGAGCCCTCGATGTCGACGTGGTTGCGGGGCTGGTTGTAGGGCAGGCGGGTCAGGGCCATGCCCATGGCGCAGGTGTCGGTGATCGCGGCGAAGGTCAGCCCGGCCCCGATGACCCCGGCGACCGCCACGGCCGGCGGCCACAGCAGGGAGGCGAGCACGGAGGTCAGGACGATGCCTCCGGCGACCAGACGGACCTGGCGCTCCAGGGACCACCGTTCCCGTCCGCGCACGACGGGGGCGCCCTGGGCCTCCCAGGCGTTCATGCCGCCGTTCATCACCACCGTGTCCCGCAGGCCGGCGGCGGCCAGCTTGTCCTGGCACTGGCGGGCCCGGTTGCCGGACTGGCAGACCAGGACGAGGCGCCCGCCGGCGCCGGTGACGATGCGTTCGAGGTGGGCGTCCACCCGCTGCAGCGGAAGGTTGACCGCGCCGGGGATGTGGGAGTTCTCGTACTCGGCGGGAGTCCGCACGTCCACCAGCAGGGTGTCGGCGTCGGTCTCGACCATGCTGCGCACGGCGTGCACGTCGATGGTGTTGTCAGTCATGGTTCTCCTCGATGGTGCTGTCGAACCCCGGCCCTTGGTACACCGGGGGGTATCCAGAAAACACACGGGGTCCCGGGTTTCGGAAACAGGGACCGGACCTCGGCCGTCCCCTCCCGCGCCGCGCGCGGCCCCCACCATACCGGGGGGAGTATCCCGAAGCGACGGGCGGACCCCTGTCGGACACCCCACGGGACCGACGGAGGCCGGGGCGCGGGACACCCCGTGACACGGGGAGGCCCGCGAAACCCTAGGCCAGGGCCAGGAACAGCTTCTCCAGCTCGGCCTCGGTGAGTTCGGGCTCCTGACCGGCCTCACGGGCGGCGTTGCAGTGCCGCATACCGCTGGCGACGATCTTGAACCCGGCGCGGTCGAGAGCGCGGGAGACGGCGGCCAGCTGCTGCAGGACCGCGGTGCAGTCCTCGCCCTCCTCGATCATCGAGATCACTCCGGAGAGCTGGCCCTGGGCGCGCTTGAGCCTCGTGAGGGCGTCACCCACCATTTCGGGTTTCATCTGTGTCCTTTCACCGCTTGGACGCCAGCATACCCCCCGGTGTATCTTCTTCGCCAGTCGCGTGGGTCACACCAGCGCTCCGGCGGCGGTGAGGGGCGGCCCGGGCGCCGCGCTCACGGCTGCGGGTCCTCGAAGGACTCCTCCCCGGGGCGCCAGACCATCCAACGGCGGTCGGCGAAGCCGCTGAGCATCGCGATCTCCGGCCCGCCGAGGTCGCCCCCGGCGGGGTGGAGCCGGATCGCGCCGTTCGCGAAGTCGAGCCCGAGCCCGGCACCGGTCGCCTCGTGTGTTGCGGTCACCCGCTGCGCGATGAGTGCGAGCAGCGCCTCGGCCCATCCGGGCTCCCCCGGGGTGAACCGCCGCCCCTCCAGCACCACGTCCGGAAGGACGTCGCAGGTGAGCCGGGGTTCGTCATGGGACGCCTCGCTGTCGAACCACAGTTGGACGTGGTCCAGGACGAACTGCACCGAGTACAGGCGGCAGCCGACGAGGCGGCCCAGGAGCGCGTTGGGTTCGCAGACCACGGCCAGCACCCTAGCGGACCGCCGAGGGCCGGGTGTGCGCGACCACCGGCCACGGGCCCGGGTCGGCCGTAGGGCCTCGACCCCACCGTCGGCCAGGGTCCGCAGGCCCCAAGGCCATCCCGTTCTCGTCGAGGGCGTTCAGAAGGGTCAAGCTCCCGTGCGGGAAACGGAAGACGACGTCGACCACCCCCCGGGCCGTGTCCGTGGCGCCCTGTTCGAGGAGCTCCACGTCCCCCAGGGGCCGGCCCCGGAGGATGCCCGCCTCGGGGTACGCGTCATCGCGCCAGCACAGGTCGAAGCCCGGCCACAGGAGCGGCCCGCACGGGTCCACGGTGTTCCAGGTGAGCGAGAGGTCGTCGAGCCCGGCGTGGTTGATCTCGACCTGTTCACCGCAGAAGTCGAGCAGGACGGGGCAGTCGGGGAACCACGCGTCCTCCTGGCGGTCCCAGACCAGCCAGACCCCGGTCAGCGGTCGGCCGACGAGCGCGCGCAGCCGACGGCCGTGGGCCGCCCGGACGGCGGAGTGTCCGCTCAGCCACCGCGGCCGGTAGCCCTCGATGCCGAAGTCGAACACGGTAGGGGATCCTCTCGGGCGCACGGTGCGGCTCAGGAGTCGGCGGGCCGGTGCAGGACGAACATCCCGCTGTAGAGGGGCCGCTCCCCCCGGCGCTGGTCGTCGGTGGCCACGAACTCGTCCAGGACGGCGACGATGCGCCGGTCGAGCTCCGCGACGTCCTCCTCGGACAGGTGCAGGGCGAACCGGGAGAACGTGCGCACCGACTCCGGACCGGCCTCACCCAGCTCCTCCTGGAAGGCGGCCAGGGGCGCCGCGGCGGGAGGGGAGTCGGACTCGTCCCCGGTGTCGCCGAACGAGAGCCACCAGGTCTGCCCCGTGGACCGGTAGGGCTTCTCCAGCGCGCCGCTGGCACCGGTACGCACGGGCGCGGCGACGAGCAGACCCGCGTCGACGAGCTGGCGCACGTGGTAGAGCACCGTGCCCGGGGTGGTGCCGAGCCGGTCGGCGATCTCCTTGTTGGTGAGTTCGCGGTGCAGGCACAGCCGCATGATGCGCACGCGCAGCGGGTGCGCCAGGGCCTTGACCTCCCGGGCGGTCGCCGGACGCCGCCGCCTCCCGGCGGGGGCCGACCCGCGCCCGTCCTCCAGCTCACCCATGGCGACAGCCTAACGAACGCGCGGGCGGGCGCGAAGTCCCGCCCGGCAAGCGATTGAGTTTTCTCAATCGATCGGTGATGATCGATTCATGACCGACGACACCCCCCTGCGTCCCGGCACCCCCTCCCCCGACGCCGGACGCGGCCCCCTGGGCGCGCGCTTCGGCCTCCTGCTGACCTCGTCCTCGCTGTCCAACCTGGCCGACGGCGTGCTCAAGGTCGGCCTGCCGCTGGCCGCCCTGGCCCGCACCGACTCCCCCGCGCTCGTCGCGGGCGCCACCCTGGCGCTGAGCCTGCCCTGGCTGCTGCTGGCCCTGCCCGCCGGGGCGCTGGCCGACCGCGTCGACCGGCGCACGGCCATGCTCGGCGCCAACCTCGCACGCGCGGCGCTCCTGGGCCTGCTGGCCGCGCTGCTGGCCATGGACACCGGTTCGATCTGGGTGCTGTACGCCGCGGCGTTCTGCGTCGGGGCCGCCGAGACCGTCCACGACACCGCCGCGCAGTCGATCCTGCCCCAGGTCGTGCCGCGCGCACGGCTCTCCCGCGCCAACGGGCGCCTGCACGCGGTCGAACTCACCGCGAACCAGTTCGTCGGCCCTCCCCTGGGCGGACTGCTGGTGGCGCTGGGCGCCGTGGCGGCCTTCGCGGCGCCCGCCGCGCTGTGGCTGGTGGCCGTGGGGGCGCTGCTGCTGGTGCGGGGGCGGTTCCGGGTGGAGCGCGCCACCCGCACGACCCTGCGCGCCGACATCACCGAGGGATTGCGGTTCCTGTGGCGGCACCGGCTGCTGCGCACGTTCGCGGTCCTGGTCGGCTCCTCCAACCTGGCCACCAGCGCGACCTTCGCGATCCTGGTGCTGTTCGCGGTGGGGCCGGACTCCCCGATGGGGCTGTCCGAGCCCGCCTACGGACTCCTGCTGACCAGCACCGCGGCGGGGAGTCTGCTCGGCGCGCTGACCGCCGACCGCGTCGAAGGCGTGCTCGGCCGGGCCTGGGCGCTGCGGCTGTCGGTCCTGGGGTTCGGCGTTCTGCTCGGCGTTCCCGCGCTGACCGCGCACCCCCTCGTGATCGGGGTCGGGTTCGCCGTCGGGGGCGTGAGCATCGCGGTGTGGAACGTCATCACCGTGTCGCTGCGCCAGCGCGTCACCCCCGACGCGCTCCTGGGCCGGGTCAACAGCGCCTACCGGCTGGTGGCGTGGGGCACCATGCCCCTGGGGGCCGCCCTGGGCGGCGCGCTCGCCGAACTCCTGGGCCTGCGCGCGGTGTTCGCGCTCATGGCCCTGGTGGCCCTCGCGCCCCTCGTCGTCCTGGCCCGCGTGGACGAGGCCGCCCTGACCGGGACCGGCGCGGAGGCGGTCAACGGCTGACCGCCGAGCGCGCCCACCGCCAGGCGGCCGCGGCGAGCAGGCCGCCCGCCACGGCACCGCACGGCGCGGCGAGCGCCGCGGGGACCAGACCGTAGGCCGGCAGGGCGGCCAGCGGCCACGCCACCGGCAGCACGAGCAGGAACCGCGCCCAGGGATCGGGGAGGACCCACACCGCCACGGGCACCAGGACGAAGAGCACCCCCACCCCCTTGAGCACGACCAGGGCGCGCACCCGGTCCCGCGCCAGGGCCGTGACCGCCAGCGCGAGGACCGCCGCCAGGAGTCCGGCGACGGGAACGGCCGGGGCCGCCGACCACACGCCGCCGTCGACCAGTCCGCTGAGCGGCAGGGTGACAGCGAGCTGCACCGCGGCGAGCCCGGCGGCGGCCACCGCCCGGCAGGTGAGGTAGCTTCCGGTTCCGAGCGGGGAGGCGGCCCACAGGGCCAGCGTGCCCCGTTCCCGGTCCTCCACGGCCCGCAGCGCCACCACCGCACCGGCCATCATCGGCACGTGCAGCAGGACCAGGGCCGCCAACAGCACCGGCCGCCACGCCGCCGCGTCCAGACCGTCCAGGAGCGGGACGTCCGGTACCAGGGGCAGCCCCGCGCGCAGTCCCAGGGCCACCGCGACCGGTCCGGCCACGAGCGCCCAGACCATGCCGTCGGCGGCCGCGCCCCGCAGATCGGTGCGGGTCAGCACCCACACCGGATGTCCCCCCGGGGCGGGGCCGCGCCGGACCCGCGGCCCCCGGGCGCGGGCCCACGGGGGACGGGCCCCCTCGGCCGTCCGCGCCCGGGCCAGGGCGCGGCGCGCCAGCAGGCAGGCACCGGCGGTCGCGGCGAGGGCGAACGCCGCCAGTGCCGCGACCGCCGTGCCCGGCAGCGGCACGGCGGAGGGGTCCAGCCCCCAGCGCACCACCGTGTGGGCGGCCGTGGTCGGCACGGCGTACCAGACCGGGTGCTCCGCCGCCCCGGCCGCCGTCAGCAGGGGCGGCGCCAGGAGCGGCCCCAGCCAGAGGGGGAGGGCGACCATCAGGTCGGCCAGGTTCCGCGCCGACGCGCACGCGGCCACCGACACCGCGCACAGCAGGGTCGCGAGCAGGGCCGTGCCCCCCACGGCCGCGGCGGTGCCGGTCACGCCGTCGGCGGGGCGCGCCGCGACCGCGACCGGCAGCGCGGCCGCGGCGCCGAGCACGGTGAACACCGCCAGCCGGGCGGCCAGGTACTCCCCCGCGCCCAGGGGGCTCGCCGCCAGCGCCGCCCACGCCCCGCTCGTGCGCTCACCGAGCATGAGGACCGCGACGAACAGCACGCCGAACCCGGCGGTGTCCAGGAACAGCAACAGCCCCGCAAGCGTGCGGGCCGGTTCCTCCGGGAGCACGAGCAGGACCAGGGCCCACACCAGTGCCAGGCCCAGCGCCGCGGCCGCCGTGCCCCGCCGGACGTGGACGCGCGCCTCCAACCCCACCGCGGTCAGGGCGCGGATCGGCGGGACGCTCACGGCTCCCGCCCGATCCGTCGGCCGGTGAGGCGCGCGAAGACGTCGTCGAGCGTGGCCTCGCGGCTGTGCACGGTCTCCACGTGGGATCCGGTGATCCCGAGTGACCGCGCCAGGGCGGCCGTGGGCAGTTCGGTGCGCTCCAGGCGTCCGTTCCTGCGGAACTCCACGACGACACCCGGCCTGCCGTGGGCGAGCCGCAGGCGCCGGGGGCTGTCCACGGCGGCGACGCGCCCGTCGACGACGAAGGCGACGCGGTCGCAGGCGCGTTCGGCGGTGAGCATGTCGTGGGTGGTGACCACGACCGTGCTCCCCCGGCGGGCGCGCTCCCTGAGGACCTGGCGGACGCGTTCGGCCCGGACCGGGTCCAGTCCGCTGGTGGGCTCGTCCACCAGAAGCAGGTCGGGCCGGTTGACCAGGGCCCGGGCCAGGTTGAGGCGGACGAGCATGCCCTTGGAGAACTCGGCGGTCCTGCGGTCGGCGGCGTCGGTCAGATCCAGCAGGTCCAGGAGCGCGTCCGGGTCCTCGGTGGGACGGCGGTACAGGGCGGCGAAGACGGCCAGGTTCTCCCTGGCGGTCAGGGCGGGAAGGTGGGCGGGGAGTTCGAAACCGACGCCGATCCGCTCGAAGAAGTCCCGGTCGCGGCCCCGGTGCACGGGTGCGCCGAGCACGCTGACGGTACCCCCGAACCGGCGGATCCGCCGGGTCAGGACGCGGTGGACGGTGGACTTCCCGGCACCGGAGGGACCCAGGAGTCCGAAGACCTCACCCCGTCCGACGGTGAAGTCCATGCCGTCCACGGCCGGGGCGGGAGCACCGCGGTAGTGGACGGTGAGGCCGCGCACGCCGATCGCTTCCACGGAGACCGCCTTTCCGCCCGGGTCAGGGCGTGGGAGGGCGCAGGGCCGCCAGGGCCTCGTCGACCATGCTCGGCAGGGCCCGCGTGGGGCCGTCCTCGGCCCAGGCGGTGACGGTGGTGGTCAGCACGGCGGTGCAGGCCGCCGCGACGGCGCGGGTCGCCAGGGGGACCGGTCCGGGCGCCGACCCGTGCAGCACCCCCTCCAGGAGCCGTTGGGTGGCGGCCTGGTTCTCCCAGAGGCGGGCGCGCAGGCTCGGTGCCGAGAGGATCAGCAGGGTGCGCTCGCGGGTGGCCTCCAACGCGGCCGTGTCGAGGTGGGTGAAGGCCTCGGCCAGGCCCAGACGGACGCGTTCGACCGGGTCGGTCTCGGTCCTGGCGCGGACGTACCGGGCGATCAGGGGGTCGTGGTCGTCGCTGAGGACGACGTCCTCCTTGGTCGGGAAGTACCGGAAGAACGTGGTGTGGGAGACGCCCGCGGCCGCGGCGACGCGCTCCACGGTGACCTGGTCGTAGCCGTACCTGGCGAACAGGCCGAGCGCCGCCTCCTGGATCGCCGCGCGGGTGCGCGCCCGCTTGTCCGCCCGCCAGTCCGTCATCCCGGCCTCCTGATGTTAGTGACTAACATGTTAGTAGCTAACATCTTGGAGGGGCAAGGGGGCGGCGGCCCGGTGCGCTCAGCCGGACGCGTTCCAGTGGCCCGCCAGATCGCGGTAGAGCGGGGAGCCGCGCAGCAGGGACTCGTGTGTGCCCGACGCCGTGCCCGCGCCGTCCAGGACGAGGATCCGGTCGGCCCGCAGCGCCGAGGACAGCCGGTGCGCGATGACGATGAGCGTCGTGCCCGGCCGGTTCGCCAGCGCCTCCTCCGCGTGCGCCTCCGCCGCCGGGTCCAGGTGGCAGGTCGACTCGTCCAGGATGAGCAGCGGGGCGGCGGACACGTAGGCCCGGCCCAGGCAGAGCGCCTGGCGCTCGCCGGCCGAGAGCGTTGCCGGATCCACATCGGCCCCCAGACCGCCGAGGCGGTCCACCAGCGGCCCGAGCCGCAGTGCCTCCACCGCCCGGCCGAGGCGGTCGTCCCCGGCACCGGGTTCCAACTGGGCCAGGTTTTCCCGGACCGAACCGGCGAAGACGTAGCCCCGCTGGGGCAGGAGGACGCGCATCCGGGCCAGTTCCCGGGGAGAGCGCCCGGCCACCGGGCGGCCGGCCAGGCACACGGCGCCCTCGTCGGGCGGGTGCAGTCCGCAGAGCACGTGTGCCAGCGTCGACTTGCCGATCCCGCTCGGACCGACGACCGCGATGTGCTCGCCCTGCCCGACCGTGAGGCCGAACCCCTCCACCAGGGGGGACGTCCCGGCCCCGTAGGACACCCGGAGCCCGCGGCACCACACGGCCGGAGCGGGGCCCGCGGCAGGACCGGGGACGGCGCACGACCGGTCGGCCCGGGTCCGGGCCGCCCCGTCCGCCCCCTCGCCCGCGGTGTCCGCCTCCGGGGGCACGAACCGGTCGAGGACCACGATGAGGCGGCTGCCCGCGGCCCCCACCGCGGTCATCATCGTCTGGAGCGCGGGCAGCAGTGACTGCACGAGGTAGGCGAGGGCACCCATGAGCGCTCCCGTGGTGACGCCCTGGTCGCGCAGCCAGGGCGTGGCCACGAGCAGCAGCACGACGGGCAGCTGCCCGGCCACGCCCAGTGCCAGCGTCCTGGCGGCCGTCCACCGGGCCAGGGACCGCGTCGAGGCGGCGGCCCGGTCGGCCAGCTCCCGTGCCCTGTCGGCCGCCGCACCGGTCGTCCCGCAGGCCACCAGGTCGCGCAACCCGCCCCGCAGCGCTCCGGCCCGGTCGGTGAACGCCTCGTCGGCGTCGAGGAAACGGCGTTGCGCCGCGGCCATCGGGACGAGGGTGCACAGGAAGAGCGCCAGCCCGAGCAGCATCGGCGGCACCACGACCAACAGCAGATGCGGAGCCAGGGTGAGCATTCCCGCGAGCGCTCCCACCGCGGTGAACAGGAAGGACCGGACCGTCAGAACCAGACCGGCGAAACTGTCGCGGGCGATCTCCGTCTGCTGTGTGAGCCGGGAGACGGCGACGCGCTCGACCTCCGCGGCCCGGGCCGGGTCGGCCACGGCCCGGTCCAGGGCCTGCCCGACGGCACGCCGCACGAGCCCGTCCCGCAGCGGTTCCACCAGGTCGGACAGTCGGCCGAAGACACCGCGCAGCGCCGGGCCGGCGAGCAGGACCGAACCCGCCGCGACGGTCAGCCACACCAGGCCGAGCGCGGGGCGCCCCGCCAGGAAACCGTGGTCCAGGGCACGGGCCAGGCAGATCCCGACAAGGAAGGTCTGCGCGGACTCCAGCAGCGACCAGGCGCCCAGGCGCAGCAGCGCCCCCCGGTGACGCCGCAGGAAGGGGAGGGCGTGCGGCACCAGTCCGCGCAGCGCCCCCGGGTGCCGCGCGGACCGGCGCCGTGGCCCCGACCCGCGGTGCCGGGGACGTCCCGGACGCGGCGGGGTCGTGCTGTGCGCCCCGCCCGCGTCCACCGCGGTGGGCGCGGGCCTCACCGGTTCCCCCCGGCGTCGGTGCGGCCGAGGACCGCGCGGTAGCCGGGGTCCCGCCACAGCGCGGCGTGCCTGCCGACCGCGCGGACGCGTCCGCCGTCCAGCCACACCACCAGGTCCGCGCGCGCAGCGGTGGAGAGCCGGTGCGCGATGACGACGCGGGTGCCGGGGCGGACCTCACGCTCCAGTGCCCGGTCCACCTGCCGTTCGGTCGCCGTGTCGAGGCTGGAGGTGGCGTCGTCCAGGATCATCAGCCGTCCCGCGTGGGCGAACGCCCGGGCCAGTCCCAGCCGCTGCAGCTCACCGCCGGAGAACGGCGCCTCGTCCAGGGGCGTGTGGTACCCCCGGGGAAGCGCCCGGACGAAGCCGTCCGCTCCGGCCGCCCGGGCGGCCGCACGCACCCGGTCCCCCGGGGCGGTCACGGCTCCCGCCGCGATCGCGTCGCCGACAGTGGCACCCTGCAGCCAGGGCCGCTCGAACGCGTACCCCACCTCGCGGCGGAGCACGTCGGGGGCCAGGGCGTCGAGCGGGACCCCGTCCAGGCGGACCCGGCCCTCGTCGGGGTCGGTGAGCCGCCCGACGACGGCTCCCAGCGTCGACTTGCCCGAGCCCGAACGTCCCACGACGGCCACCGTCGCACCGCCGGGCACGCACAGGTCGACGCCGCGCAGCACCCACGCGCCGTCGCGTCTGACCCCGACGCCGCGCAGCTCCAGGAACCCGGAGCCCCGCGGGGGCAGGTCCCGCGCGCCGTGGCCCAACGGGGGAACGGTCAGGAGTTCGTTCACGCGCCGTGCCGCCGTGCGCCCCCGGACCAGCGCCCCGAGCGGAGCGGCGACCGCGCCCAGCCCCGCGGCCAGCGCGGCGTACCGGGACACCGCCAGCAGGTCACCGACACTGGTCCGCCCGTCCGCCAGGCCGAGTCCGCCGACCGCCAGCACGGCGGTGATGAGCAGGGGCATGAGCACCCCGCTGCGCGCCGTGGCCGAACCGTGCACCGACCACATGCGCCGGCCCTCGGCACCGAGTTCGTCCAGCGGGCCCAGGACGCGGGCGCGTTCCTCGTCCGCGGTCCCGGCCGCGGCGATGGCACGCGCGCCGCCCAGTGCGTCCGTCAGCCGCGTCGCGATCCGCGACTGCACCCGCTGGTACCGGGAGACGCTGTCGGAGGAGCCGCGGGCGAAGGAGCGCAGCAACAGGAACAGCAGGGGCAGCCCCAGACAGAAGGCCAGGCCCGTCCACGGGTCGATCAGGAACAGGGCGACCAGGGCGCCGCCGGGGGCCAGGACCGCCGCGACGATACGGGCCGCGCCGGCGGGGGCGGCACCGGCCTCCGTGGCGTGCGCGGAGAGCCGGGTGGCCACGTCACCGGGGGAGAAACGGTTCACGTCGTGGGGTGCCGCGGCCACCAACCGTCGGACGGCCCGCAGCCGGAGCCAGGCGGTGGAGCGCGCGCCGACCGTACCGGCCAGGAGGGCGACGAGCGCGTCCAACACGACCTCGGCCACGGTCAGGGCCACGGCCGCCGCCAGCAGGCGTCCGGCGTCGGGGTGCTGCTCCAGAAGCAGGTCGAGGGTGCGTCCGAGCACGGCGGGCAGCGCCAGTGAGGCGACCGCGGCGGCTGCGGCGCACAACAGGATGGCGGCGGTGCGTCCGGCGCTGGCCCGGGCCATGCGGGCGAGCAGGGCGTCCGCCGAGCGTGCGGAGTCTCCGTCCGTCCCAGCGTCACGCACGCGGGTGGACACCATACGGATGCCTTCCTGCGGAGGTCGTGGCTGAGTCCGGCGGCGCCCGCGGGCGCCGCCGGACCGTGCGGAGAGTCCGGAGACCGGACTCGGCGCCGCGGGCCGGGAACCCGGGCCCGCGGCGCGGCCACTAGCAGGTGGTGACGCTCAGGCTGCTGTCACCGCACAGCAGGAGACTGGCGGTGCTGGTCCCGGCGACCTCGCCGTGGGCAGCGTCCTTCGTGGTCTCCAGAGACTGCAGGTCGAGCAGGGTCATGGCTGTTATCCTTTCCTTCGGTTTCCTTGTCGTCTTCTATTCATTTGTTCCGGGCCATGGCAGTGGCCGGTTCTGGGTCCGCAGCGGCGGAAGGAAGGGCAGCTGTGCGGGCTGTTCGCGCTGGGCCGCGGCCAGCGCGAGGAGACAGCCCGCCGTGCCCGTGGACAGGTCCATGGAGAGTCGCATCAACTGCTCTCCCGGGAAGGCCAGGTGGCCCTGGTAGCGCATGGCGTACCGGGACAGGGCGTCGATCTGGCGGCGCACGCCCGCGGGGTCGGTTCCGGGCGCGGGTGTCGTCGTCCGGCTCAGGTACAGCACCATGCCCGCGAGGCCGCGGAAGAGGCCGGGCTGGGCGTAGAAACCGGCCTGCGCCGCCCGGACGATCTCGGGGCGGGCCCGCTCGAACGCCTCGTGGGAGCGGTGCTCCAGGTAGTCGTCGAGCACGATCCCCACGCCGACGCTGCCCGCGCCGAGATAGGGCATGGTCCGCCACCCCTCGTCCACCTGGAGTGTGCCGAACGCACTGGTCACGCACTGGTCGAGGTCGGCGCGGAGCGCCCTCTCGGCCAGGTCGAGCAGTGCGGTGTCACCGGTCCGCCCGTACAGGCGCAGGCACAGCAGGGCCACACCCGCCCCGCCGTGGAGCAGCCCGGCACGGCGCCGCTCGGGGCGGGCGCCCAGGAGACCGTGCGCGGCCAGCTCCGCGCAGCGCAGCGCGCCCGCGCGCATCCGCGCGTCGCCGGTGTCGGCGCCCAGGGAGTCCAGGGCCAGGCCGATGCCGGCCGTCCCGCCGTGCAGACCGGGGCCGAGCCCCTCCCACCGCTGCTCCATGACCAGTTCGGCCAGTGCGAGGGAGGGCTCCACGTGACCGAGGCGGTGCAGGGTCCAGGCCAGGCCCGAGAGTCCGTCGTAGAAACCCAGGGGGGTTCCTGACGCGGGTTCCTTGCTGTGCCGGAGCAGCCACTCCTCGGCCTCGGGACACCGCTCCGCGCCGCTCTCGGCGAGTGCGTAGAGCACCCCGGCGGCTCCGTAGCCGAACGACAGTCCGCCGCCCGCAGTCGAGAACTGGGCGATGTCGCCGGGAAAGTAGCGGTCGTCCCGGTCGGGGTCGGCCGAGGCGAGGATGGCGCGGACCATCGAGTCGCGGCTGCGCGGCCAGTCCCCCGGCTCGGCCGGCGGGTAGGCGTCCCGCTCCCCGACGGACGGTGGGCGCGGGGCCTCCGTGGGCGTCTGCGCCCCCGGTCCGCCGTCCGGATCGCGCAGGATCTCCGCCACGCCGAGCTCCAGGAACTCCCGGGCCTCGGGGAAGAGGCGCGCGGCCTCCTGCGCCAGGTGCCGGGCCTTACTCCGGTCCACGGCAAGCATGCTGGTCAGGGGGAGGAAGAGGGCGATGCGCAGGCAGGCCAGCGCGTACAGGTCCACGTCGAAGCCCCGGCGCCCGCGCGGGGCCACGAACCCCGGGTTGGCGACCGTCTGGCGGCCTCCCTCGCTCACGTCCCGGGCGGCCTCGAAGTCGAGCAGCACCACCGAGGACTCGTCCTCGGAGACCATGATGTTGAACAGGTGCAGGTCGTTGAAGACGATCCCGCGGGCGTGCACCGCCTCGACCGCCTCCTCCACCAGGCCGTGCAGGCGCATCGCCCACCGGGCGTACTCCCGCAGGGCACCGGGCTCGGGGTCGGCCCCGACCAGCGGGTGGCGGTGGGCGAAGAAGGCGTTCAGCGGCCTGCCCTGGATGTACTCCATCACCAGGAAATGGTGCTCCCCGAGGACGAAGGCGTCCCTGACCTCGGGGGTGCAGGCCAGCCCGGAGAGGCGCTCCAGGGCGGTGCGCTCCCGGCCCAGGCGGCGCACCGCGTCGGCGCCGTCGGCGGCCAGGCCGGCGTGCGGCCGGGCCTCCTTGAGCACCACGGGCTGACCGGTGCGCCGGTCCCGCCCGGCGTAGACCCCGCCGCCGTTGGAGAAGTGCAGGGCGCGCTCGATGTCGTAGGGCAGGCCGGTGACGTCGACGGCCTGGCGCGCCTCCAGGTGCGGGCGCAGGAAGTCGGGGACGGTCACCCACTCGGGTGTGCGGAAGACCGGGCCCCGCTGGTCGGGCACGAGCACGCCGTCGGCGTTCTCCAGTGCGGGTACCGGCTCGCCGTGTTCGTCGTAGCAGTGCCGCCTGGTGAAGCTCCCGTAGCGCAGGTGGACCGGGCCCGCACTCCAGCGCAGGTCGCTGAGGATGTAGGGACCGGGTTCGCCGCCCACGAGCGCGTCCAGGCCGGCGGCGACCGCCGCGCACTCGGCGTCGTCCGCCGGATAGACGGTGACGAACTTCCCGCTGCCCCCGCGGTCGGCGTACTTGGCGTTGCGGTTGTGCAGCAGGTACCGGGTGGGGACGAACTTGAAGGAGACGCCCCGCGCCACGCAGTAGTCCCAGATGCGGGCGAGGACGGACTCGGCGTTGTCCAGGCGGGCGGAGACGTGGATCTTCCACCCCTGGTCCGGCAGGCGGTGTTCGACGGGGCGCAGTGCCAGCCAGTCTCCGGCCCGGTGCCTCTGCCACCCCTCGGGCACCGGCCGCTCGGCCGCCTCGAAGACCCGGTCGCGTCGGCCGACCGTCCCGGACGCCCCGGCACCCGGCCAGAGACGGTGGGGCGTGTCGTAGAAGTGGCGGTCGGCGTCGCAGAACACACCGTACCCCTTGATCACACGGACTCCCTCGCGGCCGTCTCCGTCAGCGACATTCCAGATAGTGACATAGTCATTACACGCCCGTCTATACCTTTACATGCACTTTTTTCGGACAACTGATTACTCGCGATTAACTTATTGCGAGAAGCGCGCAACCCCGCCTCACCGCCGCCCTCGCACACTCAAGCGCCCCACCAGCGGATTCACGGCGGGCGGAACACTTCGGGCGCCGCGGCGCCCTCCGGATGAAGGGGTCCGACACGCCGCGATACAGCGGACGAAAAAGAAAAAAGTCCCCGATGTGATGCTTTTTCTTTTGATAGCGTTTTGTCGAAGATCGGTGGATTTGGACTGTTTGGGAGATGAGTAAAAAGCTGTGACCTGGGAAGTCATGGAGGACCCAGCCCGCCGGAACCTCCTCCGGGGGGCGCCGGAGGCCGACTCCACAGCCCCGGAACACCACCGGGAGCCCGACCGGAGCGGAGCCGAAGGGATGCCGGAGACGGCGGGATATCCGCGAAAGAGGGACCGGAGACCAGCGTCACACCCTTCCACCGGGGCGACCGCCCCAGCCGATCCGGCGACCGTTCGCATTTTCCGGATGAATGCGGGATGAACCGTTCGCGACGACCCGGGAACGCCTTTCGCCGGAGCGCGGCGCGCGGGCACCGCGGGAGGCGCGAGGGGTTTTCCCGCCTCCGGCGAACCGCACCGGAAAGAGCGTGTACGCACCCGTGACCGGGAGACCGGCCCGCCCGGGACTCCGCGACCGGGCATCGGGATCCGGGCCCCGCCGTCCGGGAGGAACGTGTGCCCGTACCGTGTACGGACCGAACGGATCCGCCCCCGGGGCGGGCGGAGATCGGGGAGACCGAACTGGCGAGGACGGACGGAACCGGAACGTGATGCCCGACGAGGAGACCCTGAACGGCGGCAACGTCTCCGACAGCGTGGTGCGTGTGGGGCGCACGGTGCGCAAGCCGTGGTCCCCCTCCTCCCCCGCCGTCGGCCCGCTCCTGACCCACCTGAACGGGCGGGGTACGAGGCGGCCCCCGCGTGGCTCGGCCGCGACGGGCGGGGACGCCAGCGCCTGGAGTACGTGCGCGGAACCACGGCCGACCGGCTGCCGCCGATGACCGTCGCCGAGCTGCGCCGACTGGGCGCCCTGATCCGCCGGTTGCACGACCTCACGGCCGACCTGCCGCCCCTGCCCGACACGGAGTGGGACGTGGTGGTGGCGCCCCGGGGGCAGGAGATCGTGTGCCACCACGACCTGGGGCCGTGGAACCTCGTCCGGGACGGCGGCTCGGACACCTGGACGTTCATCGACTGGGACAACGCCGGACCGGGCACCCGGACGGGCGACCTGGGCTACGCCGCGCACGGCTTCGTGCCCCTGCACCCGGACGGTTCCCCCGAGCGCGACGCCGCCAGGCTGCGGGCGCTGGCGGACGGTTACGGATGCGACGGCGCCCAGCGCCGAGAACTGCCTGACGCGATCCTGCACGAGGTGCGCGGCATGCACGGGCTGCTGGTGGAGGGGGCGCGCACCGGCCGCCAGCCGTGGGCGCGACTGCACGCCGAGGGGCACGCCGACCACTGGGGGCCCGCGGCCGCCTACGTCGAGCGCCACCGGAGCGTGTGGCTGGCCGCGCTCACCGCGCCTTCTCACTCCGCCGCTGGTGCGTGAGCCGTTCCGCTCGCCCCGCCCGGGCCCCGGCGCGGGCGGGGCGCCCCGTCCGTGTGCAGGGCCCCGCCCCCGCCGGACCGCGCCTAGGCTGGCCCCATGAGACTGTGCAGGGTGGGCATCCAGATCACCATGGAACCCGAGCAGGAGGAGAGGTTCCGGGCGGAACACGGGTTGGCCGACGACGAGGACCTCGGCCCGTACCTGGCGCACGTGATCCAGGAACGCCTGCGCCAGGTGGACCCGTTCTTCGAGGCTGTGGAGGCCGAGCACGTCCGCGACGACTGACCGCGGTCACCGTCTCCGCGTCCACGGCGCCGCGCGCGCCCGCCAGGGCCACGAACGTACGGCGTCGGCTGCCACGCGTCACCGAACGCCGGGACCGGGCGATGTTACGGCGTGAACCCCTGTCGTTCCCGCCGTGCCCGTCGCGTCGGCCCCTGGTGTGGGTGAGCGGCTCCGTCTCCCGCGGTGACCCGCGGCGCGGTGCGGTCGTCCCCGGTCGGACGGTTTCGGGGCGGCCGTCGGCTCCGGGTTCCGCCATCCCGGTCAGGCGGGCCTGGTCCAGACCATGGCCATGGAGATCGGGTGGCCGTGGAAACGCTTCCACTTGGGCTTGGCGGCCACCCAGGTCTCGTCCACCGTGGCCTCGGCCAGCTCGGCGAGGGTCCACCCGGCCGCGACGGCCGCGCGTGTGTGGTCGCTGATCAGGTGCAGGTGGGTGCTGATCGCGACGTCCTCGCCGGAGGCGTCGGTGAAGTGCGTGGGCATCCCCGAGACCATGATGAACTGCGGGTGGTAGGCGACCAGGACGAGGGATCCGCCGGGCGCGGTGAGCCGCCGGGCCTCGGCGTAGTAGGGGCCCAGGTCGGGCAGGTGCTCGTCGATGAGTGAGGAGATCACCAGGTCGTAGCCGCCGTCGGGCAGCCCGGTGTCGCGCACGTCGCCCAGGGTGAGGGTGGTGTGGGCCCCGCGGTCGCGGGCCAGGCTCAGCATCCCCTCGCTGAGGTCGACGCCGTCCACGTGCGGCACGCCCCTCCCCCTCAGCCACGCTCCGGTGCGTCCGGTCCCGCAGCCCAGATCGGCGGCGCGCCCCACCCCCGACCAGTCGGGGTGGGTGAGTCCGTCCAGGAGCGCCAGGTCCATGGCGTCCAGGACCGAGTCCTCGTAGGTGTTTGACCAGCCGTCGTAGCCGGTGGCCACGTCGACCGTGCGGTAGTGGCGGGTGTCGAAGTCCGCGAAGTTCGGCATAGGGGTGAGTATCGCGGGGCCGTACGCGGGGCCGCCACCGGATTTCCACGACTGCGGAAAACCCTTTGATCCCGGGAACGCGCCCCTTCTAGGGTGTGCGCATGGCCAGCTTCTACGCGGTCGTGAACCAGGTCCTGTCCTGGTCCGCGAGCGCCCACGATCTCGTCGTCCGCCCCCGGTCCGGGTCCCTGGACCGCTAGACGACGTCCGGGAGCCCCCGAACCCGCGTGTTCGGAGCGGCTCCGTCCGAGGGTGAGAGCCCCGCCGTCCCCGCCGCGCCGCCGACGTGCTCACGCGTCCGCGCCGCCGCGGCCGGGCGGCGGGCTCCCCGTCATGCGCGTGTACCGGTCCAGGTCCAGTCCCGTCCCCGAACCACCACGGACGGGCCGCCCGGACCCCTTTCTTCTCGATGTGCGCGCCTCGCGGCGCCCGTCCGTGCCGCCCGTCCTCGTCCGCCACTCGCGTGGCTGGATCGGACCCTTCGATGGCACGTACGACACGTCCTCGCCACGGCGACGCCGGCGACCGCCGCCGACGCCTCTCCCAGAACTTCCTGACCGACCCCGGGGCCGCCCGGTACGTGGTCCGGGTCGCCGGGGTGACCTCCGACGACCTGGTGGTGGAGGTGGGCCCCGGCGACGGCGCGATCACCCGCTTCCTGGTCCCGGCCGCGCGGCGGGTGATCGCCTACGAGATCGACCGCCGCCTGGCCGCCCGCCTGACCGCCCGCTACCGCGGCCCCGACCGGGGTGTGCGGGTGGTGTGCGCGGACTTCACCCGCGCGCGGCCGCCGCACGGCCGGTTCCACGTGGTCGGCAACATCCCCTACGCCCGCACCTCCGACATCGTCCGCTGGTGCCTGGACGCCCGGGGGCTGGCCTCGGCCACGCTGGTCACCCAGCTGGAGTACGCGCGCAAGCGCACCGGCGCCTACGGGCGGTGGAGCCGGCTGACGGTGCTGACCTGGCCGGAGTGGTCGTGGACGTTGGCCGGTCGGATCAGCCGGAACCGGTTCCGGCCGGTCCCCCGGGTGGACGCCGGGCTGCTGGTGCTCAGGCGCAGGTCCGAGCCGCTCGTCGCACCGGACCGGACGGGCGCCTACCGCCGCCTGGTCGAACTGGGCTTCGAGGGCGTGGGCGGTTCCCTGGGGGCGTCGCTGCGCCGGGCGCACCCCGCACGGAGGGTGGACGCGGCGCTGCGCGCGGCCGGGGTCGCCCCGGGCACACCGGTCGGCCTGGTGGCGCCCGACCAGTGGGTGGTGCTCCACCTGTCCCTGGACCGGTAGGGCGCCTCAGGACAGGAAGTCCAGGAGGGCGGCGGTCAGTTCGGCCGGAGCGTCCTCCTGGACCAGGTGTCCGGCGCCCGCGAGGGGGTGGAGGCGGGCCCCGGGGATGGCGGCGGCCAGCCGCTCACCGCGCTCGATCGGCAGCCAGGTGTCCTCGCGGCCCCACACGACGAGCACCGGGAGGTCGAGGTCGGCGTAGGCGTCCTCGACCTCGGCGGTGTACCGTTCGTCGGCCTGGGCGATCTGGCGGTAGAAGGCGGGCTGACCGTCGGCGCCGAGCCAGGGCCGGGTGAGGGCGTCGAGGACCTCGGTGCGCGGCTCGGAGTGCACGGCGGTGGCGATGTAGGCGCGGACCAGGGCCTCGTGCAGGTGCGGCGGGAGGGCCGCGAACACGTCGGCCCGGGCGTTGACCAGACGGAAGAAGTCGCTGCCCCAGGGGCGCACGCTCACCGCGTCGACCAGGGCGAGGCGGTCGTAGGCCACGCCGTCCAGCAGGGCGGTGCGCAGGGCCACCGCTCCGCCGAAGTCGTGGGCCACCACCCGGGGCCGGTCCAGCCCCCAGTGGTCGAGCAGGGCGGTGAACGCGGTCTGCTGCGCGGCCAGGGACACGTCCTGGCCGTCGAACCCGGCGGAGGTCCCGTACCCGGGCATGTCCCACACGTACACGGTGTACCTGGGCGCCAGGGCCCGGGCCACGTGCCGCCACACGTACGAGGAGAACGGGGTGCCGTGCAGGAGCACGACGGGGTCGCCCTCGCCCATCCGGGTCCAGCGGACCGTTCCGTTGGGTGCGTCGAAGCGTTCACCCAGGTGCCAGGTGGTGTCGGTCACGGATGTCGCCCTTCGTCTGACACGGGACGGTGCCGCCCCGTCGGATCACCGGTCGACCGGAGCGTACACGCGGGGGACGACGGTCGGCGGAGGCCGGTCAGAGGCGGAGGACGGCGAAGGACTCCCCCGACAGGGTGACCGCGGTCCCCAGGACCCGCGGCTTCCCGGTGGCGAGGACGACCTCCCGCGGCGGCGCGTCCACCTCGACGTCGGCGTCGGTGCCGGCGAGGTTGCACACCAGGCG
Organism: Nocardiopsis sp. KDC1DS13DA1; assembly: GCF_055632325.1. NCBI lineage: Bacteria > Bacillati > Actinomycetota > Actinomycetes > Streptosporangiales > Nocardiopsidaceae > Nocardiopsis > Nocardiopsis sp. KDC1DS13DA1. The sequence goes on from NZ_JBVMUY010000005.1 coordinate 388,058, forward strand.
CAGGCCACCGCGGACCAGGACCAGCCGGCGGCCGTCGGCGCTGGAGCGCACGGCGAACCGGTCCAGGCGGGGGTCGGCCAGGTCGGGTTCGGCGCGGCGCAGGGCGATGAGGCGGCGGTGGGTGTCCAGGACCCGGCGGTGGGGGTCCCGGTCGCGCTGGCCCCAGTCCAGGACGGCCGCGTCGCGGGTGGCGGGGTCCATCGGGTCGGGGATCTCCCCGGGGGCCCAGCCGAGGGCGGCGAACTCGCGGCGCCTTCCGCGGCGGACGGCGTCGGCCAGCTCCGGGTCGGCGAAGGAGGCGAAGAACGGCCAGGGGGTGGTGGCCGCCCACTCCTCCCCCATGAACAGCATCGGGGTGTAGGGCGAGCACAGGACGAGCGCGGCACCGCAGCACAGCAGGTCCGGGGAGACGTACTCCCCCATGCGGTCGCCGCGCGCCCGGTTGCCGACCTGGTCGTGGGTGCTCAGGTAGGCGAGGAAGCGGCTGCCGGGCACGGACGCGGTGTCGACCGGAGCCCCGTGCGTGCGGCGCCGGAAGGAGGAGTGGGTGCCGGCGTGCCAGAACACCCGGCGCAGCACGGTGGGCAGGACGTCGGGGCCGGCGAAGTCGGCGTAGTAGCCGTGGGTCTCCCCCGTCAGGGCGGTGTGCAGCGCGTGGTGGAGGTCGTCGGACCACTGGGCGGTCATCCCCGTCCCGCCCGCCTCGCGGGGCAGGACGGTGCGCGGGTCGTTGCGGTCGGACTCGGCGACCAGGGACAGGGGGCGGCCCAGGCCGGCGGCGAGCGCGTCGACCTCGGCGGACAGTTGGGCCAGCAGGTGGGTGGCGCGGCCGTCGCGCAGGGCGTGGACGGCGTCCAGGCGCAGCCCGTCGAGGTGGAAGTGGCGCAGCCAGTCGAGGCAGTTGTCCAGGACCAGGCGGCGGACCGGGTCGGAGTCGGGTCCGTCGAGGTTGAGGGAGGGGCCCCAGTCGGTCTCCCCCGCGAAGTAGGGGCCGAACCGGGGCAGGTAGGCGCCCGAGGGGCCCAGGTGGTTGTGCACCACGTCCAGGAGGACGGCGAGGCCGCGCGCGTGGCAGGCGTCCACGAGGGTCTTGAGGGCGTCGGGGCCGCCGTAGGGGGCGTGGACGGCGGACCAGAGCACGCCGTCGTAGCCCCACCCGTGGGTGCCGTCGAAGGCGTTGACGGGGAGGAGTTCGACGTGCGTCACGCCGAGGTCGACGAGGTGGTCGAGCCGGTCGACGGCGGCGGTGAGGGTGCCCCGGGGGGTGAAGGTGCCCGCGTGGAGTTCGTAGACCACGGCGCCGGGCAGGGGGCGGCCGGTCCAGCGCGCGTCCGACCAGTCGAAGGCGGCGTGGTCGTACACCCGGCTGGCGTCGTGGACGCCCCCGGGCTGCCAGCGTGAGCGCGGGTCGGGCAGGACCTCGGGGGCGTCGTCGAGCAGGTAGCCGTAGTCGGTTCCGGGGCCGGCGCCGTCGACGTGGGCGCGCCACCATCCGTCGGCGGCGCGCCGCATGAGGTGGTCGGTGCCGTCGGCGCGCAGGCGGACGCGGTCGGCGTGGGGCGCCCACACGGCGAAGTCGCCGTGGACGCCGAGTCCGGGGGTGGTGTCCGGTTCGCTCACGCGGGGTGACCTACCCGGTACCGGTGGCCCTCACCCCTGGCCGAGGGCGCCCTCCGGCCGGGGACGGTAGACGTGGACGCGCACCGAGGCGGTCACGCCCACCGGCTCGGGCAGGGCGTCGACGCGGGCGCGCAGCTCGTCGGGGCCGATGTGGCGGGCGCTGGGGCCCATGCCGACGACGGTGGCGGCGTCGTCTCGGGTCAGGTCCATGGTGAAGCGCAGCTCCCGATCCCCCACGGGGGTGAAGTGCCCGTGCAGCCCCTGGGCCAGGCGTTCGTCCTTGCGGGGGTCGACGTCGAGCAGGCCCAGCGGGGAGCGCAGTTCGGCGAGGTGGTCGGCGGCGGGGGTGACCACGACCAGGACGCCGTCGGGGCGCAGGACGCGGTGGAACCCGGCGGCCGAGCGCGGCGCGAACACGTTGAGCAGGGCGTCGACGCCGTCGGTGCGCAACGGAAGTCCGCGCCAGGCGTCGGCGGTGACGGCGCCTGCGCGCGGGTGGGCGCGGGCGGCCTGGCGGGCGGCGAACTTGGACACGTCGAGGGTGAGTCCCACGGCGTCGGGCAGGGCGGTCAGAACCTGGGTGAGGTAGTGGCCGGTACCGCCGCCGACGTCGGCGACCAGGGGTGCGCGCCGGTCGGCGAGCTCGGGGCGGAGGGCCTGGGCCAGGGCGCGGCCGATGGGGTCGTAGTGTCCGGCGCGCTGGAAGCGGAGCCGGTCGGCGACCATCTCCCTGCTGTCCCCGGTGCCGGGCGGTGTGGCTCCGGTCAGGAGGCTGGCGTAGCCCTCGCGGGCGACGTTGAAGCTGTGTCCGGCGGCGCAGGCCAGTCCGCTCTCGCCGGCCTCCAGGGCGGCACCGCAGGTGGGGCAGGCCAGAGCCGCGGCGACGGCGTCGGGCATGCGGAGCCTGGGGCCGGTGCGGTGTGGGGTGTCGGTGGGCGCCATGATCGTTTCAGCCTACCGAGTCGCCGACGCGCTCCCGGACCCGGTCCCGCCCCGCGGTGAAGGAGCCGGACGCCTGGTCGCGCCACGGGGCTTCCCGCGCCCGTACGCCCTCGTCCGGGGCCCACGCCACCGTGCGGCGCTCCCCGGTGCGACGGCGGTGTCGCGGGGCGGCCGGGTCCGGGACCTCACCCGCGGACCAGGACCGCCACCGGGTAGCGGTCGAGCAGGTCCGCCAGCGGAGCGACGGTGTAGCCGTCCGCGCGCACGGGGGCCAGGGTCCGGCCGGTGAGCCGTTCGGTCCACGTTCCGGGGCCCGACGGCAGGGGCAGACCGGTGTCGCGCCATCCGCCCCCGGCGGCCAGGGTGAGCGGCAGCCGGGTGGCGACGGCCACGACGTCGGGCCGGTGGCCCCCCGCTGAGGTACGGGCGAAGGCCAGGGCGTGCCGGGCGGCGGATCCGGCGGCGGTGAGCGGGAGGTAGCCGGTGGGACGGAGTTCACGCCGCAGCCGCAGGCAGGCGCGGACGAGGTGGAGCTTGGCCGCTCCGGAGTCGTCCACGGGCGGCTTCCAGCCGCGTTCGACGCGTTCGAGGAGTGCGGCGCGGGCGGACCAGTCGACGGGCCTGCGGTTGTCGGGGTCGACCAGGGACAGGTCCCACAGCTCGGTGCCCTGGTAGACGTCGGGGACGCCGGGGCCGAGCAGTTGCAGTGCCTTCTGGCTGAGGGAGTTGCTCCATCCGGGCTCGCGTACGGTGTCGACGAACGCGGCGACCTCGGCGCTGAGATCGGGATCGCCCAGGACGCGGGCGGGCCAGGCGCGGACGTGTTCCTCGAAGTCCGGGTCGGGATCGGTCCAGGAGGTGCCCAGGCGGGCCTCCCGGGCGGCCTTGAGCAGGTAGTCGGCCAGACGCTGTTCTCCGATCGGCCAGGCGCCGACGAGCGTCTGCCACCCCAGGAGGTTGAGGGAGGGCTCGGGCAGGGGTCGGCGGCCGGTCCAACGGCGGACGGCGTCGGCGAAGTCGGCGGCGACCTCGGACACGGCGGCCAGGCGGGCGCGCACGTCCTCCGACCGCTTGGTGTCGTGGGTGGACAGGGTGGTCATGGTGTGCGGGCTGGCGGCCTGGCGGCGGGCGGCGCGGGTGTGGAACTCCTCGGGGGTGAGGGCGATGCGGGAGGGGTCGCCGCCGACCTCGTTGGCCGCCGTGAAGCGGGTGGCCCGGTAGAACGCGGTGTTCTCGGTGCCCATGGCGGTGACCATGCCGCTGGTCTGCTGGATGCGGCGGGCGGGTTCGCCGTCGGGGTCCGCGCGGACGCGGCGGTCGATGACCTCCAGGTCGAAGGCCAGGTCGGGGCGCCGGTCGAGGGCCCGGCGTACGGCGCGCGTCCAGGCGTCCCCGGACTCGGGCAGGTAGGAGCGGTAGACGTCGAAGGAGCACAGGAGTTCGGCGACGGCCTCCTCGCGCTGGCGGACGGCCATGGCGGAGGGGCGGGGGGTGGTGTCGGGCGGTTGGGCGGGCAGCAGGGCGGCGATCCGGCGCGTCTCGGCGCGCAGGAGGCGGGTGGCGGCCTGGCGGCGGGCGCGGGTGTCGACGCGGTCGGTGTCGGTTTCCACGCCCTGTTCGACGGCCAGGGCGGTGAGCGCCGGTTCGCCGCCGGGGTCGACGAGGACACCGCACACCTCGCGCAGCGCGTCGTATCCGGTGGTGCCGTCCACGGGCCAGGACTGGGGCAGCTCCTCGCCGGGGGCGAGGATCTTCTCGACCACGACCCAGCCGTCGAAGCGCTCCGCGAGTCGGCGCAGGTAGCCGCCGGGGTCGGTGAGGCCGTCGACGTGGTCCACGCGCAGTCCGTCGAGCTGTCCCAGGTCGGCCCAGCGCAGGATCTCGGCGTGCGCGGCGTCGAACACGCCCGGCTCCTCCACGCGGACGGCGGCCAGTTCGCTGACGTCGAAGAAACGGCGGTAGGTGAGTTCGGCGTCGCCGCGCCGCCAGGACACCAGCCGGTAGTGCTGGCGTTCGTGCACCTGGCCGGGGGTGTCGCCGGGGGTGAACGTGCCCGGGGCGATCGGGTAGCGCCTGTCGTGGTAGGCCAGGCAGTCGTCGGCGACGGTGAGGTCGTCCAGGGCCGCGCGACCGCCGTCGCCGTCGTCGGCCAGGACGGGGACGAGGAGGGGGCCCGCGTCGAAGTCGATGTCGAAGCAGCGCGCGTGGACCGCGTCGCGGCCGTGCCTGAGCACGTCCCACCACCACGGGTTGGCGGCCGGGTCGGCGACCGACATGTGGTTGGGGACGATGTCGGCGACCACCCCGACGCCCAGGTCGTGGGCCTTGTCGGCCAGGGCCGCCCGGGCCGTGTCGCCGCCCAGGGCGGAGGAGACACGTGTGGGGTCGACCACGTCGTAGCCGTGCTGGGAGCCGGGGGCGGCGGTGAGCAGGGGGGACAGGTAGACGGCGCCGACCCCCATCCGGCCCAGGTGGTCGAGCAGGGCCGTGGCGTCGGCGAGGCTGAACCCGGGCCGCAGTTGCAGGCGGTAGGTTGACGTCGGCGCGGCCGTGGCGGTCGTGTCGTGTGCGCTCTTCACGCAGGACCCCTGCCCGCGCCGTGCGCGTGTCATGCGTACGCCGTGGCGCCCGGGGTGAGCGGCATCCCACAGGGAGCCGCGTTGGGTGCGCGCGTCCGGCGGTGGTTAGACTCGTCCGCGGTCTCCCATCACCAGCGACGACGTGCCCAGAACGGTCGCGCGGTGGTGCGCGGGGATCGCGCCCTGGCGGCCGGTCCCGAGACCACGGGTGTCCGGGCGCATGTCCGCCGAACACGCCCGCGCCCACCGACACCGACGAGAGGTTGAGAAGCAGTCGTGCTCCCGTCCAACAAGCACTCCCAGTCCCCCGTCCGGCGCCGTGGCGCCGTCCACCGGGGCGCCGCCTCGGCCGCGCTGGCCGGTCTGATGCTGGCCGCCACCGCCTGCGGCAGCGACGAGGCGGTTCCCGGGGGGCCCCAGATCGCGACCCCCGAGGACCTGGAGTGCTTCTCCGGGAGCCTGTCCGGCGCGGGCTCCAGCGCCCAGGAGAACGCGATGACCACGTGGATCGCGGGCTACCAGACGGCGTGTGAGGGCGCCCGGGTCTACTACGACTCGATCGGGTCCGGCGGCGGCCGCAGCCAGTTCATCGACGGCGCGGTGGACTTCGCCGGGACCGACGCGGCGATGAGTCCCGAGGAGAACGCCGACGCGGTCGAGCGGTGCTACGGGTCGGACACCGTCAACCTGCCCGCCTACGTGGTGGCCATCGCCGTGGTGTTCAACCTGGACGGAGTGGATTCCCTGGACCTGCGCCCGGACACGCTGGCGAGGATCTTCAACCAGGAGATCACCCGCTGGGACGACCCGGAGATCGCCGAGACCAACCCCGACGCCGACCTTCCGGACCTGGCGATCACGCCGGTCAACCGGTCCGACGACTCCGGGACCACGGAGAACTTCACCCGGTACCTGTCGGCTGCCGCCCCGGATGCCTGGCCGCACGAGGCCGACGGGCAGTGGCCGATCCACCCGCGCGAGTCCGCGCAGGGCAACAGCGGCATCGCCGACACGGTCAAGCGCGCGAACGGCGCGATCGGGTACGTGGAGATGTCGCACGTGCACGAGATGGCCACGGTGAACCTCGGCGTGGGCGGCGAGTTCGTGGAGATCTCCCCCGAGGCCGCGGCCCAGGTGGTGGCCGACTCACCGCGCCGCGAGGACAACGTCAACGAGTACGACCTGGCCCTGGACCTGGACTACGGCACGACCGCACCGGGCAGCTACCCGATGGTGCTGGTCAGCTACGAGGTCGTGTGCGGAGAGTACGACGACGCGGACACGGTCGAGCGGCTCCAGGCCTTCCTGCGCTACGTGGTCAGCCCCGAGGGGCAGCAGAACGTGTCGGACGAGACCGGGTCGGCGCCGGTCAACGACGCCCTGCGTGAGCAGCTGCTGGCGTCCATCGACTCGATCGGCGTGCGCTAGCCGGACCGGGCCGGTTCTCCGGAACGGTCACCGCAGGGGGTTTCCGTACGGGCGCCGACAGGGTGGTGCACGACGAGGCGAGCCGCGAGCGAGGAACGAGCGG